>CAXTMT010000144.1:0-6618 GCA_964245355.1 uncultured Sphingomonadaceae bacterium
TTCCAGATCGTCGAGCACCGGAGCGCGGAACTGCGACCACCACGGGCCGCGCATCGCATCTTGTGGCTGCGCCTGCGTCCAGCCGGCGGCGGCGACTGCGCCGACTTCCTTGTAGGCGGGAGGAGTGGGGACCTGCGGGGGATGGTAGGGCGGTGCGAAGGAGCAGGCGGAAAGGGTGGTGAGCGCGGCTAGGCCGAGTGCTTTTCTCCCCTCCCTGAAAGGGAGGGGGATAGCGTACGGAAGACGCATCTCAGCCCTTGGCCTTCGGCGTGGCTGCAGGCGGACCCTTGGGGGCGGGCACGGCGCGGACGACATCGCCGGTCTGGATCGCGTCGGGCGGGGTATCGACGACATGCTCGCCGGCGCGCAAGCCCGAGGAGATTTCGAGCTGCTTGCCCAGATCGCGCGCGATCGTCACCGGGCGCATCGTGACATGGCCTCCCGCGTCGACGACTGCGACATTGGTGCCGTTGCCCGAGAACACCAGGGCGCTCGACGGGATGCGGACGGTGTTGCCGCCCGCCGAGTTGGTCGGGAAGCTGACCTGCGCGAAGGCGCCGGGCTTCAATGCTCCGTCGATATTGTCGCTCTGCAATTCGACCAGCACCGCGCCCGAGGCATTGTCGACCGCGCCGGCCGAACGCGTCACCACTGCATCGAAGCCGCGGCCGGGAAATTCGGGCAGGGTCATCGTGCCGTGCATGCCGTTATGGATCTGGCCCGAATAGCCCTGCGGTACGCGGACGTAGATGCGCATGCGGTGGACGTCGGAAACGGTGAACAACGGCTGGGCGGCGGCGGTGCCCGAGACGACGAGCGCGCCGATCTGCGCCGAACGGCTGGTGACGGTGCCGGCGAACGGCGCGCGCAGCTGGGTGAAGCCTTCCAGCGCCTCCAGTCGCCGCACATTGGCCTGGCTGGCGTTGGCGACCGCGGTCTTCGCTTTGTAGTCGCCGGCTTTCTCGTCGGCCTCCTGCTGGCTTACCGCATCGGCCTTGCGCAGCGTCGCCCAACGCTTGCTGGTGGTGCCGGCGAGCTGCTGCTGCGCGACCGTCGTCTGATAATCGGCCTTGGCCTGCGCCAATTGCTGATCGAGATCGGGTGCGTCGAGCGTGGCAAGCGCCTGGCCGGCGCGCACATGATCGCCGATATCGACCAGCCACCTGCGCAGATAGCCGGTGGTGCGCGCATAGATGGTCGCGCTGTTCCAGCCCTGGATATTGCCGGGCAGCACGATCGCGCTGGCGGCGTTGTTCGTCTCGGGGACGATGTAATTGACCGTCATCGTGCTCGATTGGCTGGTCTGATCGGCGAGCTGTCCCTCCGACCGATGACGCGTACCGATCCCGACCGCCGCGACGACGAGCGCGACGATCGCGGCGCCGATGCCGATCCGCTTGAGCTTGCGGACGTCCTGCTGTTCGTCGGCTTCGGAGACGTGGGGTTCGGGCGAGAAGGACTCAGACATGGGCAAGCGCGAGCTCCGGGGCCACCGGCTGGGCGCGGCCCTTGCGGTGGAAATAACTGAAGACGGTGGGGACGAAGAACAGCGTGGCGATGGTCGCGACGATCAGGCCGCCGATCACGGCGCGGCCGAGCGGGGCGTTCTGCTCGCCGCCGTCGCCCATGCCGAGCGCCATCGGCAGCATGCCGATGATCATCGCGAGCGCGGTCATCAGCACCGGGCGGAAGCGGACGGTGCCGGCCTCCAGCGCGGCCTTGCTGGCATCGCCCAGTTCGGCGAGCCGTTCGCGGGCGAAGCTGACGACGAGGATGGAGTTCGCCGTCGCCACGCCCATGCACATGATCGCGCCGGTCAGCGCCGGCACCGAAAGCGTCGTGCCGGTGATGAACAGCATCCAGACGATGCCGGCGAGCGCGCCGGGCAAAGCGGTGATGATGATGAACGGATCGAGCCAGCTCTGGAAGTTGACGACGACGATCAGGTAGATGAGCACGACCGCGCCGAGCAGGCCGAAGCCCAGGCCGAAGAAAGCGGTGTTCATCGTCTGATACTGGCCGCGCAGCGTCACGGTGACGCCGGTCGGCTTGTCCCTGTCGATCCGTTTCAGCGTCGATTGGATGTCGCCCGCCACCGCACCGAGATCGCGGCCCTGCGGCGTGGCGAAGACGTCGACCACCGGCTGGATATTATAATGGGTGACGACCGGATTGGTGTTCGAGCGCGTCACCTTGCCGAGGCCGCCCAGCACCTGCGTCGCGACACCGCTGGCCCCCGACACGGGCAGGCTGGACAGATCGTTGATCGAGCCGACCTGATATTCGGGCGTCTGCGCGACCAGCGCGTAGGATACGCCGTTCTCGGGGTTGAGGTAGAAGACCGGCGCGGTGGTGGCGGTGCCGGCGAGCGAGGTGGCGAGGCTGTTGGTGACGTCGCGTTCGGTCAGGCCATATTGCCCGATGCGGGTGCGATCGATGTCGATGTTGAGCTGCGGATAGCGCTGGGTCTGCTGGATGCGCGCGTCGGCGACGCCGGGGATGGCGCGGATCTCGCGCAGCACACGCGCCGCATAAGCGGCATTGTCGGTCGCGCTGTGACCGGTCACCTGAATGTCGATCGGGGCGGGGGCGCCGAAGTTCAGGATCTGGCTCGTGATGTCGGCGGGCAGGAAGGCGAACGTCGTGCCGGGGAAACTCTTCGGCAGCTCGCGGCGCAGCGTCTCGACATAGCCCGGCGTCGGCCTGTGATGCTCGTCGAGGCTGATCAATATGTCGCCGTCCTGCGGCCCGATCGTGCCCGAATTGTTGTAGACGGTGTTGATGCTGCTGACGGGGAGGCCGATGTTATCCGCCACGGCGCCGAGCTCGTCGGGGGGGAGCAGCTCGCGGATGCGCCGTTCGATCCGGTCGAATTGAGCCGCGCTCTCCTCGATCCGCGAACCGACGGGCGCGCGGACGTGAATGGTGATCTGCCCGGCATCGACCGAGGGGAAGAAATTGCGGCCGAGGAAGGGCAGCAGCACCATCGACAGCAAGGCGACGACGACGAAGCCGATCATGAACGGCCCGCGCCGGCTGATCGCCAGATGCAGCAGCCGTCCGTAACGCGCCCGCACCGCGGTGAAGCGCCGCTCGAAGCCGCGCTGGAAGCGGATGAACGGGTTGCGCGAGTCGGCGGCGCCGGCGGCATGGTCGTCGTGCCCGGCGACGTGCGGCCGCAGCAGATACATCGCCATCGTCGGCACGAAGGTGCGGGACAGGATGAAGGAGGCGATCATCGCATAGACCACCGCCATCGCCATCGGCACGAACAGGAAGCCCGCGACGCCCGGCAGCGCGAACATCGGCACGAAGACGATGCAGATGCACAGCAGCGAGACGAAGGCCGGGGTCACGATCTGCGAGGCGCCGTCGGTGATCGCCTGGAGCACGGGTTTGCCCATCTCGAGATGATATTCGATGCTCTCGATCGTCACTGTCGCATCGTCGACGAGGATGCCGACCGCGAGCGCGAGACCGCCGAGCGTCATCACGTTCAGCGTCTCGCCGGTCGCGGCCAGCGCGGCGATCGCCGCCAGCACGGCAAGCGGGATCGAGATGGCGATGATGATCGTCGAGCGCCACGAGCCGAGGAACAGCAGGATCATCAGGCTGGTCAGCGCCGCCGCGATCGCCCCTTCGCGCACCACGCCGGATACCGCCGCCTTCACGAAGATCGACTGATCGCCGACCAGCTTGACCGTCAATGTCGGGGGCAGGATCGCCTGCAGCTTGGGAAGCTGATCCTTGATGCCCTGGATCACAGCGAGCGTAGACGCCGAACCGTTCTTCAGCACGGTGATCAGCACCGAACGATGGCCGTCGACATGAACGACGTTGGTCTGCGGGCCGGATCCATCGCGGACGTGCGCCACATCGCGCATGGTGATGGTCGCGCCGTTGACGACCTTCACCGGCAGATCGTTCAGCGCGTCGATCGACCCCGGCGCATTGTTGAGCTTCACGCTATATTGATAGTCGCCGATCTTCGCGAAGCCGGCAGGGTTGATCTGGTTCTGCGCGGCGATCGCGTTGCCGACGTCCTGCGCCGACAGGCCACGCGCCTGCAGGGCGTTGAGATCGAGATCGATCTGGATCTGCCGCTGCCGCCCGCCCGACGGGTACGGGATGGCGGCGCCGGGCACGGTGCCCAGCGGCGGGCGCAGCTGGTTCTGCGCGAGATCGAAGAGCTGCTGCTCGTTCAAACCCTGGCCCGAAAGCGCGAGCTGGATGATCGGCACGGTCGAGGCGCTATAGTTCAGCACCAGCGGCGGGGTGACCCCCGGCGGCATCTGGCGCAGCGCCGATTGCGAGACGGCGGTGATCTGCGCGGTCGCGGTGCGGGTGTCGGCGCCGGGCTGGAGGAAGATCTTGACGATGCCGATGCCCTGCATCGACTGGCTTTCGATATGCTCGATATCGTTGACCGTCGTGGTTAGAATACGTTCGTAAGGCGTGATGATCCGGCCGGACATTTCATCGGGCGCAAGCCCGGAATAATTCCACGCGACGGCGATCACCGGCACACGAATCTCGGGAAAGATGTCGACGGGAGTCTTCAGCGCGGCGCCGATACCGACCATCAGGATAAGGGCCGCCATCACGATGAAGGTCAGCGGCCGCGTCAGCGCGATCTTTACGAGTTGAAGCATCGAAATCCCCAGAAGCGCCGGGGGCTGGCGCGGCCGGATGCAGCGCCCAGGAATAGGAATGCGCTACTGACCTTTCGTCTGCGCTAAGAATCGCTGCGACGCAACAGGAATAATTGCCGAGGCAAGCTTTATTGGGGATATGGTCTCCCGAACACCGTCCTCCCGGCGAAAGCCGGGATCGCCTGGGGACGTCCCCGTCCCTAGAAGATGCCGGCCTGCGCTGGCATGACGGGATTATAGCGTCGCGGTTCTGTCCTCGCGCGCCATCTCGATCAGCGTACCCAGCATCTTGCGCCCGGCGGCAACCGCTTCGGGGCCGATGCGCGCGGTGAGTTCGGCATCGATCGTCCCGCGGACCTTCGCCTGGATCGCGGCGGCGTCGGCGCCGCGCGGGGTGAGGGTGATGATCAACTGGCGCCGATCGACCTCGTCGGGGGTGCGTTCGAGGTAGCCGCGCATCACCAGCGTATCGATCAACTGCCCCGCCGCCTGCCGGCTGACCTTCAGACCGCGCATGAACTCGGTGATCGGCGCACCGATCCCGGCCAGCGCGAGCGCGCCGAGGATATACATGCCGTTCGCGGGGATATCGTCATAGCCCGCGGCATCGAGATCGCGGCGCATCGCACTACCGTAGGTGTGGCGCGCGTGGCGGAGAAGGCCGGGGATGACGACGGTGTCGTACCAGGGGGCATCGATCATGCGCCGACAGTAACATACATCGATTGATTGTCAAGAAGATTGACTATCGGCTGTATGTGGTAACGTCTCGCGCCGCCGCCTCAGCGCAGCCCCCACCGCGCCGAAACCGAGGATCATCATGCTCCACGTCGCCGGCTCCGGGACCGAGGCGATATTGTAGCCGATCACGTCCATCGCGCGCAGATCGATGCTGGTGATATTCTCGGTCTGGCCGGGCGAGGCTTCCGGCGCCATCACGCCGTTGGTGCCCTGCTTCCAGTGGCTCGCCTGATCGCTGACGCCATCGGCGAAGCTGGCGATCTGGGTCTGGCCGCCGTCGATCGAGAAATAGGCCGGCCCGGTGGTGGTGATGCGCTGGCCGCTGGCCGAATACCGAAACAGGTCGAGCACCGAGGAATAGCCGGTCTTGTCGTCGATATCCGAAATGAAACCCAGCGCATGGCCGATCTCATGCTCGGCGATGCCGACGAGATCGTAGGTGCCGGCCGCCACCGTGCCGTCGGCCGCGCGGCTGTCGCTATAGGTGTAAGCGGTGTTGAGCGTGATCGTGGCATCGGTCGTGCCCGATGGAGTCAGGCCCAGCGCCCGCGCATTGGCGGTGGTCATCGAGATCAGATTGCCGGAGATCGTCCCGAGGTTCGCGACCGCCTTGGCATCGTCGGCCGAGGCGGCATCGGCGGTGAGCCGATTCTGCACCGTCGTGGGCGTGTAGCCGACCAGCGCCGCGCTGGTCGATGCCAGAACATTGCTCTGGTTGCCCGTCATCTGCGTGGCGCCGAGCTTGATGTTCACGGTGATATTGTCGGTAAGATAGCTCGACCACACGTTGGCCGCCGTCTGGAAGGCCGCGATTTCATCGTTGGTCGGCACTTGATTGGCGACCGTGGTGAAGACAAAGCTGAGGGCGGAAGCCGGGGTAGTCGCAAGCAGGACGGACGACGCGCCGATTGCCAGCAGGACCGCCCGGCGCATATGCGCGCAAATCCTCGTTCGCCCAAAGATGTTCATGCCAAATCCCCCGGTTCCGGTGCGCCCCTCAGCGATGCGGAAACCTTGGAAGACCATAGGCGACTTCCAGGCGAAAGTCACGACTCGGCCGATCGAAATGCTTCGCATCCGGCCCGACGGCGCCTACTCGCTCGCAAGATAAGACGAGGAGGATGGGCGCTTCGCCAGCGATCCATCCAGAAACACGCGCATCGCATGATCGACGATGCGCGTCAGCTCGGCCTCGTCGGGGGCGGGCTGCATCTCCAGCAGCTAG
>CAXTMT010000145.1:0-6609 GCA_964245355.1 uncultured Sphingomonadaceae bacterium
GAACAAGGTGAAGGCAAGGGCAGCGTTCCGCTCGAGCGCCTTGGCGACGCCCGCGACCGGTATGGCGGGGCCATCATCCCCACCCATCGCGTCGATCGCGAGATGCGGTCCGCTCATCGCCCTCGCACTACCCCCTAAAGCCTATCAGGCCTCGACGGGCAGGATCTCGCGGCCGTTATAATGGCCACAGCTGCCGCACAGATTGTGCGGGCGCTTCAGTTCGCCGCAATTCGGGCATTCCTGGAACGACGCGACTTCCAGCGCATGATGGCTGCGCCGCATGTTCCGCTTGGACGGCGAGGTTTTTCTTTTGGGGACGGCCATTTCGGCACCTGTTCCATTTGCTCAAAAAAATGCGACGAGGGCCACCATCGTTACCAAAGCCGAAAATATCGGAATGGCGCGGCGGCGGGCTCGTCGCGAAGGGTGCGCCTATACAGATTCGCTCCCGCGTTGCAACCCGCGAGCGGGATTGGCGTGGTCAGCTCACGCTAGCGGCGGCACCGGCCCTCTCCCCCACGCACGGCACCCCACAAAGTAATACTTTGTGGGGACCCCGACGGCCTCCCATATGATACTGCCGTTGGGAGGTCGGGTGGGGGAGAAGGCCGGTGCCGCCCGGTTCCAGCTCTGCTGAACCGCCGACCGCAGGGAGAACGATATGCTGCCGATCACGCTCACCATGGCCGCCGCCGCGGCGCTCATCAATCTGTGGCTGGGGGTGCGCTGCATCCAGGTGCGGACGAAGGCGAAGATCATGACCGGCGACGGGGGCAACACCCTGCTGCTCCACCGGATGCGCGCGCAATCCAACTTCGCCGAATATGTGCCGGTTTTTCTGATCCTGCTCGGCCTCGTCGAATATGCCAAGGGGCCGCAGATCTGGCTGTGGGGCCTGGGGCTGGCGTTCATCGTCGGCCGTGTGCTGCATCCGCTGGGCATGGACGTGCCCACCCGCAATGCGTTTCGCGGGCTGGGTATCCTGCTGACATGGGCATGTACGCTGGTGGTGGCGGGCGCGGCGCTGTGGATCGTCTACACGGGGCATCGTTAAAATCCTCCCCCGCAAGGGGAGGATCTGGGTTGGATGCCGGACTAACCCAGCACTCGGTCCCCCACGAAGGGGTTGCTCGCCCGCTCGTGCGCGAAGGTGGACATCGGGCCGTGCCCCGGCACGAACGCCGTCTCGCCGCCCAACGGCCACAGCTTCGTCGTGATCGCCTCGATCAGATCGGCATGGTTGCCGCGCGGGAAATCGGTGCGGCCGATCGAACCCTGGAACAGCACGTCGCCGACGATCGCGAGCCGCGATTCGGGATGATGGAAGACGACATGACCGGGCGTGTGGCCGGGGCAATGATAGACGTCGAGAGTAAGTTCGCCGACGGTAACCCGATCGCCATTCTCCAGCCAGCGATCGGGCTCGAACGGCGTACCCTCGATGCCGTAATTGCGCCCGTCCTCGGCGAGCTTGTCGATCCAGAAGCGATCCTCCTCGTGCGGGCCTTCGATCGGTACGCCGAGCTCGGCCGCCAGCACCGCCGTGCCGCCGCAATGATCGATATGGCCGTGGGTGACGAGCAGCTTCTCGATCGTCACCGCATGCTGCGCCGCCGCCGCCTTGAGCTTCGGCAGATCGCCGCCGGCATCGACGAAGGTGCCGCGCATCGTCTTGGTGCACCAGAAGAGGGTGCAATTCTGCTGGAGCGGGGTGACGGGGACAATCGCGGCGCGGAGCGGAGGGGTTTCGGGCATGGCCGTGAGATGGCGTGACTGGGCGAGATGCTCAACCCTTCATCTGCTTCAGAGCGCAACCGGCTCCTTCTCTCCAGCGGGGAGAAGGTTGGGATGAGGGGAGCGAGCCGCAGGCTCGCGCCGACCTATCGAGCGCGGTACACTCCCACCCAACCCTCTCCCTCGAGGAAGAGGGCTTTGTAGACATTCTCCCGACAGGCCGCCTTTGATCACCACCGCCGACCTTCTCGAAACCCTGCGCTTCGATCCCGATGAAGGGCTCGTCGATCTCGATCGCCACCTTGCCCGCCTGAAAGCCAGTGCTGCCGCGCTCGGCTTCACCTTCAGCCGTCACGACGCCGCCAACGAACTGCAAGCCGCCTGCTTCCGCCTGCGCGATCCGGCGCGGATCAGGATGCGGCTTGCCCGCTCCGGCGCGCTCGCCATTGCGGCGGATGCGCTGCCCGAATCCCCGGCGGACCTTACCGCCACGATCGTGCTACTGCCCATCGACGCCGAAGACCCACGCCTTCGCCACAAGACCAGCGACCGCGCGTTCTACGACGAGACCCGCGCCGCGGCCGGCACTTTCGAAGTGATCTTCGCCCGCCCCGACGGACTCCTCACCGAGGGCAGCTTCACCAACCTGTTCGTTCCGGACGAGAACGGACGTCTGCGTACCCCGCCGCTGGTACGCGGTCTCCTCCCCGGCGTCCTGCGTGCCCGTTTGCTCGACGAAGGCCGCGCCTATGAAGCCGATCTCACGGCCGCCGATTGCGCCACCTGCTTTCTCCTCGGCAATTCGCTGCGTGGACTAATATCCGCCCGTCTCGCCTGAGGCGGTTGCGGCGCGCGCGAATCGGGCGGTATAGGCGCCGCGCCTGCTCGTTTCGGGGAATTTCCATGCCGCTCCTTTCGGCCGCACTCGGCCGCATCTCGCCTTCGCCCACGCTCGCCATGACCAGCCGCGTACTGGATCTGAAAGCGCAGGGCGTCGCGGTCATCGGCCTGGCCGCCGGCGAGCCCGATTTCGACACCCCCGATTTCGTCAAGGAAGCGGCCATCGCCGCGATCCGGAGCGGCAAGACCAAATACACCAATGTCGACGGCACCGCCGAACTGAAGGCCGCGATCGTCGCCAAATTCGCCCGCGACAATGGCCTGAACTACGAGGCCAACCAGATCAGCGTGAACGTCGGCGGCAAGCACACCCTGTTCAACGCGCTGGTCGCCACCGTCGAGGCGGGCGACGAGGTGATCATCCCCGCGCCTTACTGGGTCAGCTATCCCGATATCGTCCAATATTGCGGCGGCACCCCGGTGATCGTCCCCGCCGGCGCCGCGCAGCGCTACAAGATCACGCCCGCACAGCTCGACGCGGCGATCACCCCCGCCACCAAATGGCTGATCCTGAACTCGCCCTCCAACCCCACGGGCGCGGCGTATGGCGAGGCCGAATTGAAGGCGCTGGGCGAGGTGCTGCTGCGCCATCCGCAGGTGTGGGTGATGGCCGACGATATGTACGAGCATATCACCTACGGCGATTTCCAATTCACCACGATCGCGCAGGTTTGCCCCGCGCTTTACGAGCGTACGCTGACCGTCAACGGCTGTTCGAAGGCCTATGCGATGACCGGCTGGCGGATCGGTTTCGCCGGCGGCCCGCTGCCGCTGATCAAGGCGATGGCCAAGCTCCAGTCGCAATCGACCTCCAACCCCTGCTCGATCGCACAGGCGGCGGCGACGGCGGCGCTGAACGGCCCGCAGGATTTCCTCGGCAGCCGTAATGCCGCGTTCGAGAAGCGCCGCGATCTGGTCTGCTCGATGCTCAACCGGATAGAAGGCGTCCATTGCCCGCGCCCCGACGGCGCTTTCTACGTCTATCCGGACGTCTCGGGCCTGATCGGCAAGAGTACGCCGGGCGGCAAGCGGATCGCCGACGACGAGGCGCTGATCGATTACTTCCTCGACGATGCGCGCGTGGCGGCGGTCCACGGCAAGGCGTTCGGCCTCGAGCCGGCGTTCCGCGTGAGCTACGCGACCTCGGAAGAGGAACTGACGACGGCCTGCGAGCGCATCCAGGAAGCCTGCGCCGCGCTCCGCTAGGTTTCGTGGCATCCGGGCGGATATAGCCGCCCGATGAGCCTGATCCTCTTCAACAAACCCTATGGCGTCCTGAGCCAGTTCACCGATCGCGGTTCGCCGACGACGCGGCCGACGCTCTCCGCCTTCATCGATCGACCCGGAGTCTACCCCGCCGGCCGGCTCGATCGCGACAGCGAGGGGCTGTTGCTGCTGACCGACGACGGCAAGCTGCAGGCGCGCATCGCCGATCCGAAATATAAGATGCCCAAGACCTATCTCGTCCAGGTCGAGGGCGAACCCGATGCGGCCGTGCTGGAGCGCCTGCGGACCGGTGTAATGCTGAAGGATGGCCCGACCCTGCCCGCCGAGGTCGAGCCAATCGACGACCCCGGCCTCTGGCCCCGCGATCCGCCGATCCGCGTCCGCGCTTATGTCCCCGATCGCTGGTTGAAACTCGTCATCCGCGAAGGCCGCAACCGGCAGGTGCGGCGGATGACGGCGGCGGTCGGCCACCCGACGCTGCGCCTCGTGCGCTGGCGGATCGGCGACTGGTGCGTGGCGGATGTGCCGCTGGGGGAATGGCGGGAGGGGTGAAGGCCCCTATCAGGCCGCGCCCCTCGTCAGCTCCGGAATCGAAATCTGCTCCCGGTCTTCCATCCAAGGCTGCACTTCGCCTCACCACTGCTTGCCCCCAACCCTTCCCCCTATTACCGGCGAGTAACCTATGACCGACACGATCCTCTTCGAGCGCGACGGGCCTGTCGCGCGCATCACCTTCAACCGGCCCGAGGCGTATAATGCGCTCGACATTCCCGACAGCAAATTGCTGCTCGAGGTGGTCAATCGATGCGATGGCGACGCATCGATCCGCGCCGTGGTGCTGACCGGCGCCGGCAAGGCGTTTTGCGCGGGGGGCGATATCAAGGCGTTCAAGACGCGCGCAGCCGATCTCGATGCCTACCTCAAGGAAGTCACCACCTACATCCACGCCAGCGTCGCCAAGCTCTATCGCATGCCCAAGCCGTTGGTGACGGCAGTCAACGGATCGGCGGCGGGGGCCGGTGTCGGCATGGCATTGCTCGGCGACATCGCCATCGCCGATCCGGGGGCGAGCTTCATGCTGGCCTTCTCCGCACTCGGCCTCGCCCCGGACAGCGCGACGAGCTGGATATTGCCGCGCGTCGTGGGCTTGCGGCGGGCGCAGGAAATCTACCTCAGCAACCGCCGGGTCAGTGCGCAGGAAGCGGCCGAGATCGGCATGGTCACGCGGCTCTCCGAGGCGGGCAAATCGGTCGAGGAGGCGATGGAGCTGGCGCACCAGCTCAGCCGCTCCGCCACCGCCGCGCTCGGCGCGACGCGCAAGCTGATGCTGGATGCCGGGCTCACCAGCCTCGAAACCCATCTCGATGCCGAGAGCCGCACGATCGCGACGCTATCGCAGACCGCCGAAAGCCGGGAGGGCATCGCCGCCTTCCTCGAAAAACGTGCCCCCGATTTCCTTGGAGTATCCACCCGTGGCTGAAGCCTATATCGTCGAAGCCTGCCGTACCCCCGGCGGCCGCGCCCGCAAGGGCGGGCTGATCGATGTCCATCCCGCCGATCTCGGCGCGATCATACTCAATGCTTTGGTCGAGCGCACCGGGATCGATCCGGCGGCGGTCGAGGATGTGATCGTCGGCTGCGTGACGCAGGGCGGCGAGCAGGCCTTCGCATTCGGCCGCAATCTCGTGCTCGCCTCCAAGCTGCCCGACAGCGTTCCGGCGGTGACGATCGATCGCCAGTGCGGCTCCTCGCAGCAGGCGCTGCACTTCGCGGCGCAGGCGATCCTATCGGGCACACAGGAAATCGTCATCGCGGCGGGCTGCGAGAGCATGACGCGGGTGCCGATGAATTCGAACTGGCAGCTGCACAACGCGCAGGGGCTCGGCACCGGGCCGTGGAGCCAGGCGATCCAGATGCGCTACGGCGTCGCCGAATTCAGCCAGTTTCACGGCGCGCAGGCGATCGCGAACAAGTACGGCTTCAGCCGCGAGGATATGGACGCCTATGCGCTCGGCAGCCATGCCAAGGCGGCGGCGGCGATCGACAGCGGCGCGTTCAAGGCGGAGATCGTCCCCGTCGCGACCCCCGACGGCCATGTCTTCGATACCGACGACGGTGTTCGGCGCGGTGGGTCGATGGAGCAGATGGCGAGCGTCAAGGCGCTGGAGGAAGGCGGCACGATCACCGCCGCCAACGCCAGCCAGACGACCGATGGCGCCTCGGGCGTACTGGTCGTCAGCGAGGCGGCGTTGAAGCGCTTCAACCTGACCCCGCTGGCGCGGATCGTGAATCTGACCGTCACCGCCGGCGATCCGGTGATCATGCTCGAAGAGCCGATCCCGGCCACCGCCAAGGCGCTCGCCCGCGCCGGCATGACGCTCGATCAGTTCGATCTGTTCGAGGTCAACGAAGCCTTCGCCTCGGTCCCGATGGCGTGGCTGAAGGCGACCGGTGCCGATCCGGCGAAGCTCAACGTCAACGGCGGCGCGATCGCGCTCGGGCATCCGCTGGGAGCGAGCGGCACGAAGCTGATGTCGACGCTGCTGCATGCGTTGAAGGCGCGCGGCGGGCGCTACGGCCTGCAGACCATGTGCGAAGGCGGCGGCATCGCCAACGTGACGATCGTCGAGCGGTTTTAGGACAACCTGCGGCGATCCCCGCGATTCCCTCCCCATCTGCGATGGAGAGGGACTTAGAGTAGAAATCGACCGAGTTGAATCGCAGGGGATTCCGTTGGGGCTGATTTTC
>CAXTMT010000146.1:0-6589 GCA_964245355.1 uncultured Sphingomonadaceae bacterium
ATGCCGCGTCTTCGCCTTCGCTTCTCGACGATCCTCCTAGCGGCGGCCGCTTTGCCGGCAGCGCCCGCCGCCGCGGCGCCCGATCCGGCGCTTGCGGCGCAATTGCAGGCCAGGACGCAGGCGCTGGCCGATGCGATCGCCACCGGCGACAAGGCGGTATGGGACGCGGCGCTCGATCCGGCGGCGGTCACCGTGACCGAGGACGGTGCGGTGAAGACCAAGGCGCAAACGCTCGCCGATCTCGCGCCGCTGCCCGAGGGGCTCACGGGCCAGATCCGCGTCGGCGATTTCAAGCTCGATCGGCAGGGCACGGCGGCGGTGGCGCGCTACGTCGATACCGAGAATCTCGATTATTACGGCCAATTGGTCCGCACACGTTTCCGGGTGACCGATGTCTGGGCGCAGAAGCCCGACGGCTGGAAACTGATCGCCTCGCAGACGCTGGCGCTGCTCGACGATCCGCCGGCGCTGGCGCTCGCGCCGGGTGTGCTGAGCCAATATGCCGGCCAATATGAGCTGACGCTGGAACTCCATTACCTGATCACGGTGGTCGGCAATCGCGTGATCGCGCAGCGCCAGGGGAGCGCGCTGGAGGAATGGAAGGCGGAGGCGCCCGACGTCTTCTTCATCCCCGGCCGGCCGCGCGAGCGCTGGATCTTCCAGCGCGATGCCGGGGGCAAGATCGTGGCGTTGGTTCACCGGCGCGAAGGGCACGATATCAAATGGGCGAAGGTGCAATAGGCAGTTCCCCTCCCGCAGGCGGGAGGGGAGGGTAGCTCAGGCTTCTTCCTCGAGGCTCACCGCCACATCGGCATTGGCCGAGAGGCGCACCTTGTCGCCTTCGATATCGGCGATCAGGCCCTTCGAGATATAGTGATGGTGGCCTTCGTGGCTGCCGCCTTCGAAGCCCGCGCCGCTGTCCTTCTTGGTCAGCTTGATGCGGTCGCCGTCGACATGATCGACCGTGCCGACATGGACGCCGTCGGCGCCGATGACTTCCATATGTTCCTTGATCTGGCTGAGATCGGCCATCGTGATGCACTCCATCTGGTAAAGGTTGGAGCTCACCAAACGCGCAGATCGGAACTTGGCCGCATCGCCCGTGCGCTTTGCCTGCGCGCGCATTTCCCTGCTCTCAGGAAGACCCTCACCCAACCTCGCCCGTGAAATGGGAGAGGGTTGAGAAGCGTCAGCGCTTCCCCCGCGTGAACTGCGCCTTGAACTCCGCCGGGCGAAACGCCCCGAGCCCGATCGCCGCGCCGAAATAGACCGCCGCCGCGACCATCATCAGCCCGCCCAGCCACAGCCCCCGCTCGAACACGCGGCCGACCATGTGCGGGCTCACCAGCGGATCGAGCAGCAACAGCAACGCCGCCATCGCCAGCGTCGCCAGCAGCAGCTTGCCCGCGGTGCGGATCAGGCGCGCGTCGGCTGCGAAATGGCCGCGCCTGCGCAAGGTCGCGAACAGCAGCCCGGCATTCACCCAGCAGGAGATCGCCGTCGACAGCGCCAGCCCGACGTGGGCGAGCGGGACGATCAGCGCCAGGTTCAGCACGAAATTCGCCGCCATCGCGATCAGCGCGATGCGCACCGGCGTCCTGGTGTCGGCGCGCGAATAGAAGCCGGGCACCAGCACCTTGATCAGGATGTTCGCCGGCAGCCCCAGCGAGAACGCCGCCAGCGCATGGCCGCTCGCCAGCGCATCGGCGGCGGTGAAGGCGCCGTGCTGGAGCAGGGCGCGGATGATCGGCGTCGCCGCCAGCATCAAGGCGGCGGTGGCGGGCAGGGTGAGCACCAGCACGAGCTCGATCGCGCGGTTCATCGTCGTCCTGGCGCCCACCTCGTCGCCCGCGCCGATCTGGCGCGAGAGGCCGGGCAGCATCGCGGTGCCGACGCCGATGCCGATCAGCGCGAACGGCAATTGGTTCAGCCGATCGGCATAATAAAGATAGCTCACCGCGCCCTGCGGCAGGAAGCGGGCAGCGAGGCTGGTCGAGATCAGCAGGTTGAACTGCACCGCGCCCGCGCCCAGCGCCGCCGGCCAGATGATCCGCAAAAGCGCGCGGACGCGCGGACTGAAGCGGGGGATGCGGATCATCAGCCCGGTGCCGGCGCGATCGCAGGCCCAGATCAGCCAGGCGAGTTGCGCCACCCCCGAAACCGTTACCGCGATCGCCTGGGTATGTGCGGTTTCGAACGCATTGTGGCCGCGGAAGAACAAAAGCCCGGCGATCATGCACAGGTTGAGCAGGATCGGCGCGGCGGCGTTGACCCAGAAACGGTCGACCGAATTGAGGATGCCCCCCAACAGCGAGACGAGGCTGATCAGCGCCAGATAGGGGAAGGTGATCCGCGTCAGCGCGACCGCCAGCGCGAACTTCTCCGGCCCGCCGTCCGGAAAGCCGCCGGTCATCGCCCAGACGACCGGTCCGGCGAGCGCCATCATCGCGACGGTGAGGATCAGGACGACCGGGAAGAGGATCGCCAGCACCTCGTCGGCGAAGCCCAGCGCCGATTGCAGTCCGCCATTCCTGCGGCCGACCTCGCGATTGAACGCGGGGACGAAGGCGGAGGAGAAGGCGCCCTCGGCGAACAGAGCGCGGAACAGGTTCGGCAGGCGCCACGCGATCAGGAAGGCATCGTTGGCGAGCCCCGCGCCGACATATTGCGCCATCAGCATATCGCGCACGAACCCCGCGACGCGGCTGACGAGGGTGAGCCCGCCGATCGTCGCGGTGTTGCGGACGAGGCTCATACCAAAAGCCCCTCCCCTGAAGGGAAGGGGGGCAAAATCACGCTTCCCCCGCCGGCTCCGCATTGGCGAGCGCGGTCTGTTCGATCTGCTGCTGATACAGCGCGCCGAAATCTATCGGATCGAGCAGCAGCGGCGGGAAGGCACCGTCGCGGATCTGATC
The DNA here is from genome assembly GCA_964245355.1 of uncultured Sphingomonadaceae bacterium. Lineage (GTDB taxonomy): Bacteria > Pseudomonadota > Alphaproteobacteria > Sphingomonadales > Sphingomonadaceae > Sphingomonas_I. The sequence goes on from CAXTMT010000146.1 coordinate 2,916, forward strand.
GGAGACGATCGCGCGCGCGAACGGGAAGAGCAGGCGCGGCGCTTCGGCATAGAGATAGGGGTGGAGCTGATCCGCGGGCACGTTGCGCGCCCCGAACAGCCCGGCATAGACGAGCTCGACGCGGAACACCGTGGTCTCGCCGTTCTTGGCATGCGCGGTGACGGTGAGCGCGACTTCCTGCACTTCCTCGTTCACCGGCACCACGCCGATCTGGAACTGGACGTCGATTTCGGGCTGGCCCGGCTGCTGATAGATGCCCGGCGCGTTGGGATTCTCGAACGAGAGATCCTTCACATATTGGCCGAGGATCGCGATCTGCGGGGCGGTATCCTCGCCGTTCGGCTGGGGAGCGAAATCGTTATCGGCCATGCCACATCCTGTATGCTGTGCTGGGAAAGGCGGGCGTCACCCGCCCGCGAAACGTCGCCCGCTAGCAGCCGCATCGGCGAAGGGCAAGAAAGCGCAGGGAAGCGCCAAGCGCCGGTCGGACGGTCCAGTCCAGATGGCGGGGACCCTCGCCTGCGGCTCGCTCCCCCCTCACCCCAACCCTCTCCCCGCTGGGGAGAGGGAGTTAGAAGCTCCTACTTCTTCTCCCCGCGACCCTTCCGCCAGCGCTTCTCGCTATTCTGGCGATAATAGTCCTCGACATGAGCCCAGCCCTCTTCCGGCGTCTCGGCATAATGGAACAGGTCCATATCCTGCGGCGCGACGACGCCCTCTTCCACCAGCGCCTCGAAATTCACGACGCGTTCCCAGAATTCGCGGCCGTAGAGGATGATCGGCAGCATCGCCATCTTGCCGGTCTGGATCAGGGTCAGCAGCTCGAAGAATTCGTCGAACGTGCCGAAGCCGCCGGGGAACACCGCGACCGCGCGGGCGCGCAGCAGGAAGTGCATCTTGCGCAGCGCGAAATAATGGAAATTGAACGACAGGTGCGGGGTCACATAATCGTTCGGCGCCTGCTCGAACGGCAGCGCGATGTTGAGGCCGACGGTGTCCATCCCCTCGTCGCGCGAACCGCGGTTGGCGGCTTCCATGATCGAGGGGCCGCCGCCCGAGCACACCACGAACTGGCGCTTGCCATCGACCACGCCACCCTGCCGGCTGACGATGCGGGCGAGTTCGCGCGCGACCTCATAATAATGCGATTTCGCCTTGAGATTGGTCGCGATCTTCCTGGCGGTGTCGGTGGTCGCGGCCGCCAGCACGGCGTCGGCCTTGTCGGGCGCCGGAATGCGCGCCGAGCCGTAGAAGACGAAGGTCGATCCGATCTTCGCTTCTTCGAGATACAGCTCCGGCTTCAGCAGCTCGAGCTGGAAGCGCACCGGGCGCAGATCGTCGCGCAGCAGGAAATCCTGATCGGTATAGGCGAGGCGATAGGCCGGGTCCGAAGTCTGCGGCAGCGCGGCGTGGCCCTGCGCGGCGGCGGCATCGTCCTTGGCCTTGGGGAAGACGCGCTCGGGGATATCTTTGTTCTGCATAAAGGCGACCATTTCAAAACGAAGCGCGCGGTCCTAGCGGCATAATTTCCAGTTTCCCATGTCAAAATGCAGGTGATCCTGGTGAAAGGCATTGGCATCGGGGCTCAGCACCACGGTGAAGCGCCGACAGGCGGCATCGCGGACCTGGCGGAGGAAGGCGCGGGCTTGCGGGTCGGGGCCATTCCAATCCGCCTTGACGGTGATGTGGCGCCCGTCCTTCAGCACGAACCCGCCGATATCGATCGCATTGGCGCGGCCGTGTTCGCTGAGCTTGTTGCCCTCGACATTGTTGATCGGGCGACAGGCGAACGTGCCGAAACTCTCGATCTTGGTGACGTAGGATTTGAGCCGGTCGCGTGCCGCGGATTGCACCGCCTGCTGCACCCACTGCGTCAGCGGCAACGCCAGCCCGCACTTCACCGCGCCTATATTGGTGATCGGAATGCCGATCGCCACGAGCTTCACCGCCGACGTCGCCGAACAGCCGCCGGGATAAAAGCGATCGGGCAGCGCCTCGACCTTGGCGCCGAGCGCGGCCAAATCGGCGAGGCATTTGCGCATCGCTTCCGGGGTTTCGGCGGTGCGCGAGATGGGCTGGGCGTGGTGGGGGTGAGGCTTCGGGATGCATCCCGCCACGAGGAAGGCGAGGGCGACTATCACTCCTCCCCGGAACGGGGAGGAATTTGTGCGCCGCTCTCCGGATACTCTCATCCGTTCAGGCTATGGCCCGGATCCCCTTGCCGCAACCCGGTTGACCCGACTCCGCGCCGTCCCTAGGGCCGTCGACGGGCCACGCTGCCCCAACGCAGCGCGCGCTCTCTGTGAGGAGAGACTGACATGACTGATACCGCTCCCGCGGCTGCCAATCTGGCTGCTGCAATCCGCGAGGCACCGGCGAAACCCGCCACCCGGCCCGCGCGTCCCCATTTTTCGTCCGGCCCTTGCGCCAAGCCGCCGGGCTGGCATGCCGATGGGCTCGCCACCGCGTCGCTGGGCCGTTCGCACCGCTCGAAGCTCGGCAAGAGCCGGATCGTCCATGCGATGGACGTCACCCGCCACATATTGAAGCTGCCCGACACGCACCGCATCGGCATCGTCCCCGCCTCGGACACCGGCGCGGTCGAGATGGCGATGTGGTCGCTGCTCGGCGCCAAGCCCGTCACGATGCTCGCGTGGGAGAGCTTCGGTGAGGGGTGGGTGACCGATGCGGTCAAGCAGCTCAAGCTCGATGCCAGGGTGGTGAAGGCGCCCTACGGCGAAATCCCCGATTTGGACGCGGTCGATTGGTCGGGCGATGTGGTCTTCACCTGGAACGGCACGACCTCGGGCGTGCGCGTCCCGAACGGCGACTGGATCGCCGACGATCGCACGGGGCTTTCGATTTGCGACGCGACTTCGGGCGTGTTCGCCGCCGATCTGCCGTGGGACAAGATCGATGTCTGTACCTTCTCCTGGCAGAAGGTGCTGGGCGGCGAGGGCGGCCATGGTGTGCTGATCCTCGGGCCGCGCGCGGTCGAGCGGCTGGAATCCTATGTGCCGGCGTGGCCGCTGCCCAAGATTTTCCGCATGACCCAAAAGAAACCGGAGGGGGGCGGCAAGCTGATCGAGGGCATCTTCAAGGGCGAGACGATCAACACGCCCTCGATGCTCGCCGTCGAGGATGCGATCTGGAGCCTCGAATGGGCGCTGGGGCAGGGGAGCCTGACCGGGCTGATCGCCCGCGCCGACGCCAATGCCGCCGCGCTCGATGCGTGGGTGCAGGCGACCGATTGGGTCGAGCATCTCGCCGCCGATCCGGCGATCCGATCGAACACCAGCGTGTGCCTGAAGTTCGCCGACGATGCGGTCGCCGGGCTGGACGACGAGGGCAAGCTGGCGCTGGTCAAGCGGATCGCTTCGCTGCTCGAAGCCGAGGATGCGGCCTACGACGTCGCCGGCTATCGCGATGCCCCGCCGGGGTTGCGCATCTGGTGCGGTGCGACGGTCGAGACCGCCGACGTCGTGGCGCTCGGTCCGTGGCTCGATTGGGCCTTTCATACGGCCAAGGCTGCTTAAGCTTTAAGCCCTCTCCCCTTCAGGGGAGAGGGTTGGGAGAGGGGGAGTCCCTCCAACATCATCCGTAGGGCCGGCCTGTAGGGACGGGGGGGGGGGGGGGGGGGGGGGGGGGGGGGGGGGGGGGGGGGGGGGGGGGGG
>CAXTMT010000147.1:0-4148 GCA_964245355.1 uncultured Sphingomonadaceae bacterium
CGTGGAGGAACTGGCGGCTGGTGCGGACCAGCTTGTTGATCGTCTCGATCATGTGGACCGGGATGCGGATCGTTCTTGCCTGATCCGCGATCGAGCGGGTGATCGCCTGCCGGATCCACCAGGTGGCGTAAGTGCTGAACTTGTAGCCGCGGCGATATTCGAACTTATCGACCGCCTTCATCAGGCCGATGTTGCCTTCCTGAATGAGATCAAGGAATTGCAGGCCACGGTTCGTATACTTTTTAGCGATCGAGATCACGAGGCGCAGGTTCGCCTCGACCATCTCCTTCTTGGCGATGCGCGCCTCGCGCTCGCCCTTCTGGACCATGTTGACGATGCGGCGGAACTCGATCAGCGCCATGCCGGTCGCCTTGGCGATGTCGCAGACTTCGCTGCGGATCCGCTCGACGGCGGGCTCTTCGTTGGCGACGAACGCCGCCCACTTCTTGTCGAGCTTGGCGACGCCGGCCAGCCATGTCTCGTCGGTCTCGTGGCCGACATAGCGATCGAGGAAGTCCTTGCGCGGCACACGGTGGCGCTCGGCCAAGCGCAGCATCTGCCCACCCAGCGCCGTCAGCCGGCGGTTGAACGAATAGAGCTGATCGACGAGATATTCGATCTTCGCGGCGTGGAACTTCACGCTCTCGACCTGCGCGGTCAATTCTTCGCGCAGTTCGTTATAGACCGCCTCGCGCTTGGCGGGGAAATCGTCGCCCACGCCCATCGCGGCGACGCGATCGGCCTGCACCTTGCTGAATTTCTTGTAGAGTTCGGTGATCGCCGCGAAACGCTCGAGCGCCTGCGGCTTCAGCTGCTCCTCCATCTGCGCGAGGCTGAGGGTGTTGTCCTCGTCGTCGTCGTCCGATGGGCGGGGGATACGGCGCTCGCCCCCATTCTCCTCATCCTCGGCATCGACGGGCGCCTCCTCGGGCTCCTCTTCTTCCTTGAAGGAGGGGCCGGCGGCCTTCTCGCTGATCTCGCCGTTGTCGTCTTCCTCGACGCTGGCGACCTGCTCGGCGGTCGGCCCCTTGGAGACCATCGCGTCGAGATCGAGGATCTCGCGCAGCTGCATCGTGCCTTCGTTGAGCTGGGTCGACCAGTCGATGATCGCGTTGAAGGTGATCGGGCTTTCGCACAATCCCAGGATCATCGTGTCGCGGCCGGCCTCGATCCGCTTGGCGATGGCGATCTCGCCCTCGCGGCTGAGCAGCTCCACCGCGCCCATCTCGCGCAGGTACATGCGCACCGGATCGTCGGTACGATCGACGGTTTCCTTCTTGGGCGCGGCCTGGATGAAGGCGGGCGAGGCTTCGCCGCCGACCTCGCCGACTTCCTCCTCGGGCTCGTCCTGCGCTTGCGCATCGCCGTCGTCGCCGGCATCCTCGTTCTCGACGATGTTGATGCCCATCTCGTTGATCGCCGAGGTGATGTCCTCGATCTGATCGGTCGACATCTCGCCGACGACCTCGTTCAATTCGTCATAGGTGATGTAGCCGCGCTTCTTGGCGCGGGCGATCAGCTTCTTGATATTGCCTTCGTTGAGATCGATCAGCGGCGCATCGCCGCCATCGCCATCCACGCCGTTCGCAATCACCGCTTCGGTCTTCGCCATCAATTCTGCCTCAACTCTTCGTCCGATTGCCCTAGGCGAAACGCGCGCTCGAGCAACTGTGCCTGCTGGTCGCGGACGGTCTGCCGTTCCGCTTCCAATTCCTCATATCCCGTCTCGGCGGCGACGGCCGCCACCGCTTCGGCGTCCAGCATCCGCGCTTCCTCGCCCAGCTCATGCTCGCGACCGAGGAGTTCGACCATGCCGATCACCTGTTCCGCCGCCCGCGCCCGATCCCCGTCCTCGATCAGGAAGGGAAAGCGCAGATCCTTCTGGATGTTGACCCGCAACACCTCGGGCAGCAGAGCGGCTTCCAATATGGCGGCGATGCCGTCGCTATCAAGGGCGGGCTGCGCCATCACCGCGCGCACCAGCGAATCGCGCCAGCGGGCAAGGTCCGCCTGATCGATCGGAATCGCGGTCAGCGCCTCCAGATTGGGGCCGATCAGCGCGGGACTCCGCGACAGGCCGTAGAGCATCGAGCGCAAATACGCCTGGCGCAGGTCGATCGTCTCGGCCGGGCCGGCGGTGCGCAGCGCGGCGGAGGCGATGGTGCGGCGCTCGGCCTTCTTCCAGCCGAAATCCTCGAAGAACAGGCTGGTGAAGTTGCGCTTGAATTCGTCAGCGACGAGCCTGTCGGTGCAGGCGGCGGCGAGTTCGTTGAGGCGCTGGCGCAGACCGGCGCGCGCTTCGGGGCGGGCCATGTCGCCGGCGTCGCGCTCGGCGGTGTAGAGCAATACGTCCAGCGGCACGGGTTCGGCGATCGCCGCCTCGAACGCTTCCGCCCCGCCCGCTTTCACCAGATCGTCGGGATCCTGCCCGGTGGGCAGCATGGCGAAGCGCAAGGTCTTGCCGGGACGCAGCACCGCCAGCGCGCGTTCGGCGGCGCGCAGCCCCGCCTTGCGGCCGGCATTGTCGCCGTCGAAGCAGAGGATCGGCGCATCGACGAGGCTCCACAGCCGCGCCATCTGCGCCTCGGTCAACGCGGTGCCGAGCGGGGCGACCGCCTCCGAAATCCCGGCCTGGTCGAGCGCGATCACGTCCAGATAGCCCTCGACGACGATCACCCGATCCTTCTTGCGCGCGATCGGCCCGGCACGGTCGAGGTTGAAGAGGGTGCGGCCCTTGTCGAACAGCGGCGTGTCGGGCGAATTGAGGTATTTGGGTTCGCCGGCGTCGAGGATGCGGCCGCCGAAGGCGATCGTCCGCCCGCGCGGATCGCGGATCGGAATCATCAGCCGCCCCCGGAAGCGATCGTAGGCCTTGGCGTTGGGACCCCGAGAACCATCGGCGTCTTCCGGCTTGATGAGCAGCCCGGCCTCGACCAGTTCCTCTTCCTTGGTGCCGGGAAGGGCGGGCGCCAGCCGGTTGCGGCCGTCGGGCGCGAAGCCGATGTTGAAGGTCTCGCGGGCATGGGCACCGATGCCGCGTTTATCGAGATAGGCGCGCGCCGCCGCCCCCTCGATCCCGTCGAGCTGCTTGGCATACCAAGCCGCCGCCGCCTCGCTGACGCCGATCAGTCCACTCGCCCGCTCGGCGCGCGCCCGTGCCGCCGGATCAGGGGCGGGAAGCTCCAGACTCGCCGCCGCCGCCAGTTCCTTCACCGCATCCATGAACGGCAGGCCGTTCGCCTCGGTGAGGAAACGGATCGCATCGCCGTGCGCGCCGCAGCCGAAGCAATGGTAGAAGGCCTTCTCGTCGTTGATGTAGAAGCTCGGCGTCTTTTCGTGATGGAAGGGGCAGCAACCCTTAAATTCGCGCCCCGCCTTGGTGAGCTTCACCGAGCGGCCGATCAGCGTGGAGAGCGTGGTGCGGGCGCGCAGTTCGTCGAGGAAAGCGGGTGACAGCAGGCCGGTGCCGGGCGTCCGCCGGCCGTGCATCGAATCGCTGTGGGGGGCCGAAGCCACGGTCGCCATGGGCGCGATTCTAATAGCGGATGTTGAGCCCGAACGAAAGGGGAGGATCTGCCCGCCTTTCAGATCGCGAACTGTTCCCGCGCGATCCGATCGTCCAGCGCGTGTTCGGGGTCGAACAGCAGGGTCAGCGGGTTGGAGCGATCGATCGTGACCGCGACCGTCGAGACGTCGCGCACCTCGCGCTGATCGGCGACGGCGCTGACCGGGCGTTTCTGCGGATCGAGCATGCGGAAGGTGATCCGCGACTTGTCGGCGAGGATCGCGCCGCGCCAGCGGCGGGGACGGAACGGGCTGATCGGGGTCAGCGCCACCAAAGCACTGTCGAGCGGCAGGATAGGACCCTGCACCGAGAGATTATACGCGGTGGAGCCGGCGGGCGTGGCGACGAGGATGCCGTCGCACACCAGCTCGGGCAGCACGACGCGGCCATCGACCTTCACCTCGATCCACGCCGCCTGGCGGGTCTCGCGCAGCAGCGACACTTCGTTGATCGCCGGCATCGAGATGCGCTCGCCGTCCATCGTCACCACTTCCATGCGCAGTGGCGAGACCTTGACGATCTTGGCGGTGGCGAGCCGGTTTTCGAGCAGGTCCGGGCTATATTCGTTCATCAGGAAACCGAC
>CAXTMT010000147.1:4158-6589 GCA_964245355.1 uncultured Sphingomonadaceae bacterium
GCCGAGGTTCATCCCGAAGATCGGCAGCGCGCGGTGGCGTTCGAGCATCTGGTGCAGCGTGGTGAGCAGGAAACCATCGCCGCCGAGCGCGACGACCATCTCGGCCTTCTCGATCGGCACCCATTCATAGCGCGCGCGCAACTCCTCCGCCGCCTGCTGCGCCTGCGGGGTAGGGGAGGCCGCGAGCGCGAGCCGGCGCTCGCCGCTCATCCGCCGGTGACGCTCATGTGGCGCGCGACGGCGGGGGCGGGGGCGCCGATCAGGAAATCATGCGCCTTGGGCTTCAGCGCCATCGCGTGATCGAGCGCAGCGTCGAGGGCCTTGATGCCGCCCGACCGCAGTGCAGCCTTGAGATCGACTTTTTCATTGCGGCCGAGGCAGAGATAGAGTTCGCCCGAGGCGGTCAAGCGGACGCGATTGCAGCCCGCGCAGAAATTCTCGGTCAGCGGGGTGATGAAGCCGATCTTGGCATCGAGTTCGGCGACGCGATAATAGCGCGCCGGGCCGCCGGTGCGCTCGGCGAGCGGGACGAGGGTCCAGCGGTTGGCGAGTGCGGCGCGGACGCCGTCGAGCGGCAGGTAGCGGTCGGTGCGATCCTCCTCGACCATACCGAGCGGCATCGTCTCGATCAGGGTGAGGTCGTGCCCCTCGGCGGCGCACCAGCGCAGCATCGGTTCGATCTCGTCCTCGTTCAGCCCTTTGAGCGCGACCATGTTGATCTTGACGTGCAGCCCGGCGGCGGTGGCGGCGCTTATGCCGGCGAGCACCTGGGCCACGTCGCCGGTGCGGGTGATGTGGCGGAAGCGATCGGGATCGCGGCTGTCGAGGCTGACGTTGATGCGGCGGATGCCAGCCTCGGCCAGAGCGCCGGCATGATCGGCGAGGCGGGTGCCGTTGGTGGTGAGCGTCAGCTCGTCGAGGCCCTCCCCCAAGCGCGATCCGATCATCCGGGCGAGATCGGGTACGCCGCGGCGCACCAAGGGTTCGCCGCCGCTCAGCCGGATGCGCGTCACGCCGCGGGCAATGAAGCCGTCGGCGATCGCGGCGACTTCCTCCAGCGTCATCAGCGCCGAGCGGGGGAGGAAGGTCATCGCCTCGCTCATGCAATAGCGGCAGCGCAGGTCGCAGCGATCGGTCACCGAGATGCGCAGATAGGAGATGCGCCGGCCGAAGCTGTCGATCAGAGGGGCGGCGTACATGTCCACAAGCTAGAGACGCTTCGGGACACCTGCAAGTTGCGCTCGCGACGGTGAGGCGGCATCAGGCAAGGATGGCAGGCATCTGGCGCTTCAGCATCGATCGCGGCGGCACCTTCACCGATATCGTCGCGACCGATCCGGAAGGACGGCTTCATACCGCTAAATTGCTGTCGAGTTCGCCGGGGCAATATGCGGATGCGGCGATCGAGGGTATCCGGCGCTTGGCTGGGAGAGCGGTGGAGGCGCCAAACCGCGTTTCGCTGCGGATCGGGACGACGATCGCCACCAATGCGCTGCTGGAGCGCAAGGGTGCAGCGACATTGCTGTCGATTACCAAAGGTTTCGGCGATGCTCTTCATATCGGAACGCAGGAGCGGCCGGACATCTTCGCCCGTGCCATCAGGAGGCCGAGCCCGCTCTATTCCAAAGTCGTCGAGATCGACGAGCGGATCGATGCGAACGGCGCTATTATCAAGGCGTTGGACGAGGAAAAGGCCCGCGCATCGTTCGAATGGGCCTTCCGGGCGGGCCTTATGTCGATCGCGATTGCACTGGTGCATGCGACGAAGAACGGGGTGCACGAGGCGCGTCTGGCCGAGATCGCCGCCGAGGTGGGATTCACCCAGATATCGGTGAGCCACAAGGTCAGCCCGCTCCAGCGCATCATCGCGCGGGGCGACACCACCGTGGCCGATGCCTACCTCTCGCCCGTCCTGTGTGCCTATGTCGACCAGCTCGCCGCCACGCTCGGCGAGGGCACATTGTTCATGCAATCCTCCGGCGCGCTGACCGAAGGCCGCGCCTTCTCGGGCAAGGATGCGATCCTCTCGGGGCCGGCGGGCGGGATCATCGGCATGGTCCGCACCGCCGAGGCGGCCGGTTTCCGCCACGTCGTCGGCTTCGACATGGGCGGCACGTCGACCGACGTCTCGCATTATGCCGGCGCCTATGAGCGCGACCATGAGACCATTGTCGCCGGCCAGCGCATCCGCGCGCCGATGCTGCGTATCCACACGGTGGCGGCGGGCGGCGGATCGCTCTGCGGGATCGCGGGCGGACGCTTCACCGTCGGCCCGGAATCGGCGGGCGCGGTGCCGGGGCCGGCCTGCTACCGGCGCGGCGGGCCGCTGGCGGTGACCGACTGCAACCTCATCCTCGGCAAGCTCCAGCCGCGCTTCTTCCCCAGCCTGTTCGGTGAGAGCGGCGACGCACCGCCCGACCCCGCCGCCTCC
>CAXTMT010000148.1:0-6585 GCA_964245355.1 uncultured Sphingomonadaceae bacterium
AAAATGGCTTGAAGGCGAAGAAGGTCAAGCTGCTGCCGAGCAACGTGATCTTCGCCCCGCGCTATCACATCGAGGAGGGCAAGGCATACGGCGAACGCTGGCTGAAGCTCGCTCGCAAGGACAAGGCCGGGCCGCTGTTCGCCGCCGTCGCCGCCGATCCCTCCACGCCCAGCTCGATCCGCGGACGCGCCGCGCAGATGGCAACCACCCTCGGCCAGATCGTCGCGCCGCGCGCGTCGATGCCGAACTGAAGGACGCAAGATGAAGTTCAAGGCACGCTCTTTCAGGGCACCGGCCACGGCGGTGCTGGCGCTGGCGCTCGGCTCGCTGGTCGGCGGCTGCAGCCTGTTCGGCCACCGCGAAGAGCATCGCCCGAAGACGGCGGTGCTCGGCGAGCGCATCCCCGTCCTCACCTCGAACACCGATGCCGAGATCGATCCGGCCTTGTCGGGCGTGCCCGTCTCGGTGCCGGGGCCGGAAGTGAACGATGCCTGGGCGCAGCCCGGCGGCAACGCCTCCAAGACCCCCGGCAACGTCAGCCTCGCCCCCGCGCTGTCGCGCGCCTGGACGACCGCGATCGGCAAGAGCACCCCGCAGGCGCGCTTCGCCGCCGCCCCGGTGATCGCCGGCAAGCGCGTCTATGCGATCGACACCAACGCCACCGTCCACGCGATCGATCTCGATACCGGCCGCAAGCTGTGGACCGCCGCGCTTTCCGACAAGAAGAAGGAGCGCCCCTCGCGCTTCGGCGGCGGCGTCAGCGTCGACGGCGACAAGCTGTTCGCGACCGATGGCCTCGGCGATGCCGCCGCGCTCGATGCGAACAGCGGCAAGATCCTCTGGAAGGTCCGCCCCGCCGGCCCGCTGCGCGGCGCCCCCGCGATCGGCGGCGGCAACGCTTATGTCGTGACGCAGGATAACCAGCTTTTCGCCTTGAGCGAAGACAAGGGCGCCGTCGTCTGGACGGTCAGCGCCACGCTGGAGAACAGCGGCGTGTTCGGCGTCGCCGCGCCCGCCATCGGGCAGGGAACGGTCGTCGCCGGCTTCTCCTCGGGCGAGCTCACCGCGCTGCGCTACGAGAACGGCCGCGTCGTCTGGCAGGATCAGCTTTCGCGCACCTCCATTTCCACCTCGGTCGCCTCGATCTCGGACATCGACGGATCGCCGATCATCGAGAACGGCCGCGTCTACGCGATCGGGCAGGGCGGCCGCATGGTCGGGATGGACCTGATCGGCGGGCAGCGCCTGTGGGAGCTCAACATCGGCGGCATCGAGACCCCGGCGATGGGCGGCGACTGGCTGTTCGTCATCACCGACGAGGCCAAGCTCTATTGCATCGCCAAGAACAGCGGCAAGATCCGCTGGATCAGCCAGTTGCCGCGCTTCATCGATCCCAAATCGAAGAACAAGCCGATCCAGTGGAGCGGGCCGATATTGGCCGGCGGCCGCCTGATCCTCACCTCGAGCCGCGGGATGCTCGCCAACGTCGCCGTGGCCGACGGCGCGATCCAGAGCCAGGTGAAGGCCGGCAAGAGCTTCTATCTGGCGCCGGTGGTGGCGAACAACACGCTGCTGACGCTGGACGTGGCCGGCAATATCGCGGCGTGGCGGTGACTCTAAGATCCTCCCCCGCCAGGGGGAGGTGTCAGCGAAGCTGACGGAGGGGGCGGCAAGCGATGCGCCTCGAAGGCTCGGTACAGGGCAAGCAGAACGCCAAACGCTTGCGCAAGGCGATGACCTCGCCGGAAATCGGTCTATGGCTAGCGCTCCGCCGCAATGATGCGGGTATCCGCTTCCGTCGCCAGCATTCGGCCGGCGGCTACGTGCTCGATTTCTATTGCGCCACTGCAAGATTGGCGATTGAAGTCGATGGCGAGGCGCATTCTTGTGGCGATCGTCCGGAGCGCGATGCGGCGCGCGACGCCTGGCTCGAAACGCAAGGTGTCCGCGTTCTGCGTTATGTGGCAAAGGATGTGCTGACCGACCTGGATGGTGTCGTTCACCAGATACTCTCGGTCGCGCTGGCGTCCGGGAAATGATCACAGGCTGATCGCCGACCTCCCCCTCCGTCGCCTTCGGCGCCACCTCCCCCTGGCGGGGGAGGATTTCTTGGCTTCCCTCGCCCCTTCCTTGCGCCTACCATCATTGCTTTCCCCGGGGGGCCGTCGTGAACGGCTGAGAGGTGGCTGTATCGCCACGACCCGCTGAACCTGATCCGGATGATACCGGCGGAGGGAGGGAGCGCACCGCGCCCGCTCTCCGTATTTGGAGCATAGCGCCATGGCCGACGTCCCCGCCCGCACCGAACTCCCCCTCGCGGGCAGCGGTGTGCAAGTCACCACCGGCCCGATCCGGGGCAGCCGCAAGGTGCATGTCGGCCCCTACAGGGTGGCGATGCGCGAGATCGATCTGGAGCCGTCGTCGGGCGAGCAACCCTTGCGCGTCTACGACACCTCCGGCCCCTACACCGATCCGCAGGCGCGCATCGATATCATGGCGGGCCTCCCCGAAGTCCGCCGCGACTGGATCCGCGGGCGCGGCGACGTCGAGGAGGTCGCCCAGCGCGAGGTCCGCCCCGAGGATAACGGCCAGCTCGGCCCGGATCGCTCGGGCGGCGTGCCGCAATTCCCGAACGTCCGCCGCACCGTGCTGCGCGCCCGTGGGGGAATTGGGGCCGGCGCCAACGTCAGCCAGATGCACTATGCCCGCAAAGGCATCATCACCCCCGAAATGGAATATGTCGCCGCGCGCGAGAATCTCGGCCGCGCCGCCGCGATCGAAGGTCTGATCCGCGACGGCGAGGATTGGGGCGCCGACCTCCCCGATCACGTCACGCCCGCCTTCGTCCGCAGCGAAGTCGCCCGCGGCCGCGCGATCAGCCCGAACAACATCAACCATCCCGAGAGCGAGCCGATGGCGATCGGGCGCAACTTCCTCGTCAAGATCAACGCCAACATCGGCAATTCGGCCGTCGCCTCGAACGTGGCGCAGGAGGTCGACAAGATGGTCTGGTCGATCCGCTGGGGCGCGGACACGGTGATGGACCTCTCGACCGGCCGCAACATCCACGACACCCGCGAATGGATCCTGCGCAACAGCCCCGTGCCGATCGGCACCGTGCCGATCTACCAGGCGCTGGAGAAAGTCGGCGGCGTCGCCGAGGAGCTGACCTGGGAGATTTTCCGCGACACGCTGATCGAGCAGGCCGAACAGGGCGTCGACTATTTCACCATCCACGCGGGCGTCCGCCTGCCCTACATCCCGATGACCGCCAGGCGCGTCACCGGCATCGTCAGCCGCGGCGGATCGATCATGGCGAAATGGTGCCTCAGCCACCACAAGGAGAGCTTCCTCTACGAGCGCTTCGACGAGATCACCGAGATCATGAAGGCGTATGACATCGCTTACTCGCTGGGCGACGGCCTGCGCCCCGGATCGATCGCCGACGCCAATGACGAGGCGCAGTTCAGCGAGCTTTACACGCTCGGCGAACTGACCCACCGCGCGTGGGCGCAGGACGTCCAGGTGATGATCGAGGGTCCCGGCCACGTACCGATGCACAAGATCAAGCAGAATATGGAAAAGCAGCTCGCGGCGTGCGGCGAGGCGCCCTTCTATACGCTCGGGCCGCTCACCACCGATATCGCGCCGGGCTACGATCACATCACCAGCGGCATCGGCGCGGCGATGATCGGCTGGTACGGCACGGCGATGCTCTGCTACGTCACGCCCAAGGAGCATCTCGGCCTGCCCGACCGCGACGACGTGAAGGTCGGCGTCGTCACCTACAAGCTCGCCGCCCACGCCGCCGATCTCGCCAAGGGCCACCCCGCCGCCAAGCTGCGCGACGACGCCGTGAGCCGCGCCCGCTACGAATTCCGCTGGCGCGACCAGTTCAACCTGTCGCTCGATCCCGACACGGCGGAAAGCTACCACGATCAGACGCTGCCGGCGGAGGGCGCCAAGACCGCGCACTTCTGCTCGATGTGCGGCCCGAAATTCTGCTCGATGAAGATCACGGCGGAAGTGCGCGAGTTCGCGGCGAAGCAGAATGCCGAGGCGGGATCGTTCCTTGCGGCGAACCCCGAGCTTGCGGCCGATCAGGCCGAGGCGGGGATGAGCGAGATGAGCGCGGTGTTCAAGGCGAAGGGCGGGGAGATTTACCTGCCGGCGGAGTGAAGGAATTGCGAATAGATCGGTAACTAAGGCGCCTGCGGGCGCCTTTTTATTGCGAGACTCGGGAGAAGACTCCTCCCGCGAGCCCCGCTTTTTACCGACCATGCTCGAATCACCGCAGAGGACAAATATGTCCGGCCCGTGCCGTTGGAACGCTTTGAACGGCATAGAGTCTTGAGATTCTTTGCGGAATCCGATGTTGCTTATGCGTTGTTGGAATGGTAGTTCGTCGATATCAGACGTGTTGCGTATGACTTCGAGCGCTGCTATTTGTAGGCTCATGCCCGCAAGCCTTCGTGATTTACTCAACGAGCACGAAAAGGCGTTAGAAGTGCGCCTCCAAAATCTGCGCGATCAAATTATTCCTCTCGAACGCGAATTGTCCGAGGTAAGGCGCGCGCGAGGAGCTTTAACGCTTACGGATTACGGACCGGAACAGGCGTTGATGCTGTTCTCGCCGGCAGATGGGCGGACTCCAAATCTCTCTGTGATGCCATCGCCGGGTTCTCCATATACTAGGCTGACGATCAAGGATCTGGTTAGGAAGGCGCTCGCTGAGCAGTTCGTCCGGGGGGCAACCGCCAGTGAGATGCTCCAGTTTTTTGCTGACGCGTGGGGGCGGCGCGATATCGCCCGCACAAGCCTCAGCCCACAGCTTTCTCGCCTGAAGGAAAAAGGTGAGATCGTACTTCGAGGCCAAAAATGGGTCTTAAAGAGTTCCAGGGAAGTTGAAGACTTACGCCCTGGAAAAACGGCGGCTGATCAATGACCAGCCGCCGCCCGTTTCTCCCAGCGACATGCCGCAGCCCGTGGAAAGGTTTGCATGCCGCTTTCCCACAGGAAAGGAGGTGCTCCATGTGGCTCATGGACCGGTCAGCCTAAGCTAGGCCGTGGTGCGGCCGAAGCCGCGCCGCGGCCCTTAGATATCCGATCAACTCGCATATAGAAAGGGTCCACACCGTGGCCAAAGTTTCTGCATTCCATTCGGCCAAGGCCGGTACTCGCGTACATCACAACGATAACAAATGCACCGAAGGCAACAACATCGAGAGCTACAACCGTCGCAGTGGCACCGGCGGTTTGCCGCTCTGCGATCACTGCCGGCGACTGTAGTAAGTATGGAGGCAGTGGCTCAATCTGGGTCACTGCCTTTCATTCAATCAATAATAATAGCAACACGACAGCACCTCCAGCACCTGTGCCTCACCACTCCCGCTTACCCGATAGACCAGTCGATGCCCGCCGGTGATCCGGCGGGAGCACCAGCCGGATAGGTCGCGCTTGAGCAGTTCGGGCTTGCCGGTGCCGGTGGAGGGGTGGCGCAGGCATTCGGCGATCAGGGTGTTGATCCGCGCGACGATCTTCGGATCCTCGCGCTGCCATTCGAGATATTCCGCCCAGCCCTCGCGATCGAAGGTCAGCTTCACGGCTGGATCAGCTCATGCTCCTCGCCTTCGCCGGCGTTCATGCGCGCGATTCCGTCGAGCAGTCGCTTCGCATTGGCGGGCGAGGCCATCAGGTGCAGCGTCTCCTGCATCCCCTCCCACTCGCTCTCCGAGATCATCACCACATTCTCGCCTTTCGGGCGCACGATCTGCACCGGCGCCCTATCGGCGACGACGCGATCGAGCACGGCTTTGAGGTTGGCACGGGTTTCGGAGACAGTAAGGGTTTGCATGGATACGTATGTACGTATGTACGTATCTGCGTACAAACCGCAATCTACCAAGAAGCGATGCGGGACTCAATTCGCAGGATGACGCTCCGCATCCATCGCCTTGTGCAGCACACGGACGATGAGGACGTTCTGGTCGCCAAGCCGGTAGAAAATGCGATGCTGCCCGCAGCTCAATGACCGTATCCCGGCCGCCAGAGCCGGATCGGCGTGCCCAGCGCAGGATAATCCAGGACGCGGCGGAACGCTTCTCCAAGCATGTCGAGATAGCGCGCCGCCTTGGCCGCTCCGAACTGAGCGGCACTGAAATCGCGGATATCGGCAAGATCGGCCCGAGCCTTATGACTCAGTTACAAGCCGCATCGGCATTTCCGCCCACCAGCCCGCCGCGCAATTCGGCCGGATATTCGGACGGATCCTGTTCGCTGACGCCCGACGCCAGCCCCTCGTCGATCGCCGTCTGCAGCGCGCGCCGCCGGTCCTCCTGATCCTGATCGCGGCGCATCAGATCGCGGACGTAATCGCTGTAGCGCCCCTCGGCGACGCGCTCCTCCGCCCAGCGTTTGAGGGCTTCGGGGAGGGAGACGTTCATCTGTGCATGCGGGTTATCCTACAATATTGCGCTAAGCCCGTCACGCTTGCTTCACGCTTGACAAGCAGAACATAGTGTGAACATTAAGACCTATGTCAACTTCATCGCACCCCGCCCATTGCTCTTCGGCGAACCCCTCCAC
>CAXTMT010000149.1:0-6572 GCA_964245355.1 uncultured Sphingomonadaceae bacterium
CGATCTTCGAGAACCGCTACATGCACGTCCCCGAACTGGCGCGGATGGGCGCCGATATCGAGGTGCGCGGACGGACGGCGGTCGTGCGCGGGGTCGAGGGGCTGACCGGCGCGCCGGTGATGGCGACCGATCTGCGCGCCTCGATGAGCCTCGTCCTCGCAGGGCTGGCCGCCGAGGGCGAGACGCAGGTTTCGCGCGTCTATCACCTCGATCGCGGCTACGAGCGGCTGGAAGAAAAATTGTCGGCCGTAGGGGCCGATATCGAACGCGACGGCGACGGCTGAACCATCAGGGAGTATAGGGAAATGACGATGCGGATCGATCGACGCCAGTTCCTCGGCGCGACTGCGCTTGCCGGTGTGGCGACTGCCCTGCCTGCCTGGGCGCAGGCAGCGCGTACGCCCAATCCCGAGCTTGCCGCTTTGTTCGACGCGATCTTCCGCGAAAATCTGCGCCGCCGCCCCGAGGGCGCGACCCAACTCGGCTTCGACAAAGGGCCGAACGCCGATCTGCGCGGCAAGCTCTCGGACGAGGGCGAAAGCGGACGCACCGCCGCCAAGGCCGCGACCGCTGGCGAAATCCGCCGCCTCACCGCGATCGACCGGACCAAGCTGGATGCGATCGATCAGCTCAATCTGGATGTCGTGCTCTATTCGGCGCGATCGGCGGCGGCGGTGCAGAGCTTCGCGTTCGGCGGCAGCGCCTTCGGGCCGACGCCTTACGTCATCAGCCAGAACAGCGGCGCCTACCAATCGGTGCCCGATTTCCTCGATACCAAGCATCCGATCAACGACGCATCCGACGCCGACGCCTACCTCTCCCGCCTCACCGCCTTCGCCGGCCAGCTCGATGCGCAGACCTCCCGCGCCAGGCACGATGCCGGGCTCGGCGTGATCCCGCCCGACTTCATCCTCGATCTGACGCTCGACCAGATGACCAAGACGGCGGTGCCGGCGAGCGAGAGCCTGCTCGTCAAATCGATCGCCAAGCGCGCCGCCGCCAAGGGCCTCGACGGGAAATACGCCGCCGACGCCGCGCGCATCTACACCGCGAGCGTCCTGCCCGCGCTCCGGCGGCAGATCGATCAGGTGAAGGCGATGCGCGCCAGGGCGACGCACGATGCCGGCATCTGGCGCTTCGACCACGGCCCCGAATTCTACGAGGTCGCGCTGCACAACACGACGACGACCAAGCTCAGCCCCGCCGAAGTCCACGCCTTCGGGCTCGATCAGGCCAGGATGATCTCGTCGCGACTCGACGGCCTGCTTCAGAAGCAGGGCATGACCAAGGGCACGGTCGGCGAACGGATGGCGGCACTCTACAAGGATCCGCGCCAGCTCTACGCCGACACCGATGCCGGCAAGGTCGACGCGATCGCCTATTGCAACGATCGGCTGGCGGCGATCAAAGGCAAGCTGCCGAGCGTCTTCAGCCGCGTCCCGCCCTACAGCTTCGAAGTGCGCCGCGTTCCGCCGCAGACCGAGGCCGGCGCCGCATCGGCCTTCAGCCAGGCCGCCGCGATCGATGGTTCGCGCCCCGGCATCGTCTATTTCAACCTGCACGACAGCGCCGAATGGCCGAAATTCTGCCTGGCGACGACGATCTATCACGAGGGACTGCCCGGCCATCAGCTGGAGGGCGGCCTCGCGCTCTCGAACAAGGATCTGCCGCTGCTCCGCAAGACGCAGGGCTTCTCGGGCTATGCCGAGGGGTGGGCGCTCTATGCCGAGCAGCTCGCCGACGAGATCGGCATGTATGACGACGATCCGATGGGCCGGCTCGGCTACCTCAAATTCCAGCTGTTCCGCGCCAACCGCTGCGTCGTCGATACCGGCATCCATCACCTGCGCTGGAGCTACGAACAGGCGTGGCGTTATTTCGTCGATGGCGAGGGCGAGGCGGAGGGCTTCGCGCGGCGCGAGGTGGAGCGTTACTGCTCCTCACCCGGGCAGGCGTGCAGCTACAAATTGGGGCATTCGGTGTTCGTCGACCTGCGCGAGAAGGCGAAGTCCAAGCTCGGGCCGAAATTCGACATCAAGGCGTATCACGACGCGGTGCTGGGCACCGGCCGCGTCCCGCTGGATATATTGAAAGCCCACGGCGAGGCGTGGATCGCCAGCGTGTAAACATCCTCCCCAAGCTTGTCTTGGGGAGCATGCACAGCATGGTGGAGGGGCCTGCCAGACGGTTTGGGGATTTGCCCCTCCACCACTCGCTGCGCGAGCGGTCCCCCTCCCCGAGCAAGCTCGGAGAGGAGCTCAATTTACTTCTTCTTCGCGGCGATCACTTCGATCTCGACGAGGAAGTTCGGCCCCGCCAGCGCCGCCGCCTCGAAGGCGGAACGCGCGGTGGTCGAAGGCGTCTCGGCGGTGTTGAAGAACTGCTTCCAGCCTTCGTTCATGCCCGCGAAGTCGAGCTTGCCGTCCTTGCCCGGCGCCATGATCACCAGCGATTTGACGACGTCGCCCAGCGTATAGCCATGCTCGGCCAGCGCCTTCTTGATCTTGGTGAGCACCGAGATCGTCTGCGTCTTCATGTCGCCGAAATCGTCCATCGTCATCTCGGTCATCTTCTTCGACGCAGACGCGGGCAGCGGTGCCGCGAGTTGCCCCGACAGATAGAAGATGTCGGTGCCGGCCTTGATCTCGGCGCCCTGCAGGATCGGCGACGGACTCGCGCCGGCGGGGTTCGGAAATTTCACGACCTGCGCATCGGCGCCGGCGGCGGCCAGCGCGCCAAGCGCTAGGCCGAGGATCACTTTATGCATCATATTCTCCCTGTTGATGTCGGTGATGAGCTTTTTACGGATGTAGAGCGCCGGGCTCCGTAAAAGCGCCGAAGGCCCGGCGGTCATACGACCGCCGAGCCCCAGCATTCCCGGGCCGAGGAGCGATCCATCGATCATCCGCCGCCGATCCACACCGGCGGCCGCATCACGAAGGATCATTCCCTCCCCTTCCCGGCCCTAAGGCCGCTTCCGATCCTTTAGAAGCTAACCTCGACACGGCCGTAATAATAGCCGCCGTTGATGCCGTAGGGCGAGAAGGTCATCGGTGCATCATAGACGTTGCCGGCCGTCGACAGCGTGTAACGCGGTCCCGAGCCAGGCACGACCGCGACCGTCGGCGGCTTCTTGTTGAAGAGATTGTTGGCGCCCGCGGCGATCTTGATGCCTTGGGTCAGCTTCACGCCGAGCTCAAGATCGGTGATCCCGGTGACGCCGATCTCGTTCTTGATGTAGCCGGGCGTCGGCGTGTCGAGCGCGCTGGCGTTGGTGAAGGCGCCGCCGTTCGGATTATAATAGACGAAGCTATGCCCGAACACCGTTTCGCGCACCGTCGCGCTGAAACGGCCTTTCGCCCAGTTCAGGCCATAGATCACCTTCAGTTTCGGCGACGAATGTTCGAGCAGGGAGAGCGACGTATAGTCAAACAACCCGCGGGTGCGCGCAGCCGCCGTTACGCTGGTGATCTTGTTGCTGTTGTAGCTGCCCGAAAGCGTGAAATCGAACTTGCCGTAGCTGTTCGCGGGAAGCGAATAGCTGCCGACGACATCGATGCCGCGGGTACGGGTGTTGAGGCCGTTGGTGAACGCCGCGGCGCCGACCTGACCCACCGTCGGATCGAGGATGTTGCCGTGGGCCGCGATCGCCGCCAGCACCGCCGGATCGTTCGTCGCGCCACCGCGACCGAAGAGCGTACCCGAACCGACGATACGGTTGCGGATACGGATCTGATAGGCATCGATGGTCAACGTGGTCCGCGACGTCGGCCGCAACACCGTGCCGAGGCTGAGGTTGAACGACTTCTCCGGCTTCAGATTGTCGAAGCCGAGCAATTTGGCCGCCGCCGAGTTGGCGGGCAGCTGGACCGTCGCCGAGGTCGGCGACACGTTGGTCGCCGAGTAGAATTCCTCGGCCAGCGTCGGTGCGCGGAAACCGTTGGAGATGGTGCCGCGAACCGCGACCGCCGGCGTGAAATCGTAGCGACCGGTGAACTTGCCGATCACTTCGCTGCCGAAGTCGGAATAATGCTCGTAACGGCCGGCCGCATCGAGCTTCAGCCCCTCGGTCGGATCGAGCGCGACATCGACATAAAGGCTCTCGTTCTTGCGGCTGTGCTTGCCGGCATCGGTGGGCTGGAAGCCGGGATAGGATTGGCCGCCTTCCTTGTAGGTCGAGGCAAAGTCACCGGACGCGATGCTGTAATCGTTCTTGCGATATTCGGCGCCGAACGCGACCGTCAGCGGTGTCGCCATTCCGACATCGACTTCCTTGCTGAAATCGGCGTTGAGCGTGATTTCCTTGTTGATAAACGTGCCGTCATAAATCGATGTTTGGATAGCGCCCGTATCGGCGTAGAGCGACGCATTGATGCTATTAAGCGTGTAGATAGCGTCGCGATCACGCCCGTAGGTCGCGCTCAGATCCCATTTGAAGCCGCCGACCTCACCCTTGGCGCCGCCGGTGATCGAGCTGTCCATCTCGCGGAAGGCTTCTTCCGGATTGAATCCGTTCGGCGCAAAAATCACCTCGCCGGGCGTTGCGAGATTGCCGGTTTCTGCTGTTCCTGTGAGAGAAGTATTGAGGCCGGGAGTGACCGGCAGTCGAACTACGCGATCGGGAACGCGATAATTCTCATAGGCGTCCGCCGTACGGTAGCCGAAGGTGCCGAAGCTGTAGAGCTTCACGCCGCCGAGATCGTAACCGGCGTCGTAGCTGCCCTGGTATAGCTCCGAGTGCAGATCGCCGAAGATCTTGTTGACGTAAGGATAGCCGATCGCATTCGCATAAAGCGCCCGCTGCGCCGCACTCAGCGTCGTCAGCAATGCACCGTCGGGCGTCGACAAACGACGATCGATGCCACCGACCTGGCTATGCTGATGCTTGCGATACATGCCGGTGACGTTGAGGAAGCCGGCATCGCCGATCGGCACACCCAGGTTCAACGTCCCCGAGAATTGGGCGCCGTCGCTCTTGTAATATTGGCCGGCGGTGGCGCTCAGGTCGCCGCCGTGATCCTTGTCCTTCAGGATGATGTTGATGACGCCGGCGATCGCGTCGGAACCATATTGCGCGGCCGCGCCGTCTTCCAGCACCTCGATGCGCTGGATCGCGCCGGGGATGATGAAATCGAGATCGGGGGCGGCGCCGCCCTGGGTCGCGCCCGAAAGGACGTTCAGGTTGGCGGTGCCGTGACGGCGCTTGCCGTTGACCAGCACCAACGTGTGGTTGGGGCTGAGACCGCGCAGGCGCGCCGACAGCGTCAGCTCGGCGGTATCGCCACCGAAAGCCGATGCGGTGAAGGACGGGACGAGCTGGGTCAGCACCTGGTTGAGGTTGGGCTGGCCGACATGCTCGATGGCTTCGGTGCCGATCAGCTTGATCGGCGTGGCGGATTCGGCGGCGGTCATGCCGGTCACGCGTGTGCCGGTGACGATGATCTCGCTATCCGCAGCCACGCCGGCCGGGCCGTCTTTCGGGGCCGGATCGGCGGCCAAAGCAGCGGTGGCAGTGCTGACCAGCGCAAACGCCAGCGCGGCGCGCGATACGATGGAAATAGGCTTCATGAATTCCCCCTTGTGCAAAATCGCCTAGGAGGCATCCTGATCTCCGGAACTATTTTCTTATTTTCTCCTCGGGTCCCCTGCACAACAGCCACCCATCCGCACCGCAAAGCGCGCTGGACGACCTTATCTCATCTACTGGCCTGACGTTACCATTAGGCGGATGGCGCAGTTTACGACAGGCTTTTCTATTCGTTCCTCATATTAAGTCGCGCTATTGTGTCGATTCAGCAACAATCGTTCCATCGGAACAAAGCGCACGCTGGTTTCGCCGCAGTGCAGGCCGATCGCCTCACCCGCGACATATCCGCGCGCGGCGTAGAAAGGCACACCGGGCAAGGTCGCCATCAGCGCCATGCGGCTGAAGCCCGCCTCGGCCGCGCGCGTTTCGCATTCGGCAAGCAGCCGGCTGGCAACCCCGCGTCGCGCCGCGAGCGGGGTCACGAAGAAAGCGCGAATGCGCGCGGCATCTTCGCGCGGGTCGAGGAAGCCCGTCTCGCGGCCTGTGAAATTGTCGCCGCCGAACAGGGTGCGCCGCCGGCTCCAGCCGCCGCAGCCGAAGATCGTGCCGTCGGCGTCTTCGGCGACCAGATACGTACCGTCGTCGACGAGATCGCTGTCGACACCGAAGACGCAGGCGATCGCCGCCTCGCTCTCGGCCTCCGTGTAAAAGCCCTTGCCCAGGTCGCGGGCCGACGCGGCGATCAGGACTTCGAGGTCGGGAATTTCGGCATGGATCGCCGCCCGGACGCGAAGGTCGTGGACGACGGCGGCGCTCACCAGCGGAGCCCGTCGGACGCTCGTCCCTTCATGACGTTACCGCGATGCGCGTTCATCATTGGCCCCCCGATCGCAACGCCCGCCCTTCGGCCGCCGCGACTCGCCTTTTCGAACATCGCCCCCGATGCCGCGGTCTGCGCCGCGATACTGTCAAGAAACCGTAAACAAGCGGCGCGCGCAAGCCCAAAATCGCGGGCGTTCGCGGACCGTTACGGTCCCCGGCTTTG
>CAXTMT010000150.1:0-6545 GCA_964245355.1 uncultured Sphingomonadaceae bacterium
GCGGACGCTGGTTGATGCAGGTCGACTGGTTCGAGCGCTGGAACTTCATCAGCGTATAGATGTCGACGCCCGACTTGCCGGCATCGGCCTCGCCGGTCGCACGAACGACGATACGCGCCGCATCGACCTGATCGACTATGCCGAGACGGCGGGCCGCGATCGCGGCGCCCGAGTCGCGCGCCACGGTCTCCTCCATGCCGGTGCCGACGAACGGCGCTTCCGCCTTCACCAGCGGCACGGCCTGGCGCTGCATGTTCGAGCCCATCAGCGCGCGGTTGGCGTCGTCGTTTTCCAGGAACGGAATGAGCGAGGCGGCGACCGAGACGAGCTGCTTGGGGCTGACGTCCATCAGCGTGATGTGATCGCGCGGCGCCATCAGGAATTCGCCGGCTTCCCGCGCCGAGATCAGGTCCTCGGTAAAGGTGCCGTCCTTGGCGATGTCGGCGTTGGCCTGCGCGATCGTGTGCTTGGCCTCCTCCATCGCCGACAGATAGACGACGTCGTCGGTGACCTTATGATCGATGACCTTGCGGTATGGCGTCTCGATGAAGCCATACTTGTTCACCCGCGAGAAGCTGGCGAGCGAGTTGATCAGACCGATGTTCGGGCCTTCCGGGGTCTCGATCGGGCAGATGCGGCCATAGTGGGTGGGATGAACGTCGCGCACTTCGAAGCCCGCGCGCTCGCGCGTCAGGCCGCCCGGCCCGAGCGCCGAGACGCGGCGCTTGTGGGTCACTTCGGAGAGCGGGTTGGTCTGGTCCATGAACTGGCTGAGCTGCGACGAGCCGAAGAATTCGCGCACCGCGGCGACCGCCGGCTTGGCGTTGATCAGGTCGTTCGGCATCACCGTCGAGACGTCGACCGACGACATCCGCTCCTTGACCGCGCGCTCCATGCGCAGCAGCCCGACGCGGTACTGGTTCTCGAGCAGCTCGCCGACCGAGCGCACGCGGCGGTTGCCGAGATTGTCGATATCGTCGATCTCGCCCTTGCCGTCCTTCAGGTCGACGAGCGTCTTGATCACCGCCAGCAGGTCTTCGGTGCGCAGCGTCGTGACCGTGTCCTCGGCATCGAGCTCGAGGCGCATGTTCAGCTTCACGCGGCCCACGGCCGAGAGATCGTAGCGCTCGGGATCGAAGAACAGCCCGGCAAACAGCGATTCCGCCGTTTCCTTCGTCGGCGGCTCGCCGGGGCGCATGACGCGGTAGATTTCGCTGAGCGCGTGGTCGCGCTCCTCGACCTTGTCGGCCTTCAGCGTGTTGCGCATCCAGGCGCCGGTCGAGATGTGATCGATGTCGAGCAGGTCGACATGATCGAAGCCGGCGGCGTCGAGCAGTTCGAGATTCTCGGGCGTAACCTCGTCGCCCGCTTCGATATAGATGCGGCCGGTGGCCTCGTCGATCAGATCATAGGCCGAATAGCGGCCGTAGATTTCCTCGGTCGGGATCAGCAGGCTCTTCAGGCCATCCTTGCCGGCCTTGTTGGCGGCACGGGGGCTGATCTTGGTGCCGGCCGGGAACACGATTTCGCCGGTGTCGCCGTTGACGACATCGTACATCGGCTTCTGGCCGCGCCAATTCTCGACCAGGAAAGGCACCTTCCAGCCGCCCTCGCCGCGGACATAGGCCTGCGTCTTGTAGAAATGGTTGAGGATATCCTCACCGTTCAGGCCGAGCGCATACAGCAAAGTCGTCACCGGCAGCTTGCGCTTGCGATCGATCCGGACGTTGACGATGTCCTTGGCGTCGAACTCGAAATCCAGCCACGAGCCGCGATACGGGATCACGCGGGCGGCGAAGAGATATTTGCCCGAAGCGTGGGTCTTGCCGCGATCGTGATCGAACAAAACGCCCGGCGAACGGTGCATCTGGCTGACGATCACGCGCTCGGTGCCGTTGATCACGAACGTGCCGTTCGTCGTCATGAGCGGCATGTCGCCCATGTAGACGTCCTGCTCCTTGATATCGAGGACCGAGCGGGTCTCGGTATCGGGATCGACCTCGAACACGATGAGGCGAAGCGTCACGCGCATCGGCGCCGCGTAGGTGATGCCGCGCTGACGGCATTCCTCGATATCGAACTTGGGATCTTCCAGCTCGTAATGGACGAAATCCAGCTCGGCGGTGCCGGCGAAATCGCGGATCGGGAAGACCGAGCGGAGCGTCTTCTCGAGACCCGAGACATAGCCGATCGACGCATCGGAGCGCAGGAACTGCTCGTAGCTTTCGCGCTGGACCTCGATCAGGTTCGGCATCTGCACCACTTCGTGGATGTTGCCGAACACCTTGCGGATGCGCTTCTTCGCGGAGTTGAACGGGGCGGTTACTGCCTGCGTCGCCATGAAAATTCCTCGTCTGCGTTTCCGAGCCCCACGGCCCGATCTTACCCGCCTTGCTGCGGACCCGTGGCCAAATGCGTGGACAGGACGTCACGCAAAAAAGTGCGGGTCCGGGCCATCGGATCCACACTGGCAGCGTCTGATCCCGCCTCTCCCAATTCGTCGCGACCGCTACGCTCAAGCGGCCGTGTCCCGGGAAACGACAGGCGACCACGACTCGGCATAGCGAGGGCGGTCGGAGATTTCGGATAGCGCCTATATAGGCCGGGTACGGGGATTGAAAAGCCCCTTCCCCAGTCCGTCATGCCGGACTTGTTGCGGCATCCACCGCACGGCACCGGCCAAGCCTTCCGGAGGACCCCGGAACAAGTCCGGGGTGACGGAAGAGGTTCGTGAATATTTGCCAGAATACCTTGATGTGTATTCGATACACACGTTATGCGAAGCTCTGCGCTCATCTAGGCGCTGAAAGCGGCGGGGTGGAACGAAGTGCGGCAGAACGGCAGAGCGGTCTCCGCCTGCCTCAGGAGAAGTGATGACGACAGTCCATTATCCCGCAGTGATCGAGCGCGCTGCCCGCGGTTATAGCGTGTTCTTCCCCGATCTGCCCGGCTGCACCTCGGCCGGCAATACGGTGCAGGAGGCCGCGCTTGCCGCCGAAGAAGCGTTGAACGGGCACCTCGCCGTCTCAGCCGAATATGGCGACGCGATCCCGGCCGCGTCCGAGATCGACGCGATCCCCGCCGATCCCGAGGGAGACGAGGTGGCCCGCATCCTCGTGCGCGGAGAACGGCCCGGCCGCGTGGTCCGTGTACAGATCAGCATGGACGAGGGCCTGCTCAAGCGGATCGACCGGATCGCCACCAACCGATCGGGTTTCCTCGCCGACGCCGCCCGTGCCCAGCTTGCCGCGCGATCGGCGTGATGCACATCCGCGCCGCCAGGTCCGAAGACGCCGCCCAGATCGTCGCCATCTATGCCGACAATGTGCTCCACGGCACCGGCACCTTCGAAGAGATCGCCCCGACGCCCGAGGAGATGGGCGCGCGGATGGACAAGGTGATCGGCTCGGGCTGGCCGTGGCTGGTCGCCGAAGATAACGGCCGGCTGCTCGGCTACGCCTATGCCGCGCAATTGCGCGATCGTTCGGCCTATCGGTACGCCTGCGAGAATTCGGTCTATATTCATCCCGACAATCAGGCAAAAGGTGTCGGGACGCTGCTTCTTCGACACCTCATCGATGATTGCTCGCAGCTTGGCTTCACCACGATGCTTGCGATTATCGGCGATTCGGCTAATCAAGGCTCGATCGGGCTTCACCGCAAATTCGGGTTTGTGCACGTCGGCACCATGATTGCCGTCGGCTATAAATTCGATCGCTGGCTGGATGTCGTAACCATGCAGCTTGGCTTGACGGGATAATCATGC
This sequence comes from uncultured Sphingomonadaceae bacterium, assembly GCA_964245355.1. Lineage (GTDB taxonomy): Bacteria > Pseudomonadota > Alphaproteobacteria > Sphingomonadales > Sphingomonadaceae > Sphingomonas_I. The sequence continues at coordinate 3,767 of CAXTMT010000150.1, forward strand.
GTAAAGACGCTTTCTGCGCGCCGCCACCAGAAACCGGCATCGACATGGTCGGCGCACGGATCAACCTGCACCTGTAAGGCAAGCCACCCGCTCCAAATCGTTATCCCGGCGAAGGCCGGGATCCATTCGCACTTCATCTAGCGGAGTATGGAATGGATGCTGACCTGCGTCAGCAGAACGGTGTTTACGGAACGCGCCCCTTGCCACCCCCGCCACGCTCGGCCACCAGCGGCGCCATGACAGACGAGCGCTGGCTGGGCGCCGAGCTTCGCGCGACGATCGCGCTCGCCTGGCCGATCATCCTGACGAACTTTACCCAGGCGCTGATCCCCGCGACCGACGTGGTGCTGCTCGGCTGGGCGGGGCCACGTACGCTGGCGGCCGGCGCGCTCGGCACCAATCTCTACACCGCCTGCCTGATCCTGGGGATCGGCCTCACTTCCGCCGCTTCGCCGATGATCGCGCGGGCGCGCGGCGCGCGGACCAACGACGTGCGCGGGGTCCGCCGCACCGTCCGTCAGACGATGTGGGCGGCGGTGACGATGGTCGTGCCGATGTGGCTGCTGCTGGCCAATGGCGAGGCGATCCTGCGTGGTTTCGGGCAGGATCCTATCCTCTCGCACGAGGCGATGCGCCTGCTGCATCCGATGATGTTCGGGCTGCTGCCGATCTTCCTCCATCAGGTGCTGCGCGGTTTCGTCTCGGCGCTGGAGCGGCCGGCCTGGGCATTCATCGCGAGCGGCACGGCGGTCTGCGTCAATGCGGTCCTGAACTATGCGTTGATCTTCGGTCGCTTCGGTCTGCCGCACCTCGGCATCGCGGGCGCGGGCGTCGGCAGCCTGATCTCCAGCACCCTGATGTTCGTGATCCTCGCCGGTGTCGTGCTCATCCAGCCGCGCTTCCGCCGCTATCATCTGTTCGGCCATTTCTGGCGGACCGACTGGCCCTGCTTCCGCGAAGTGTGGCGGCTGGGCGCGCCGATCGCGGTGACGCTGGCGCTCGAGGTGACGATCTTCAACTGCGCGGTATTCCTGCAGGGGCTGATGGGTATGGCAGAGCTGGCCGCCCACGCCGTCGCCATCCAGATCGCCAGCGTCTGCTTCATGATCCCGCTCGGCCTGGGGCAGGCGGCGACGGTGCGCGTCGGCCTCGCCTACGGGCGGCGCGACGCATTGGCGATCAGCCGCGCGGGCGGCGTGTCGCTCGGGCTGACGCTGGCCGTGATGATGGTGCTGGCGATCTTTCTGCTCGTGCTGCCGCGCCCGCTGGTCGGCCTGTTCGTCGATCTCCACGATCCCGCACAAGCCCATGTCGTCGCGCTGGCGGTGTCGTTCGTCACGGTGGCGGCGCTGTTCCAGCTCGTCGACGGGACCCAGGCGGTGGGCGCCGGCATGTTGCGCGGGCTGCACGACACGACCGTGCCGATGCTGTTCGCGGGCGTGGGCTATTGGGTGATCGGCCTGGGGATCGCGGTGCTGCTGGCGTTCCGCCTCGGCTTTGGCGGCGTCGGCATCTGGATCGGGCTGGCGGCGGGACTGGCCGCGGTCTCGGTGCTGATGGTCACGCGCTGGGCGATGCGGGGACGGTTGCGGCTGATCGAGGCCTGAGGTCGATCAGCCGAAAAGTATCAGAAGGGGCCGGCGGCCAACCAGAACATCACGCTCGCGGTGCCGACGAACATGCCAAAGGCTAGCAGCAGATCCTTCGCCAAAGTATTACTCGTCAACCCATCGAATGTCCTCCTTGCGCTCATGACGGTGCCGTAACCGAATACTCCCAACTAGAGATCGCCAAAGCCTTCGGTGAGGTTCAGCGAGCCCAATCCGGTAGCGGCGTGGGATGAGGGCGATGTCCGCCGCCGGGGAAGGGAGGTCTCAGACTGGCATCGACCTTAAACGCCGTCCCGCCCCTTCCGTCCGGGGTGAAATCGATGAAAACATCGGTGTGCATCCCGCAGCGCTCAAAAGCCCACGCTTCCCGCCAGCTGCCTTGCAGCACGACACCGTCCGAAGGCGGTTGGAAGCCTTTTTCCAGACTGAGGATGGCACTATCGTAGAACGTTGGTGACCGACCGCCGCACTCGCCCGCTTTCGGCAACACGCGATCCGCGTGACCAGCCGCTTCATGTTCCACGGCCGCGACGAGCGTGGGCCATGCGATACTCTCTCCAAACGAGAATACCGAGGCTTCCGAGCTGCCGCCCGCCAACTTCAGGACGAGAAAATGCACCGGCGTTGGTATCGAACATTCCCGTGGCCGGGCGGCGACGATCCAAGCGCGGATCACCTCGTGACGATCGATCCGGGATCGGATTTCCGGATCGGAATTGGCTGGCTCTATCGCAAGAAGTTTAAGCTCGCGCGGTTCGCAATCATTGCCATGACTGTTAAGCTGGCGAAGAGCGACTCCCAGCATCGATACCAGGGCTTCCCGCGACGATAGCGGACTCGCACTATCGATTGGCAAGTCATGTGCGTTGACCCGAGAACCGGAGATCGCTCCAGCAATCAGGCCGAAAATCGCCAAAAGTTGATAGAGACGCCTCAAGCCGCCAGATCGTAGGGCTGGATCTCGCCGGAGAGGTAGAGGTTGCGGGCCTTGGCCCGGCTCAGCTTGCCCGAACTCGTGCGCGGCAGCGTCTTGGGCGGCACCAGTTCGACGACGCAATTCATGCCGGTGATCGCGCGTACTTTTTCGCGGATCGCCTCGCGCAGCCGGGTGCGCTCCTCGGGGTCGGAGGTGCGGCATTGCACCAGCACGGCCGGCGTCTCCTCGCCGC
>CAXTMT010000151.1:0-6516 GCA_964245355.1 uncultured Sphingomonadaceae bacterium
CCGCGCACACCGATCGTGCTCGGTCACCGCGGCGCCTCGGCGCTGCGGCCCGAACATACGCTGGCCTCCTACGCCAAGGCGATCGAGGATGGGGCCGATTATATCGAGCCCGATCTGGTGATCTCGAAGGATGGGGTGCTGATCGTCCGGCACGAGAATAATATCGCCGGCACCACCGACATCGCCCGCCACCCCGAATTCGCCGATCGCAGGACCGAGAAGCTGGTCGACGGCCAGAAGCAGGTCGGCTGGTTCGTCGAGGATTTCGCGCTGGCCGAGCTGAAAACGCTGCGCGCGGTGGAGCGGTTGCCGCAGCTTCGCCCCGAGAATGCGAAGCTGGATGCGCGTTTCGATCTGGTGACCTGGCCCGAGATGGTCGACTTCGCTGCCGCCGAAAGTCTCGCGCGGGGCCGGCCGATCGGGCTGGTGCCGGAGATCAAGCATTCGACCTATTTTCAGTCGATCGGCATGCCGCTGGAGGATCGCTTCCTCGCCAGCGTCGCCCAGCACGATTACCTCCAGCGCTGCCCGCTGATCGTGCAGTCGTTCGAGGTGACGAACCTCAAATATCTGCGCGCCAAGCTCGGCCGCAGCGATCGGCTGAAGCTGATGCAATTGACCACCGATCCGCATTATCCGCCGGCCGACGTCGCCAAGGCCGGTGGGACGCTGACCTATGGCGCGATGACGGCGCCCGCGGGACTCGCCGATGTCGCCCGTTATGCGGATATCTTCTCGCCCGAACTACGCGCGATCATCCCGCTCGGCCCCGACAAGCGCCTGCTGCCGCCGAGCCCCATCGTCGCCGACGCGCATCGTGCCGGGCTGCTGGTTATGCCCTACACATTCCGGCCGGAGAATTACTTTCTGGCGGCGGACTTCCGCAGCGCGGACGGCGACGCGGCGCGCAATGCGGAGGGGTCGGTGGCGGAGATACGGCGCTATCTGGCGGCGGGGATCGATGGGTTCTTCACCGACGATCCGGGGCTGGGACGGAAAGCAATCGCCAGCCGATAACCGTCTCCGGAGTGACGGTTCAGGCTGACGGCACCCCGCGCAGAAAACGCTCGATCGTCTGGCAGATGACCAGATCAGGCTTCTCCGCCTCGACCACCGCCCAGTCGACATGCCCCGACCAATGGAACACCGTCCGCCGGAAGCTACGCGCCGCCCACCACGACAGCGCGAACGGATCGTCGTCGCGGCCGAAGAAGCTGTTGCCGAAGATCAGCACGGTCTGCTCGATCAGCGGCGTCGCGCAGCGCCATTCGCGGATCACGCCGCCGTGGCCGCCGTCGGCCGGATCGATCGCGCGCACGGTTTCCACGGGCGCCTGCGCGAACGACCAGTCGGCGGTCACGGGCCACGGCACCTTCTCCATCAGCGTCCCGATGCCGAGCTTGTTGCCGAGATCGCCCGACAGGCTTTGCAGCGCCAGCGGGGCGCGCTCGATCGCGCCGGGATCGCCGCCTGCCTTGCGGATCAGCGCGAAGGCGAGTGCCTGGGCGCCGTGGAACGAAAGGTGGGTGTCGATCTTGCGGAACGGATCGATCCCGTCCTTCTCGATCGACGCGCGCAGCACCGCGACCCCATCGAGAAACCAGGGTTCGTCGGCGAGCGCGGCGAGCAAGCCCTGGACCGGCGGGCTCGGCACTTCGATCGCGCGCGGGAAAGCTTCGTAGACGACCGATTGCTTCTCCGGCAGCAGCATCTGCACGAAGGGCATCCCGGCCGCGGCGAAGCGATCGGCGCGGGCGCGCAGAACCCGCAGCCAGCCTTCGACCAGCGGCGCGGGATCGGTCATGGCGTAGAGGTCTTCGACCGAGTTCGATCCGCCGAGCAGGAACAGATGCCCGTCGCGCCCGACCACCACCGCGCGATCGTAGCTCATGAAGCCGACTTCGATCTCATGCGTCACCGTCTCGCGCGCCGGCTGCGGAAACACCGGGCGCAACCGGTCGATCAAGTGCGCGAGCGTCGCGTCATCGGCGGAGCGCTGGTCGTCGGCCTCGGCCCGATCCGCTGCCATGAGGGCAGCGACCTGCGCCTCTAGCTCGGACCAGAAGCCGAGGCGGAGGCGCCCGCCTTTGTGGATGGCGAAGGCGGCGCTGTCGCCGTGGAACAGCTTGAACAGATCGGCATGTTTCTCGAGCCCGAGACCAAAGCCGTAGCGGTTTTCGCGATCGTCGATGTCGGGCCGGGTGAAGAAATGCAGTTGGGCGCGATCGACCCCTTGCAGCAGGATGTTATCGACCGGGACGCGACTGTCCGGCGCTTCCGCCATCGCCCAGCCGGCGACCGTCACGCGGCCATCGGCCTCGACGGTGATGCGATCGATGGCGCCCTTGATTTCCATCAGCGCAGGCACACGGTTTGCTGACGGACGAGGTCCAGATAATCGATGCGGTCGAGCGCTTCGGCAAGCGGGGCGACATGCGCGGTGCGGGATCCGCCGATCAGATCGGTCGGATGGCCTGTCGGTTCGCTTGCGTCCATCGCCGCGCAATAGCGCCGGGCATATTCGCGCGCCATATCAGGCGCATCGTCGCTGATCGATAAAGCGCGGATCGTGTCTTCGTCGATATCGTTCGCGATCAGGCCCTGCGACCGGAGATGGGCCAGCGCGCGACGGCGAGCGACGGCCGGATCGCGCAAAGTAAGGTGCAGTATCTGCAGCTTGCCGAACGAGCCCGGCGTCAATCGTCCCAATACGCTCGCATCGTGCATATTGTGGCCGAGGTGACCAAGCGCGCCGATGATTTCGCTGCGCACGATCGATTTGCCGGCCATCGTGCCGGCGGCGAGGCTGGGGGCGGCGATGTCGAGAACAGCGGGGCGGCCTGCATCAGAAGCGACCGCAGCCACCCAGGTGCCCGCGAAGACGGGCTCATCGGCGTCTACGAGCAGGGGTTTCACCGCCTCGGCCGAAAAGTCGTCACCCTTCCGCCCGACCAGAAATTCGTCGGCATCGAGGATCGTGAGGTAGCGGCAGTTGCGCGCGAGCAGATCGAAGAAGCCGCGGTTCGATTGCGGCGCGTGGATATAATCATAGTAAAGCGGGTAGCGCAGGATCAGCAGCCGATCGGCATAGGTGTCGAGCAGCGCGCGGTAGGCGGGATCGGTCGATCCGCAATCGAGGATGACGAGGTTCTCCATGCCGACGATCGCGGCGTGGTGCCGGATCCAAACCGGCAACAGCTCCGGTTCGTCCTTGGCCTTGAGGATGATCTTGAGGACGGTGTCGCGGCCCTCGGCATAGGCCAGCCCGGCGCGGCGTCCGCGATCACGCCAGTCGCGATAGGCCTCTTCGTCGTGGTCGAAGGTCAAGCCATTGGCGGCGGCATAATAAACCGGATCGAAGCTGGGCGTCCGGTGCAGCAGACGCTCGCCGCAGAGCCCGAACTGGCGCTGGCGCGGCTGTTCGAGGAGGAAGAAGTAACTGTCTTCCATCACGCTGGACGCCGGCCGCACATGGCAGAGCGTTTGGCAGGGGCGGCGCGGCGCGGCAACCGTCGCCGTCGCGGTCGCCTCTATCCCCAAAGTGCCTGGCGATAGCGCTCGAAACATCGCGCGCCGCAGCGCAGGCGCATCAGCGCGCCTTCGGCAATGGCGACGGCGCGCGCGGGGACGTCGGCGACGGCGGGATGGATCGCCTCGCGATTCCAGGCCTCGCTATGCTTGATATCCAGCACGGCGTGGAGATCGAAATAGCGCCGTTCGCGGTCGCTCAACCCGATTCGGCGCAGGCCCTGGGCGACCAGCGCCGAGCGGCCCGGCGCCGTCAGCTCGATCACGCCCAGCGCACCGACCGAATGCCAGGCATAACGGCGGCTGCTCGCCATCGCCGTCATCGCATTGGCCAGCGCGAGACTTTCCCATACCGTCGTCTCGATCCGCGGATCGACGCCGAGCGTAGCGACCAACGTATCCAGCATCGGCCCGTGCATGCCAGCCGCCTGACCCCGCCCCATCTCGTCCCAATAATTGCGGGCAAGTTCCAGCTTCGTGCGCGGCGGCAGCTTAATCTGGGTCATGGCGACGAGATCGTCGAAACCCGCCTCGCCGGCGGCCTCCTGCTCGAAAAACCATTTGAGCTGTTCGGCCGATGCGGTTTCGGCGAGCCAGGGGAAAAGCGCGTCGTCCTGGCCTGGGCCGTCCAGCTTCAGCGCGTCGAACCACGCGATGAACCCGTCGGCATCGGTCGGCACGGCGGCGGCTTCCTCCTGCACCGCCGCGCGCAATTCCTCGATAAAACCGTTCTGCAGGCGCAGCATCCGCGTATCGCGCTCCAGTTCGCGCTGCCAATCCGCGTCGGGCAAGCCGGGCGACAGCCGCTCGCGGTTCCAGTGCGCAAGGCCGCGCTGGAAGCTGTCGGTCGAGAATTGCGAGGCGCGCGGATGCGGGTCCGCGATTGCGGCGTGAAGCATGGAATATCCTGAACAGCGGCGCTTGATGGGGGCGCTTATCTTATAACCTATCTTATAAACCCGGTCCGGCCGCATCGGTTGCGTACTTAACTTTTATCAACCACCTGGTGGTGATCGGTGCGCGTTGGAACCTCCCGCTGGGATGGGCGTCTAGGAACGATCGTATCACCCGCGCAACGGAAGAGCGGGTGCACGGCAGGGGCGCGGGTGTGCCTCAACGGGAGATTCCAATGCTGACTATCATTCTCGTGATCTTGCTGATCCTCTGGCTCGGCGGCTCCTTTCCGCGCTCCGGCGCCTACAATGCGGGTTGGGGCTATGCGCCCGTCGGCCTCGGCACGATCCTGATCATCGTGCTGCTGATCCTGGTGGTGAACGGCAACATCTGAGCCTGACGGCCTGATCGCGGGGGCCGGATCCCGGTCCCCCGCGCGCTTTTGCGCCACGATGCTTGGCGCTCGGCCCCGCCTCGGCTAGGCGGCGGCGATGACTCCCCTGGACAAGATCCGCAATTTCTCGATCATCGCGCACATCGATCATGGCAAGTCGACGCTTGCCGATCGCCTGATCCAGCGCACCGGCGGCCTCACCGAGCGTGAGATGAGCGCCCAGGTGCTCGACAATATGGATATCGAGAAGGAGCGCGGCATCACCATCAAGGCGCAGACCGTGCGCCTTGATTGGAAGGGCTACGTCCTCAACCTGATGGACACACCAGGCCACGTCGATTTCGCCTACGAAGTCTCGCGCAGCCTCGCCGCCTGCGAGGGCGCGCTGCTGGTGGTCGACGCGGCACAGGGCGTCGAAGCGCAGACGCTGGCGAACGTCTATCAGTCGATCGAGCATGATCATGAGATCGTGCCCGTCATCAACAAGATCGATCTTCCCGCCGCCGAGCCCGAAAAGGTCCGTGCCGAGATCGAGGAGGTGATCGGCCTCGATGCCTCGGAGGCGGTGCTCGCCAGCGCAAAGACGGGCATCGGCATCGACGAAATCCTCGATGCGGTGGTCGCCAAGATCCCGCCGCCCAAGGGGAACATCGATGCGCCGCTCAAGGCGATGCTCGTCGATAGCTGGTACGATCCGTATCTCGGCGTCGTCATCCTCGTCCGCATCATCGATGGATCGCTGCGCAAGGGGCAGCAGATCGCGTTCATGCAGGGCGGCACCCAGCATCTGGTCGATCGCGTCGGTTGCTTCCGCCCCAAGATCGAAACCTTCGATGCGCTCGGCCCCGGCGAGATCGGCTTCATCACCGCGCAGATCAAGGAAGTCGCGCAGACCGCGGTCGGCGACACGATCACCGATGCCAAGAAGCCGACCGCGGAGGCCTTGCCGGGGTTCAAGCTGGTTCAGCCGGTGGTGTTCTGCGGGCTCTTCCCGGTCGATGCCGCCGATTTCGACAAATTGCGCGAGAGCATCGCCCGGCTGCGGCTCAACGACGCGAGCTTCACCTTCGAGATGGAAAGCTCGGCCGCGCTCGGCTTCGGTTTCCGCTGCGGCTTCCTCGGGCTGCTGCACCTCGAGATCATCCAGGAGCGGCTGACCCGCGAATATGATCTCGACCTCATCACCACCGCGCCGAGCGTGGTCTACAAGATCCAGCTCGCCCACGATCGCGGCGAGATCGAACTCCACAATCCGGCCGACATGCCCGATCCCAGCCGGATCGCGACGATCGAGGAGCCGTGGATCGAAGCGACGATCTACTGCCCCGACGAATATCTCGGCTCGATCCTGAAGCTCTGCCAGGATCGGCGCGGCGTCCAGAAGAACCTGACCTATGTCGGCGGTCGCGCGCAGGTGACCTACGATCTGCCGCTCAACGAAGTCGTGTTCGATTTCTACGATCGGCTGAAATCGATCAGCCGCGGCTATGCCAGCTTCGACTATCACCAGATCGGCTATCGCGAGGGCGATCTCGTCAAGATGAGCATCATGGTCAATGCCGAGCCGGTGGATGCGCTGAGCATGATCGTCCATCGCGGCACCGCCGAGAGCCGGGGCCGGGGGATGTGCGAGCGGCTGAAGGATCTGATCCCGCGCCATCTGTTCAAGATCCCGATCCAGGCGGCGATCGGCGGCAAGG
>CAXTMT010000152.1:0-833 GCA_964245355.1 uncultured Sphingomonadaceae bacterium
GCCATGGAACGCGCCCGCGCCATCGCCAGCCGCCTCGCCGCGCGACCGCGGCGGTCAGCGCGGGAGGAGCATGCCGAATTGCTCCGCGCCTCCGAACTCACCGAGGGCCACGACGTCTGCGCCCGCGATCCGTGGATGAACGGCTATCGCCCGGCGCTCGGCGCGCGGGGTGTGCCCTATCATCCGGTGCTGGCGGGGATGCGGGCGGTGGCGGAGGGCTTGGTCGAACTGTTGCGGCGCGACCCGCGTGCGACGACGGCGGGGCTGGTCCGTGGGCGCGGGGCGAAGCTCTCCGGCAAGCTCACCTGACTAAGATTTATTTGATCGCGCCCTTGAGCAGCAAGCGGGGCAGCAAAGTCAGCGCCCCGAGGATCGGCAGACGGCGCTGCCAGGGCTTGATCTCCACCGGTACGCCCGAATGGCGGCTGATCTTCCACGCCAGATAATCGAGCCCCCCGGCATAGGTCGCGCTGGCCTTGGCGAGGCGGGCGAGGGTGAGCGCCTTGCCCTCGCGGCGACGGCGCGCCCATTCGCGCGCGCCCTCGTTGCGGGCTGCCGGGGATAAGGGCGAAAGACGCAGACCCCCTTCGGGCAGTGCCTCCGCGTCGATCCCGGCCGCTGCGAGCGCGGGCCGGGTAAAGCGGCGATAACGATCCGGATCGGCCTCGACGACCGAACCCGCGCGCGCCTTGCGTTCGGCGCGGAGTTCGGCGGCATAGGTCAGAGCGAAGGCTTGCGACCAGAAGTCCAGCGGCTCGATCGTGTCGGCCACATACGGACGGGCAGCGGCGAGCAGGGTGTCGACCGCCACGCCGCTCCATTGCATGTCGAAC
>CAXTMT010000152.1:843-6456 GCA_964245355.1 uncultured Sphingomonadaceae bacterium
GGCGATGCCCGAGACACGCTTGCGATGGCGGCCTGTCGCGACGCCTCATCCGCCGCCCACACCAGGCGCGAGGGCTGGGCGAAGCGCGCCCACACCGAGACGTTGCGCGTCTCCGGCCCCGCCAGCCGCGCGAAATCAGCCTCGCTCAGTACCGCATATTTGGCGACCAGCCCTTCGTGCGCGAACGGGAAGACGTTGGGGGGGAGCAGGCGATTGGCCGCGGCGAGCCAGCCTTTGCCGAACGCCTGCGCGTAATCGCCGACGATGAGGTAGAAATCGAGCATCAGCCCCTCGAGCGATTTCTCGCGCAGGCAGGAGCCGTAGAAGAGGATCGAGCTGGCGCTGGGATGCTGGGCGGCGATGGCGGCAGCTATGGCGGTGACGTGGCGATCCACGGGCTCGGCCAGTTCGGCGGCGACGAGGGTGGCGAGGGTGGCGAGTTCGGTCACGGCGGCCATTTAGCGGAAAGCCCGGAGCTTGATATCCTTCCCTCTGCGAGGGGGATGATGAAGTTCAGGCCGCCAGCCTCAGGAACGGGATCGGATCGGTGTGGCGCAGAATGATCGGGCTGCCGATACCGGTCTGAAAGATTTCGCCGTCGAGGATCAGGTTCGAGCGGCCCTCGATCCGGATTTCGTCGCCGCGCTCGAAATGGACGCCTTCGGCCTTGCCGCGCCGGCCGAACACCGTCGCGGCGATCATGCGCAGGAAGGCGCGGAAGCTCAGTTCCACCACCATCAGCTGCAGCGCGCCGAGGTTGGCGGAGGGCGCCACCACCTTCGATCCGAGCAGCATCTTGCGCAGCGTCGTCACGATCAGCAGCGAGAAATGCCCCTGGATCTGGCCCTGGCGGATCAGCGAAATCTTCATCGATTGCGGGCGCTGCGGCAGGAAGGCGGCGCTCAAGCCCAGCACCAGCGAGGCGAGCAGCGCCATCACCGCCAGGAAATGGCTGACCCCGTTGGGCAAGCCCAGCGGATAGATCTTGTTGCGGCAGTAGAGCATCGTCTCGGCCAGGCCCGCGCCGCCGAGGAACATGCCGAGCGTCGGACGCACATCCTCATTGCGGCTGAGCGCGATCAGCTCGCGCGTGACGATATGTTCGTGCAGACAGTCGCCCTTCGCCAGTTCCAGCACGCGCTCCAGCGCCTCGATCGGATCGCCGACCGCGCCCAGATCGAGCGCGATCAAATTGGTCTTGCCGTTGGGCAGCACCGCGACGGGCGGCGGCGCTTCGCCGAACTGGAGGCCGTGGTAGAGCTCGGTCAGCACCGTCTGCACCGTGCCGTCGCCGCCGTTGATCACCAGCACACGCGGGCGGACGCGGGCGATCGTCGCCAGCGCCGGGCCGATCTGATCGACCGACTCGACCTCGTAATGGAAAATCTCGGGATGCTCGGCGCAGAAGCTGCGTACGCGCGGCAGCAGCGATCGATTGCCCGTGGAACGCGGATTCGAAAGGAGCGCGATACGTGCCATGGATACCCTAACGCCTGTGCAACGAAATTGTCACATCGCACCCTGAAGATAGCGGACGGTGACGGGAACATGGGTGAGGCCGCGCACCGCGACCTGAACCTGGCGCGGGGCGGGCTTGCGCTTCATCAGCGCGTCCAGCGCGCCGAACGGGGGATTGCCCGAGAAGCCGCCGCCGTTCGACAGCGCGAAGCCGCTCGGATCGCCGACGGTATGCTTCACGACGATCGCATAGGTGCCGGGCTTGGGCACCGGCATGCACACCTCGACCGCGCCGCTCGGCGGCAGATCGACGTCGACGCGCTCGATATAGGCGCCCTTCTCGAAATAGCTTTCGGGCGCGCCGCCATAGCTCTGTACGCGGACATGGCCGGCGTGCGGACGCAGCCCTTCGATATGGACGAGCATCGCCGGCTTGTCGGCGCCCGGCGCGCAATCGTCGGCATGCGGGCCGATCACGGTTGCGCCGGCGGAAGGCGCGGCAAACAGAAGAATCCCGGTGCCCGCTGCGAGAGCGGCGATCCGGACCTTCGATTTGGACATGACCTGAACACTCCTGGGGGCTATAGGCCCGCCACCGACAGCGGCGGGCGCGACTCTTTCCCCCGTGACGGATCAGATTGGCGGCGAATGCGGCCAGAATTTGGTGACGAGGCGTCCGCACTTTGATTTCGCTCAATCAGGTCGACAGGTATCTCGCCAGGCTCATCATTGTGCCGCTCGCTGCAACGCTGGTTATCGCGGCGATGTTGCTCTTGTTGGAGAAGATGCTCCGCCTGTTTCAGTTCGTGGTGCAGGAGGGCGGTCCGGTCAGCGTGGTATGGCGGATGCTCGCGAACCTCGTGCCCGAATATCTCTCGCTCGGCATCCCGATCGGCCTGATGCTCGGCATATTGCTCGCCTTCCGCCGGCTGGCGGTGTCGTCGGAGCTGGACGTGTTGCTGGCGACGGGCTTCTCCTATCGCCGCCTGCTGCGTGTGCCCTATATCTTTGCCGGAATCCTCGCCTTCGTGAACCTGATGATCGTCGGCTTCCTCCAGCCTTATTCGCGCTACGCCTATGAAGGGCTGCGCTACGAGCTGCGCACCGGCGCGCTCGGCTCGGCGATCAAGGTGGGCGAGTTCACCAAGCTCGGCCGCAGCATGACGCTGCGCGTCGAGAACAGCCATGACGGCGGCAAGGAACTCGGCGGCATCTTCGTGATGGTCAAGCGCGACGACGGCCGCAAGCTGGCGGTGACGGCCGAGCGCGGGCGCTTCATGGGCACCGACGATCCGAACACGATCATCCTGCGCCTGCGCAACGGCAGCCTCGTCCACGATGCCGACAATTTCGCGACGCCGCGTGTGCTGAGCTTCGACAGCCACGATCTGCCGATCGATCTGCCCAAGCAGGAGACCTTCCGCCTGCGCGGCGGCCGCGATGGCGAAATGACCGTGCCCGAGCTCGTGTCTTTCGGCCATGAGGAAACCCAGCATGATCCCGCCGCCAAGAAGGAGAAGCGCCGGCGCAAGGCCGAGCTGCATTTCCGCCTGGTCGAAGTGGCGACGATGCTGCTGCTGCCCCTGCTCGGCGTCGCGCTGGCGGTGCCGCCCAAGCGTTCGACCTCCGCCGTCGGCGTGTTCCTGTCGATCGTGATGATCGTCGCGATGCACAAGATCGACGAATATGCCGAGGCGCTGGGTGGGCTGGGCAAGGTGCCGCCGGTGCTGGCGCTGTGGGTGCCGTTCGCGCTGTTCGCCGCGCTGATCTGGTGGATGTACCGGACGCTGGCGCACACGCCGGGCGGCCAGCCGATCGGCGCGATCGAGCGGCAGGCGAGCAAGATCGGCGGCTGGATACGGCAGCGCTTCAGTCAGGCCGCGCGCTATCGGGCGGCGGCATGAAGGTCGGTCTCTCCTTCTTCCCGTCGCACAAGATCGGCTGGTATCTGGCGCGCACCTTCGTGGCGCGGACCTTCGCGGTGCTGGGCGGGCTGCTGATCGTGCTGATGGCGCTCGATCTGCTCGGCGAGAGCGGCGATATCCTCGCCCAGCCGGGCAACGGGCAGGCGCAATTGCTGCACTACATCTCGCTGCGCATCCCGCAATTGGCGCAGCGCTTCCTGCCCTTCGCAGCTTTGCTCGGTACGCTGGTGACGCTGGTCCGCATGAACCAGAATAGCGAGATCATCTCGATGAAGGCGGCGGGCATCTCCGCGCAGCAGATTTTGGCGCCGCTGATGCTGGCGAGTCTCGCTATCGCCGGCCTCAATTTCTGGTTCAACGATCGCATCGTCTCGCACGCAACCGCCGAGCTGACCGCGTGGCAGAATGTCGATTATGCGCCGATCCCGCAGAATCACGGCCTCTCGAACAATGTGTGGGTGCGCTATCACGAGGATCTGATCCACGTCGATCAGGCGAGCGGGCGGGGCAAGGAGACCCAACTGAGCGGCGTGACCTATTATGATCGCGATGGAGACAAGCTCGTCGCCATTGCCACCGCCGATCGTGGGCAGATGGCGGGCAATGCCTGGCTGCTGACGAACGCGCGCCGCTTCGACGTGGCGAGCGGCAATGTCACCACCGTGCCGCGGCTGGTGATCTCGCCGGGCCTCGATCCCAGCCGTTTCACGCTCGCATCGGTCGATGGCGACGGCCTCTCTTTCCGCGCGCTCAACGAGACGATCGATGCGCTGGCCGAGGCGGGTCGGCCGACGACGCCGCTGCGCACGATCCTGTGGCACAAAATCTCGGGGCCGCTGTCGACCGTATTGATGCCGCTGCTGGCGGGCGTGGCGGGCTTCGGGCTGGCACGATCGGGGCGGCTGTTCATCCGCGCGGTGATCGGCATGGCATTGGGCTTCGCTTACTTCGTCGCCGACAATTTCGCGCTCGCGATGGGCAATCTGGGTGCTTATCCGCCGCTCCTCGCCGCCTGGGCGCCGTTCGTGTTGTTCTTCCTGATCGGCGAAGCGGTGCTGATCCGCACCGAGGAATGACGCCTGCCCTGAAGCGTGGGTCGCGGATATCCACGATCCTCCCCTGCAAGGGGAGGTGGCGCGCCGCGGGCGCGTCGGAGGGGTATCCCGCTGTCGAGAGGGCGACACCCCTCCGTCATGGCTGCGCCATGCCACCTCCCCTTGCAGGGGAGGATCCTTATGTCCTCGCCTGATCCGTTCGACGCCGCGCACACGGCCCGGCGCAAGGCCGCCAAGGGCGCGTCCTCGGTGGCTCTTTCCCGGCTCGGCAATGTGATCGAGGTGGTGAGCCAGCCGGCCTACACCTGGATGTTCGGGCTGGCGACCTACGGCCTCTATCAGGTGCTGTGGAGCCTGGTGAACATCGCCGAGAACATCTTCGATCTGGGCGTGACGAGCGGCCTCCAGCGCATCCTGCCGCGCTCGGACGATCCGAAACAGAAGGCGCGGGCGGTGCGCGCGGCGCTGATCCTCGGCCTCACCGCCAACATCGCCATCGCCGTGCTGGCCTTCTTTGCCGCGCCGTGGATCGCGCCGCATCTCAACGTCGCCGCGCGGGATCAGGCGCGGCTGGTGACGGCGATCCGCGTGTTCACCGGCGCCTTGCCCTTGTGGGCGATCGTCGAGATCGCGACCTCGGCGGTGCGCGCCAGCCACGCCTTCGGGCCGGAGGTGCGGCTGCGGCTGATGTGGGAACAGATGGCGCGGCTGGTCGCGGCGGCGATCCTGTGGAGCCTCGGCTTCCACACGATGGGGCTGCTGATCGCGCACCTGATCTCGCTGACGATCACCGCCGGCGCGGCGCTGCGCCTGCTCAACCGTTATGTGCCGATCCGCGATATCCTGCATGTGCGGGCCGGGCGGGGGGTGCTGCGCGACATGGCGGCCTCCGGCCTGTCGGTGCTGCCGGCGAACATCCTCGGCCGCGTGTTCAGCGACATGGCGACGGTGGTGGCGAACCTGCTCGCGCCCGGAGCGGCGGGGGCGCAGTCGGCGGCGCTCTATGCGATCGCGCGCAAGGTCGCGAGCATTCCGCAGATCGTCCGCCAGACCTTCGGCTATGTGCTGGGGCCGATCGCGGCGGCGGCGAAGGCGGGCGACAAGGCGACGATCCAGGCGCTCTACGATTTCGCGGTGCGGCTCTCGCTGCTGCAGGGCGCCAATCCGGGCGCGGA
>CAXTMT010000153.1:0-6455 GCA_964245355.1 uncultured Sphingomonadaceae bacterium
GCGTTCGCGGCGGGCGGGGCGGATGCGTGGTTCGGCGCCGATCACCAGGCCCTGCTCGGCCCCGACTACGACGCCGCCGATTACGAGCCGCAGAAGGATATTCTCGACGTCTGGTTCGACAGCGGATCGACCCACGCCTTCACCATCGAGGCGCGCTACGGGGCGGGCGTCCGCGCCGATCTCTATCTCGAAGGATCGGACCAGCATCGCGGCTGGTTCCAGTCCTCGCTGCTGGAGAGCTGCGGCACGCGCGGGCGGGCGCCTTACGATGCCGTGCTCACCCACGGCTTCGCGCTCGACGGGCAGGGGCGCAAGATGTCCAAGTCGATCGGCAACGTCGTCGATCCGCTGAAGATCATCGGCGAGAGCGGCGCGGACATATTGCGGCTGTGGGTCGCCTCGACCGACTATTTCGAGGATGTCCGCATCGGCAAGGAGGTGCTCGCCACCACCAGCGACGCCTATCGCAAATTGCGCAACACCTTCCGCTATCTGCTGGGCGCGCTCGACGAGTATGACGAGGGCGAACGGCTCGGCGTGAACGACATGCCCGAGCTGGAGCGTTACATGCTCCACCTGCTGGCGGCGCTCGATGTGGAACTGAAGAGCGCGGTCGGAGCCTTTGAATTCAATCGCTATGCCCGCGCGCTCGGCGATTTCTGCAACAACGATCTGTCGGCCTTCTTCTTCGATATCCGCAAGGATTCGCTGTACTGCGATGCCGCGACCGATCCCAAGCGCCGCGCCTATCGCACGACGCTCGACATCCTGTTCCACGCACTCGTCCGCTATGCCGCGCCGATCCTGTGCTTCACCGCCGAGGAGGTGTGGGGCACACGCTACCCGGAGGGCGGATCGGTGCATCTGCTGACCTGGCCCGCGGTGGATGGCGACTGGCGCGACGCGGGGCTTGCCGCGAAGTGGAGCGAACTGCGCCATGTGCGCGAGAAGGTGAACGAGGAGATCGAGCCGCTGCGCCGTGCCAAGACGATCGGATCGAGCCTCGAGGCGCGCGTCGCGCTTTCCATGCCGAGGGAGCAGGCGCTGGCGCTGGACACCGACTGGGCCGAGCTGTTCATCTCCGCGGACGTGATCGTCGAGGCGGTGACGGCGGACTTGGCGGTGGTGATCGCCAAGAGCGAGGATCACAAATGCGGGCGCTGCTGGCGCTATCTGCCCGAGGTGGTGGAGGATGGCAGCTTGTGCGCACGGTGCGAGGACGTGGTGGGTGAGTGAGCGGTATAAGGCCCTCTCCCCAGAAGGGGAGAGGGGGATGACGCCCCGACCGCTCGGCCTCGTCATGGCCTTCGCCGTCCTCGTCCTCGACCAGCTTTCGAAAGCCTATATCACCGGCCCGCTCGGCCTGCCCACCCGTGGCCCGATCGAGCTGGTGCCGATCTTCCGCCTGATCTGGGTGCAGAATTTCGGCATCTCGCTCAGCCTCTTCACCGCCGGCAGCGAGACCGCGCGCTGGGCGCTCACCCTCGGCACCGCTGCCATCGCGGTCGGCGTCGCCGTCTGGCTGATGCGCGAAACCCAGCGGATCGAGGCGCTGGCGCTCGGCGCGATCCTCGGCGGGGCGATCGGGAATATCGCCGATCGGGTGCGGTTGGGCTATGTCACGGACTTCCTGAACCTTCACTTCGGCGCATGGTCACCGTTTTTGGTCTTCAATGTCGCCGACACAGGGATTAGTCTGGGTGTCACGATGCTGGTGTTGCGATCGCTCTTCGCGCCGCGTAGCCATCCCCTCGCGGAGAAGTGAGAATGAACAAGCGTATCTGGGTTGCCCTGCCGGCTCTGCTGGCCCTCGGCGCCTGCCACACCACCACCGCGGGCGTGTTCGCCCAGCGTCACGGCGGGCCGAACGTGTTCTTCGTCTGCCGCTCGGCGCCTTTGGTCGTGCCGCCGGACTTCGCTTTGGTGCCGCCGCGCCCCGGTGCGCCGCGCCCGCAGGAGACCGACAGCTCGACCCAGGCGCTGAACGCCTTGTTCGGCGGCCAGGCGCGATCGAGTGCCGGCGAGACCGCCTTGCTCAACCAGGCGGGCAACGCGCCTTCGCCGGGCATTCGCTCCGAGGCCGGTTCACCGGGCACCGAAGTGGTGAACAAGGGCACACAGACCAAGGATATCCTGAACGCGCCGGCTTCGGCTAATCCGGCGGCGAATGCGGGTACGACGCCGCAGTAAGCGCATCGCCCGATCCCGCTCCTCCTGGGGAGGGATTGCGTAGCCGCGAAGCGGCGGATCGAAAGCCCGCCTCGAAGGACCGCCCCATGGCCTTCGAGACGCCATTTCGCCTGTGCTCGATGGCTCCTCAGGATGAGCGGAAGGGGTTGCATTGATGAACCTCCTCGGCGAAGAGCAAGCGCCCAATCCGGCCTAATGCGAGTCATTCTCACACCATCACCGTCTTGCTTCGCAGGTGCGGCACGCTTAGTGCGACAGGGTATCGGGAGGCTGGTCCAAGCCCTCACGCTAGGAGTTTGCGAGCATGGCGTCCGTCGCCGCCGGCTATCTGCCGATCCTGTTGTTCCTCGGCATCGCGGTGGTGCTCTCCACCGCCTTCGTCGTGCTGCCGATCGTGGCCTCGAAATTCACCGGATCGTCGAAGCCGACGCCCGCGAAGCTCGCCGAATATGAGTGCGGCTTTCCCGCGTTCGAGGACAGCCGCGCGCAGTTCGACGTGCGCTTCTACCTGATCGCCATCCTGTTCATCGTCTTCGATCTGGAGGCGGCGTTCCTCTATCCGTGGGCGGTGGCGCTGGGCGGCATCGGCGTCGCGGGCTGGGCGGCGATGATGGTGTTCCTCGTCGAACTGGCGGTCGGCTTCGCCTATGCGTGGAAGAAGGGAGCGCTCGAATGGGAGTGACCCTGCCGGCGGCGCTCGATCCGCATTTTCCGGAAGGGAAGGCGCCCGACGCCGATTTCTTCCACGGCCTCAATGCCGAGGTGCAGGACAAGGGCTTCCTCGTCACCTCGACCGAGGAATTGTTCCAGTGGGCGCGCACCGGCTCGCTGTGGTGGATGACCTTCGGCCTCGCCTGCTGCGCGGTCGAGATGATCCATGTGAACATGCCGCGCTACGATCTGGAGCGCTTCGGCGCCGCGCCGCGCGCGTCACCGCGCCAATCGGACGTGATGATCGTCGCCGGTACGCTCTGCAACAAGATGGCTCCGGCGCTCCGCAAGGTCTATGACCAGATGTCGGAGCCGAAGTACGTCATCTCGATGGGCAGCTGCGCCAATGGCGGCGGCTATTATCACTACAGCTATTCGGTGGTGCGCGGCTGCGATCGGATCGTGCCCGTGGACATCTACGTGCCGGGCTGCCCGCCGACTGCCGAGGCGTTGCTCTACGGCGTGATGCAGTTGCAGCGGAAGATCCGCCGCATGGGCACGATCGAGCGGTGAGGGCGGTCTTGAACCTCTTTCCTCCGTTCGTCCTGAGCGCAGTCGAAGGACGTTCTGCAAGCGATTCCCTCGGAGCACGTGCTTCGACTTCGCTCAGCACGAACGGGTAAATTATGAGCAGTCCTCATCCCCGCTATGCATCGAACGAAGGCGTGATCGAGGCGGCCAAGGCGGCGCTCGGCGATCTGCTGCTCGGTGCGACCGAAAGCGTCGGCGAAATCCGGCTCGATGTCGCGCGGGAGGGCCTCGTCGAGGCGATGCGCATCCTGCGCGACGAGCTCGCCTATCAGCAGTTGATGGAGATCGCCGGGGTCGATTATCCCGAGCGGGCCGATCGCTTCGATGTGGTCTACATGCTGCTCTCGCTGACGAAGAACCACCGGTTGCGCATCCATGTCGCGACCGACGCGGTGAAGCCGGTGCCGTCGATCACCGGGCTGTGGCCGGTCGCCGGCTGGCTCGAGCGTGAAGTCTACGACATGTATGGCGTATTGTTCGCGGGCAATGCCGATCTGCGCCGCATCCTCACCGATTACGGCTTCACCGGCCACCCGCAGCGCAAGGATTTCCCGCTGACCGGCTTCGTCGAGCTGCGCTATTCGGAGGAGGAGAAGCGCGTCGTCTATTCGCCGGTGAAGCTGGCGCAGGATTTCCGGACGTTCGATTTCACCAGCCCGTGGGAAGGTGCGGACTATGTGCTGCCGGGGGACGAGAAGGCCGGCCAAGCGCCCGGCGCGCCGACGCCGCTGAAGGCCGATGAGGTGAAGAAGTGAGGGCGCTGCAGTCTCCCTCTCCCCTTCAGGGGAGAGGGTCGGGGAGAGGGGGAGTCGTGGTTGGTTCGCCTATCGACCCGCCGCGCCGGACGGGCCCGCTGCCAACCCACTCTCCGGAAGGGGAGAGGGCTATATGACAACCCGCACGATCACCGTCGGCAGCACGGATGCGCCCGCGCACGATACCGAGACCGGCGTCGACAATTACACGATCAACTTCGGCCCGCAGCATCCGGCCGCGCACGGTGTGCTGCGCCTCGTGATGGAGTTGGATGGCGAGATCGTCGAGCGGGTTGATCCGCATGTCGGCCTGCTGCATCGCGGCACCGAGAAACTGATCGAATATAAGACCTATCTGCAGGCGCTGCCCTACTTCGATCGCCTCGATTATTGCTCGCCGCTCAACATGGAGCACAGCTATGTGCTCGCGATCGAGAAATTGCTGGGGTTGGAGGTGCCGCTGCGCGCGCAGTATCTGCGGGTGCTGTTCGCCGAACTCAGCCGCATCTGCAATCACATGCTGAACCTCGGTTCGCACGTCATGGATGTCGGCGCGATGACGCCGAACCTGTGGCTGTTCGAAGTGCGCGAGGATTGTTACGGCTTCTTCGAGCGGGCTTCGGGCGCGCGGATGCACATGGCGTGGTTCCGCCCCGGCGGCGTTCATCAGGACGTGCCGCTGAAGCTGCTCGCCGACATCGGCGAATGGCTCGATACGCGGCTCCACCTGTTCGAGGATGCGATCAGCCTCGTCGCCGACAACCGCATTTTCAAGCAGCGCAACGTCGATATCGGGCTGGTGTCGCGCGACGATGCGATCGCCTGGGGCTTCTCCGGCCCGATGATCCGCGCGGCGGGGGTGCCGTGGGACATCCGCAAGTCGCAGCCCTACGACGTCTACGATCGCATGAATTTCGACGTGCCGGTTGGCACCAAGGGCGATTGCTACGATCGCTTCATGGTGCGCGTCGAGGAGGTCCGCCAGTCGGCGCGGATCATCAGGCAGTGCCTGGCCGAAATGCCCGAGGGGCCGATCGCCAGCCTCGACCGCAAGGTCGTGCCGCCCAAGCGCGCCGAGATGAAGCAATCGATGGAAGCGCTGATCCATCACTTCAAGCTCTACACCGAGGGCTTCCACGTGCCCGCGGGCGACGTCTATGTCGCGACCGAGAGCCCCAAGGGCGAGTTCGGCGTCTATCTGGTTTCGGATGGGACCAACAAGCCCTATCGCTGCAAGATCCGCCCGACCGCCTTCAGCCACCTGCAGGCGATGGACTTCATGATGAAGGGCCACATGCTGGCCGACACGACGGCGGTGCTGAGCGCGATCGACGTGGTGTTCGGGGAGTGCGACCGGTGAGCATAAAAAAGCACGCGGGCGCATTGGCGACTATCGTAATATTCTCTTTTCTTTGGCCAATTGTTGCCGGGCTTGTTGCAGAAATGCTGGGCTATTTGGTTTTCGGTAATGGTGAAGTGATCGCGCTCATGGCGATATTTTTGTATATTCCGATCAGTTTGGTTTCGATCGGTGTTTTGCTGGTCGCCTGGGTGATCTGGACGGCGATTTCAAATGCTCGGGTCACGAGAAGGAGCGTCGGTCATGTCTGACGCAGCCCATATCCCCGACGAGGCCGAGACCCGTGCGCGCTGGGGCGGTTTCGCCTGGACGGTCGAAAATGCCGAGCAGGTGAAGAAGATCATGGCGCGCTACCCCAAGGGGCGCGAGCATTCGGCGATCATGCCCTTGCTCGATCTCGCCCAGCGGCAGGTCGGCGCCGAGACGCAGACGCAGGGGTGGCTGCCCGTGCCGGTGATCGAATATTGCGCGGCGGCGGTGGGCATGCCCTACATCCGCGCGCTGGAGGTCGTCAGCTTCTACACGATGTACAATATGGCGCCGGTCGGTCGCTTCCATGTCCAGGTGTGCGGGACGACGCCGTGCATGTTGCGCGGGAGCGACGACGTGCTCGACGCCTGCTATGCCAAGGGCCTCAAGAAAGGCGCGACGACGGCGGACGGGCTGTTCACGCTCACCGAGGTCGAATGCCTCGGCGCCTGCGTCAACGCGCCGATGGTGCAGATCAACGACGACAATTACGAGGACCTGACCTTCGAGACGACGACGGCGATCCTCGAGGCGCTGGCGCGCGGCGAGCAGCCGAAGCCCGGCCCGCAGGTCGATCGTTTCCTCTCGGCGCCGGTCGGCGGGCCGACCGTGCTGAAGGAATATGCCAAATGAGCGCCGCGTGCCACGCGCCCCCTCTC
>CAXTMT010000154.1:0-6164 GCA_964245355.1 uncultured Sphingomonadaceae bacterium
GCACCAGATAGACGTGATCGGTGCCGTGGTGCGGCGTGGGTCCGCAGGTGGTGCCGACGTCGCCCGCCTGCTGGGCGCCGAGCGGCACCGCCGCCCAGCCGCGCCGCTTCAGCGCGCCGACCAGATCGAAGGCGCGGAATATGTCCGGCACGTCGCAGCCCGCCGTCTGCAGCAGCGCCGACAGGGTGATCGCGCAGCCATCGTGCGGATAGGCCTCGCCATCCAAAGCGAGCAGCCGCTGCGCCGCGATCTTCTGCGCGGCGATCAGCCGGTGTGGGTCGGACCCGATCGACACGAGTGCGCCGATCCGCGCGTGGTCGCTCATTTGCTTCTCCCGATGAAGACTGTGATTCGACGGCCGCCGCACAGACGGGGCCGACCTTGGGACGAGCCGCCGCCCGTGAAAGGGAAAGCCGAAATGGTGATGCAGCAGCGCCAGGCCGGCTGCGCGAAACGGCAATGCAAAGGCCCCGTTTCCGCAGCCCCCGTCGTTCAGCCGCAATTCTGCAGCATGCGATTCTCTTGCCACATCAGCGCGGCGCTGTCAAGCATTTGTTTTTGGTTTAGGCGCTTTTTGTTCTGACCTGAATAGCAAGAACCCCTGCGATCGCCATAAAAAAGGCGTCCCGGCTTTCACCGAGACGCCTTTTCCGCCTGACCGTTGACCGTCGGGGTTGGGACGATCGGGGTGATTGGCCCGGACCGGATGACCGGTGCGGTCCAAGCGCCTCCAAGTCAACGCATGGGCAACAATTCCTATGGAAAACATATGCGGGTCGGGCGATCGCTGCGGGATCGAAAGCCGCGCCGGGAATCTTCGATACTGCTGTCGGGCGACAGTTGATCGAGGATAATCTAGAGCCTGATGACTTTACCCTTACCCGCTCATGCCGAGTAGCGACCGATCTGCCAAAGGGCCTGCCACGATCTTTGGCGCTCTAAGGCGGCATCTAGAGTGTATCGACATTCGCTCATTACGTTCGGTCGAAGGCCCCCGAAACCGTCATGCTGATGAAGATCAGCATCCATTCGCACTCCATTGCTATTCGAGTATTGAATGGATCCCGGCCTACGCCGGGATGACGGAAAAGTATACTTTGTAGGGCGCCCCTGCGCCGGGATGACAACAAGCAAATGACGACGGGCAGACGCGCCGATCGTTCGACTTTTCCAATGTCGGAACCGCCCAGCATCGAACGCCCGTCTGCCCAACGGCGTCAAAGCCGCAGGACCGAATCTCGATCCCCGCCAGCCGCAATTCCGCAGCCTGCCTTCTCTCTGCCAGATCAGCGGGGCGCTGTCAAGCGTTTGTTTCTGCTTTTATCGCTTTTTGTTCCGCTAAGCCTTTCGGGCCGGGGCATCGCCGCCCCGGCCCGATCGCAAGCCGTTGAGGCTTAGAAGGAAACGCCGATGCCGCCGACCACACCGCCGGCCACCGGGTTACGGCCGGTGCCGGTCAGGAACGAGTTACGCTTGCCGTCGGTATCGACATAGGCGATCGAGAGGGTGAGCGCCTTCCAGGTGTAGGCGGCGGTCAGGCTCCAATCGTCATATTGGGTGCCGAAGGTGATGTAATTGCGCGAGAAACTGCGGCCGAAATGGCCGGTGAAGGTGAGCGGCACGCCCGGGATCGCCCCCGACAGCTCGCCATAGCCGTAGAAGCCCGAACCCTTGGGATGGAAACGGCCGGTCCTGGCATCGGTATAGACCAGGCCCTTCTGGCTCCACGCGAAATTGCCGCCGACCTTCACGCTGAGCGGCCCGAAGGTGTGCGTGGCGTTGGCGTAAGGCTCGAAGAAATCCGAATTGTTGTGGCCGGCGCCGGGGTAATAATAATAGAGCAGGCCGACATCGACGGCGGTGCCCGCCCACGTATGCTTGTAACCGCCGTACAGATCGATCTCCTGATCGGAACCGTAGGACACATAATCGTCGATCGAGCTGCCCCAGGTGCCGACGTAGAAGCCCGATTCGTGGCTGACGCCGAGCGTACCCTGGATGGCGAAACGCTTGTTGGTCTGGGAGATGCCGCGGAAACGATAATCGCTGATCAGGGTCGCGCCGCCGGTGACGGTGAAGGCAGGCGCCGGAGCGGCCGGTGCCGCATCATCGGCGAAGGCGGGAGCGGCGACGGCCGCGGAAGCGAGCAACGCGGCGAGGACAAGAGTCGAGCGCATCGGGAAAAGCCCTTTCGATTGGTTTCGGTTGTTCCCTGCGTACCGCCCGGCCCGGCCTTCTCACCCCCGAGGGGCGGCGCCGAATGCAGGTGCGACAAGCGGCCTCTGACGAAATCGGGTGCGCCGCACAACCATTGTTGTCCTTTGGGTCGCACAAGTCCGCCTATTGTGGCAGCGCGGCAACACATCCCGCAACGATCTGTCGCGCACCGGGTCCATTAGTTCAGCGTCACGGATTCATCTTCGCGAACGCCTGCGTCAGGTCGGCGATCAGGTCGGCGGGGTCTTCGAGACCGATATGCAGGCGGACGAGCGGACCGCCGCCGCCCCACATCTTGCCCGTGCCCCGGATGCGCGCCGGATCGATCGGCAGGACGAGGCTCTCGAACCCGCCCCACGAAAAACCGATGCCGAAATGGCGGAGCGCGTCGACGAAACGGACGCGCATCGCATCGTCGGCGCCGGCGAGTTCGAACGCGAAGAGCCCCGAGGCGCCGGAAAAGTCGCGCTGCCACAGATCGTGGCCGGGGCAATCCGGGAAGGCCGGGTGGAGCATCGCGCCGACCTCGGGTCGCGCCTTCAGCCACCGCGCCACCTCCAGCCCGTTTGCCTCGTGCGCCTTCAATCGCACCCCCATCGTGCGCAGCCCGCGCAATCCGAGGAAGGCATCGTCGGGGCTGACGCACTGCCCCAGGCCGCGCGTCGTCCGCCGCATCCGATCGATCACCCCCGGCGCGCAGGTCGCCGAGCCCAGCATCGCATCCGAATGGCCGACGACATATTTGGTGCAGGCGAGCAGCGCGATATCGACGCCATGCGCGATCGCCGGGAACAGCAGAGGCGTCGCCCAGCTGTTGTCGAGCAGGGTGACGATCCCGCGCGCCTTCGCCGCCGCGCAGAGGCCGGGCACGTCCTGCACCTCGAAGGTCAGCGAACCGGGGCTTTCGAGGAACAATGCCCTGGTCTTGTCGGTGAACAGCGCCGCCACCGCGTCGGCACCGGCGCTCGGATCGTAATAGAGCGTCTTCACGCCGATCCGCTTGAGAGTGGTTTCGCAGAACACCCGCGTCGGCTCGTACGTGCTGTCGACCATCAGCAATTCGTCGCCGGGGACAAGCAGCGCGAGCAAGGCGGTGGTGATCGCCGCCACGCCCGAGGGGTGGAGCGTGGTGCCGGCGGCGCCGGGCTCGAGATCGGTCAGCGCATCGGCCAGCGCCCATTGCGAGGGTGTGCCCTGGCGGCCGTAATAGAGCTTGCCGGGGGCGCCGTCCGAACGTCGCAGATGCGCGACATCGTCGAACAATATGGTCGAGGCGCGATGCACCGGCGGGTTGACCAGCGCCCCGGTATAGGCGCGGCTGCGGCCGCCCGAGATCAGCCTGGTGGCGGGGCGGGAGTCACGTTCAGTCATGGGTAGAAATCACCGTCGTCGGCGCCGAGCGATCCTCCCCTGCAGGGGAGGGGGACCATGCGGAGCATGGTGGAGGGGTGTCACGGATAGTGGCGAAGCACTCTCTCACTACCGGTTACACCCCTCCGTCATCGCTTCGCGATGCCACCTCCCCTTGCCGGGGAGGATCGCTCCTCACGCCCCCAGCGCCTTCGGCGTCGTGGGATCAGCCCCCCACTCGCTCCACGATCCGTCGTACAGCGACCAATCGTCGCGCCCCAGCAGCGCCAGGCCATACAGCAGGATCGCCGCCGTCACCCCCGAACCGCACGTCGCGACCACGGGTTTCCACAGATCGATCCCGGCCTTTTCGAATTCCATCGCCAGCTGGCCGCCGCGCTTCCAGGTGCCGTCGGGGTTGAACAGCCTGGTGTAGGGCAGATTCTTGCTGCCGGGGATGTGGCCGGGCGCCACGCCGGGCCGCGGATCGGCTTCCTCGCCCGAGAAACGCGCCGCCGATCGCGCATCGACGATCTGGGCGCTGCCGCCGTCGACCAGCGCCTTCATCTCGGCGAAGGTCTTCACGCGGGCCGGCTGCTTGTCGGCGAACACCGCGCCGCCGCCGGGCTCGATCGGCACGCCGCTGTCGAACGGGCGCCGCTCGGCCTCCCAGCGATCGAGCCCCCCGCTCAGCAGCACGACATTGTCGATCCCGAACAGCCGGAACAGCCACCAGGCGCGCGCCGAGGTGCGATGCGGCGACTGATCGTAGAGGATCACGCGATCCTGCATCGCGATACCGAGCGCCGACATCCGCGCCGCGAACTGCTCGGCCGAAGGCGCCTGGCCGGGGACGGGATCATTCTTGTCGGTCAGGTTCGGCAGATCGAGAAAGCGCGCCCCGGGAATGCGCTTCCCGGCGAAATCGCCGGCGGCACTGCGCTCCGGCTCCAGCGCATAATGGGTCGCGTCGAGCACGCGCAGATCGGGGACGCCGAGATTGTGGGCAAGCCAGTCGGTGGTCAGCAGCAGTTCCATGCTCATGCTCTAGCCCGATACGGGCGCGGAACGGAAGGCGGATTGATGGTTAACTTTGGTCATCGCCATACACGTCGCCTTCCTCGCCACCCCCAGCCGCCGCAGTTCGATCGCCGGGCAACGGTCCATCACCACCTTCAGCCCCGCCGCCTCGGCGCGCGCCGCCGCCGCTTCATCGATCACGCCGAGCTGCAGCCACACCGCCTTCGCCCCCGCGAGGATCGCCGCATCCACCGCCTCGCCCGCGCTTTCCGATTTGCGGAAGATATCGACCATGTCGATCGGCTCCCCGATCTGCGCGAGGTCGCGCCACACATATTCGCCGTGGACATGCTCGCCGGTGATCGCGGGATTGACCGGCAGGATGCGAAAACCCCAATCCTGCAGCGTCTTCATCACCCCCCAGCTCGGCCGATCGGGCCGGTCCGACGCGCCGACGACGGCGACGGTGCGCATCTCTTCGAGCAGGGCGCGGATATCCTCGGCGGACGTGAGCGGCATGGGGCGTCTCCTTCGCATGGCAAACGCGCGGGGCGCGGATGGTTCCTCGTCATCCTCTCCACGCTGCGGATGGAGGATTTACAGCACCCCTCGCACCGTCTCCGCCAGCGCCCGGAAAGCCATCGCCTCCAGCCCCTCGCCGGCCGCAGGCGGCTCTCCCGCATCGCTCGCGGTGCGGATGCCGATCGACAGCGGAATCCGCCCCAGAAACCTTATGCCCAGCCGCCCGGCCTCCGCCTCCGCCCCGCCGCTGCCGAACGGATCGGACACTTCGCCGCAATGCGGGCAGACATAGCCCGCCATATTCTCGATCAGCCCCACGATCGGCACCCGCGCCGTCTCGAACAGGTCGATCGCGCGCGCCGCGTCGATCAGCGCGAGGTCCTGCGGGGTCGAGACGATGATCGCGCCGACCGGGCGATGCTTCTGCACCATCGTCAGTTGCACGTCGCCGGTGCCGGGCGGCAGATCGAGGATCAGCAGTTCGGTGTCGCCCCATTCGGCATCGACAAGCTGGCCGAGCGCCCCGCTCGCCATCGGCCCGCGCCACGCCAGCGCCTTGCCCGGGGCGACGAGCTGCCCCATCGAGAGCATCGGCACCCCGAAGCGAGTCTGCACCGGAATCAGCTTCTGATTGAAAGACTCCGGCCGCTCCGGCGCATCCATCAAGCGCGGCTGCGAGGGGCCGTAGATATCTTCATCGACCAGCGCGACCTTCACGCCCGCCCGCGCCAGCGCCACCGCGAGATTCGCCGCGACGGTGGATTTGCCGACCCCGCCCTTCCCGCTCGCCACCGCGATCAGCTTGCGCGTCGGGCGATCGGCGGTGAGCAGGATCCGCACCTCCTCGACCCCCGCGACGGCGCGCAGCGCGGCTTCCGCCTGCGCTTCCAAGGCATCGCGCTGCGCGGGGAGCAGCCCGGCGACATCGATCACCGCGCTATCGGCGGCGGTTTCGGCGAGCGTGCCGGAGAGGCGGGCGATCATGGCGCGATCCTAGGGCAGGTTGGATGAAATCTGAACCGTGCGATGAACCAAATAGTCCGTTCGTGCCCAGC
>CAXTMT010000155.1:0-1599 GCA_964245355.1 uncultured Sphingomonadaceae bacterium
GCATCCTGTTCTTCCCGATCTCCTACGTGCTCGATGACGTGCTGACCGAGGTCTATGGCTATGCCCGCGCCCGCCGCGTGGTGTGGGCGGGGTTCGCGGCCTTGCTGTTCATGGCGCTGATGGAATTCGTCGTCGTGCGGCTGCCGGTGGCCGAGGGGTGGAACGGGCAGGCCGCCTACGAGCGCGTGTTCGGATCGGGCTGGCGGATCATCGCCGCGTCGCTTGCCGCCTTCTGGGTCGGCGATATCCTCAACAGCTTCGTGCTGGCCAAGATGAAGATCTGGACGCGGGGGCGCTGGCTGTGGACCCGCACCATCGGCAGCACGATCGTCGGCGAAGGCGCGGACAGCCTGATCTTCTACCCGCTCGCCTTCTACGGCCTTGCCGACTGGCCGGTGACGGCGCTGGCCGAGGTGATGCTCAGCCAGTTCGTGCTGAAGGTGACGTGGGAGGCGGTACTGACGCCGGTGACCTATGCGGTGGTCGGCTTCCTCAAACGCGCCGAGGGCATCGACGTGTACGACGAGCAGACCGATTTCTCGCCGTTCCGGTTTCGCGCCTGAGAGCCGATTGATCGGAAGGGGGAATGGGTCGAGGTGGGATGACGGCAGATGGGCTGGATTCAAATCCCCATGCAGAGATATTTGATCTCCAGATAATCCTCGAGGCCGTGGCGCGAACCCTCGCGCCCCAGGCCGCTCTGCTTGATGCCGCCGAACGGCGCGACTTCGGTGGAGATCAGGCCGGTGTTGATGCCGACCATGCCCGCCTCCAGCGCCTCGGCCACGCGCCAGACCCGGCCGATATCGCGCGCGTAGAAATAGCTGGCGAGGCCGAACTCGCTGTCGTTGGCCATGCGGATCGCTTCGGCCTCATGCGCGAAGCGGATGATCCCGGCGAGCGGCCCGAACGTCTCCTCGCGCGCGATCTTCATGGCGGCGGTGACGCCCGAGAGGACGGTCGGTTCGAAGAAGCTCAAGCCCAGATCGCTGCGCTTGCCGCCGACCACCACCTTGGCGCCGCCCGCGATCGCATCCTGCAGATGCTCCTCGACCTTCTCCACCGCGGGCATGTCGATCAGCGGGCCGATGTCGGTGCCCGCGGCGAGGCCGGAACCGATCTTCATCGCCTTCACCCTGGCGGCGAGCTTCTCGACGAATTCCTCATACACGCCGTCCTGCACGTAGAAGCGGTTGGTGCAGACGCAGGTCTGGCCGCCGTTGCGGAATTTCGAGAGGATCGCGCCGGTGACGGCGGCGTCAACATCGGCATCGTCGAACACCAGGAAGGGGGCGTTGCCGCCCAGTTCCAGGCTCATCTTCTTGATCGTGTCGGCCGACTGGCGCATCAGTTCGCGGCCTACCTCGGTCGATCCGGTGAAGCTGATCTTGCGCACCACCGGGCTCGCGGTCAGCGCCCCGCCGATCGCGCGCGCACTGCCGGTCACAACGTTGAACACGCCCGCCGGCACCCCTGCCTGCTCGGCCAGCGCCGCCAGCGCCAGCGCCGAGAAGGGCGTCTGCGAAGCGGGCTTGAGCACGCCGGTGCAGCCCGCCGCCAGCGCCGGCGCGAGCTTGCGGGTGATCATCGCCGAGGGGA
>CAXTMT010000155.1:1609-6151 GCA_964245355.1 uncultured Sphingomonadaceae bacterium
GTTCCACGGCGTGATCGCCGCGACCACGCCGATCGGCTGGGTGATGGTGACGAGCCGGCGATCGGCGGCATGCGCCGGGATCACCTCGCCATACGCGCGCTTGCCTTCCTCGGCGAACCATTCGACGAAACCGGCGGCATAAGCGATCTCGCTTTTGCCCTCGGCCAGCGGCTTGCCCTGTTCGCGGGTGAGGAGTTCGCCGAGCGCATCCTGGTTCGCGATCATCAGATCGAACAGCTTGCGCAGGATCCTGGCGCGATCGCCGGCGGTGCGCTTGCCCCAGGCGGGGAGCGCCGCCGCGGCCGCCGCGATCGCCCGATCGGTCTCCTCGGCGCCCATCATCGGCACGGTGCCGATCGTCTCGCCGGTCGCGGGATCGGTGACGGCGAGCGTCTTGCCGCCGTCCGCGTCGATCCACCGGCCGTCGATGTAAGCCTGCTGCTTGAGGAAATCGGTATAGGGCATGCGGGATCCCGTCAGGAGAGGCGCCGGAGATGGGCGTTGGCCGTTCCGTTGCCAAGGGCGGGGTGTGGCGTCAACCGGTCGACGGCGAGGGTCAGCGCCTCGTGAATCGGGCGCGAAAGGTTACTAAGGTTAGGCCAACGCAGTCTATGTTGAGCAGGTTTGGCGGATGCCGGCAGCGCCACGGAGCCCACAAAGCCTTGGTTCGCCAAGCATTCCTGCTGCGCGTAATTTTCGAGGCCGACCCATCGGCGGCGGCCAGCCGCCCGCCGGCAGAGCGGCGTAATCGGGGTTGGGGCAGGGCGCACGATGTCCTTCGGCGAATCGAAATGGACATCCCAGCTAGCACATCGACTATCGTGTAGGACAGCAGATATTCCCACTTTGTTCCTATAGATGGGGATGACCGAAAGCGCGTTTCAAAACCCCCAACGAACCGTCAGGCCGCCTGCCGCAACCGGCGATGCAGGTAATTCTCGTCGAAGCCGGCGATGCGGACCAGCTGGATCGGATCGATGATCGTCACGCTCCCGCGCTTCAGCGTCATCGCCCCCGCGAGCCGCAATTCCTTCAGCACCCGGTTGATGTGGACCGCGGTCATGCCCAGCGCGTCGGCCAGGACGAGCTGCGAGAGCGGCAAGGCGAATTCATCCCCGGTCGTCAGGCCGATGTTGCGCCCCCGCAGATAGAGTTCGCAGATGAGATGCGCGACGCGCTCGGTCGAGCTGCGCCGCCCCATGCTGACGATCCACGATCGCATGACGCCTTCATCGATCAGCTGCGCCGAATACATCGCGCTGGCAATGTTGGGATGCCGATCCATCAATTCCTGCATCTCCGCCCGGGTCACGGTCGCCACCGTCGACGGCGTGATCGCCTGGATGCCGTGATCCATTTCCGCCAGCAATTTGATGTGCAGATCGCAGGCATCGCCGGGCATCAGGAAGGCCATGATCTGCCGCGTCCCGTTCGGCAGGATCTTGTAGCGGCAGACCCATCCATCCAGCACGACGAACATCGGCCCCGGCTCGTCGCCCTCGCGGATCAGGTCCTGGCGGGCGGCAAAGTGGCGGGGGCGCGCGGTGACGCGTTCGAGCGCCGCGCAGTCGGCATTCGTCAGCTCGGCCAACCGGCTCAACTTCTTCACGAACCGATTGCTCATGAGGAGTTTGTACCGGTGCAAGACTCCAGCTCATATTGCCGAAAGTTATTGTCGGTTGATGTTATAGGTTATGGCGCGGCCGTGCCAGCCGCTGTATCCAATTCCCATCGTCGACCGATTTCCCCGCAGGCGTCGACGGCGGAGAGCCTACCACTCTCGCCGGCTAGAAGGCGCTCCAGATGACGACCAACGACAATGAAGCCGCGCTGCCTGCGGTTCAGGGTGCGTCGCCGGACCCGCATGGGCAGGCCGCCTTGCTGCTGGTGGAAAGCCTGATCCACGGATTGTGCGAAAACGCCGTGCTGAGCGCGCGCCACGCGGTCGAGATCGCCGAACGCGCGGTTACCGTCCAGAAGAACCAGGCCGAGGAAACGGAGGGGGAGACTGTATCGATGTGGCGATCGCATGCGCTGCTGTCGTCGATCGCGGCGTCGCTGAAGCTCGACGATGTCGGCGGCCCACCATCGGCGCACCCGCTTTGCTGACGGTGTTCACGGCGAGGGTGCGTTGCTGAACTGAAGGTAGCGTGGATCGAATTCGGCAATCTGCGTCATTGCCTTCCAGTCCAATATCTCGACCTTCTTGCTGCGCATCTCGACGATGCCGTCGCGGCGCAGCCCCATCAGGCTGCGGTTGAGATGGACCGGCGTCATCGCCGTCGTTTCGGCGAGCTGGTCCTGGGTCATCGCCAGTTCGTAATGCAGCCCCACGTTGAGGCCGGCCTGTTCATACCGGCAGGCCAGTTCGCAAAACAGATGCGCGAGGCGGGAACGTGCCGTCTTGCTGCCGATGTTGAAGATCCATTCGGACAGGATACGCGCATCGGCGACGCTATCCCGCCAGAGTGCGGCCGCGAGCATCGGGAAGGCATCGACGACGGCGCGCAATTCGCGGTGACCGACCCGGACGATGACGGACGCCGTCAGGGCCTCCAGATCGCACCCCGCTTCCTTCTCCTTCATCGAAGCAAGGTTGGCCATATCGCCCTGGATATGGAGCGCGACGATCTGCCGTGTCCCGCTGCGCGTCTGATAGGAACTGCCGACCAGCCCATCCACCACCAGGCAGACGTCTGTCACGGCATCGCCGCGCCGGACCAGTGTCTGGCTCTGCTTGACCGACGACGGCGAGGCCGCGAGCTTCAGCAGGGCATTTCGCTCGCTGGCACCAAGGTGGGATCGCGCGGTCAACCGCGCAACGAGGCGCTCCATTGGAGCAGCAGTGGCGCTCGGCATAAGCAGTCTCCGGCCGAAAGGCGGAAGCGCGGCGACCCCCAGCCATCAGCGCCCAGGTGCAAGCCCGCTGATGATGGACGATAGCCTATGCTGAATATTGAAAATATTATTGCGCTAGATCAGTAAATCATGCCCCGCTTCACCAATGTTTCTTCCCGATCGCCCGTAAGGTGGGGCGCAAGCTCATGCGGCGGCGGCAAGGTCCTTCAGCGGGGTGGCGGCGTCGGCGAGCTTGGCCGGGGCGATCGTCGCGCCGTCGATCACCAGGGCGCGGCCCTGGACATAATCCCTGGTCGCGTTGACGCAATCGAGCGCGATCACGCGGCCGGCTTTCAGATAGACGATCGAGAAACTGCGGCTGCCGATGTCGCCGCGCACGACGCATTCTTCATAGCCGGTGGAAAGGCCCACGGTCTGCAGGCGCAGATCGTACTGGTTCGACCAGAACCAGGGGACGGCGTGATAATCGGCGACGGTGCCGGTCAGCGCCTTGGCGACGAGCGTCGCCTGATCGTTGGCGTTCTGCACCGATTCGACGCGCATCGCCGCACCGCCCGCGAAATCATTCTCGTGCATCGCGCAATCGCCGATCGCGAAAACGTCGGGCAGGCTGGTGCGGCACTGCCTGTCGACGGTGACGCCGTTGCCGCCCGCGGCGCCCGCCGCGAGCAGCGGCTCGACCGCGGGGACGATACCGATGCCGACGATCACCATCTCGCACGGCAGCAACTCGCCGTCGTGGAGGCGCACGCCGATCGCCTTGCCGTCGGCCTCTTCGATGCAGTCGACCTTGGCACCGAGCCGCACCTCGACGCCATGCGCGCGGTGCTCGGCCTCGTAGAAGCGCGACAGGGGCTCGCCGGCGACG
This sequence comes from uncultured Sphingomonadaceae bacterium, assembly GCA_964245355.1. Lineage (GTDB taxonomy): Bacteria > Pseudomonadota > Alphaproteobacteria > Sphingomonadales > Sphingomonadaceae > Sphingomonas_I. The sequence continues at coordinate 5,337 of CAXTMT010000155.1, forward strand.
CGGGCCAGCACCCGGTCGAGCGCCTCGAGCACGATCACCTGCTTGCCGAATTTGGCGAGCACCGCCGCCGCTTCCAGCCCGATATAGCCGCCGCCGATCACCACCGCGCGGCTCGTGCCGTCGAGCTCGGCGAGCATGCGATCGGCATCGGCGCGGGTGCGGACGGTGTGGACACCCTTCAGATGATGGCCCGAGCAGACCAGTTTGCGCGGGGCGCCTCCGGTCGCCCAGATCAGGTGGCCGTAGCCGATCTCGCTGCCGTCCTGGAGCGTCACGCTGTGCGCGGCGGCATCGACCTTGGTGACGAGGCGGTTGAGCTTCATCGCCACCCGCCGTTCGTCCCAGAAGGCGGGCGGGCGGATCAGGATGCGCTCGAACGTCTTCTCGCCCGAGAAATATTCCTTCGAGAGGGGCGGGCGTTCGTAAGGGATTTCGGGTTCGTCGCCGATCATCGCGATCGTGCCTTCGAACTTGTTCTGGCGGAGCGCGATCGCCGCCTGCGCGCCGCCATGGCCCGCCCCCACGATCACGACATCATAACGCTCGCCCAACCTTGCTCTCCCAAGCTGCTTCGAGGACGCCCTGTACGGAGAGACGGCGGATGGTCAACCGCCGCGCGAGGGGCCGGCGCGATCGACGGCGATTCATAATCCTCCCCTGCAAGGGGAGGTGGCCGCGAAGCGGTCGGAGGGGTGTGCCCGCCCGTGGTGTCACCCCTCCGTCAGCCCTGCGGGCTGTTGAAGAAGTGTCTGGTGTGAGCGGGTTGATCGTGATTCACTGGTCTGGCTGGAGGGTCGGATGCGCGGATCAGAGGA
>CAXTMT010000156.1:0-6121 GCA_964245355.1 uncultured Sphingomonadaceae bacterium
GCGCTCCTCGCCATAGGTGAACAGCACGTCGGCAATGGCGGATTCCTCCGCCTCGTTGAGGAAGTCGGCGGCACTCGGCCCGGCCTGCTCCATCCGCATGTCGAGCGGGCCGTCCGCCTGGAACGAGAAGCCGCGATCGGCACGATCGAGCTGCATCGAACTGACGCCGATATCCAGCGTCACGCCCTCGACGCCTTCGGGGGCGCGCTCGTCCAGCGCCGCGGCCATTGCGGAGAAGCGATCGGCGACCAGGTCCAGCTTGCCGTCGGCACCGTCGACCAGCCCCCGCCCTTCGGCGATGGCATCGGGATCGCGATCGAAGGCGATCACGCGGGCGCCACGGTCGAGGATGGCGCGGGTGTAGCCGCCGGCGCCGAACGTGCCGTCGACATGCGTCTCGCCGGGTTCGGGCGCGAGGCCGGCGAGCACCTCGTCGATCAGCACCGGATCGTGGCGCGGATCACGCGTCACGCCGTGATGCCCTTCTGCTTGAGCAGATAGCGGACGGTGCGCAGCCGGTTGGGCTTGTCGGCCCAGGCGTCCAGCGCCTTCAGCGGGTTCCAGATCTCGAAGAAATCGATGTTGCCCCAGAACAGCGCGAAGCCGCCGATCTCGGCGAAATCGCGCAGCATCTCGGGCAGGACGAGACGGCCGACGCTGTCGAAGCTCACCCGCGACCGGTTCATCTCGTCGCCGCCGACATCGGCCAGCGCCTTGCGGCGCGCGGCGGCGGGCAGATCGGCGAGGCCGGCGCGCAGTTCGCGCGAAAGCTGGCGGACGCCGATCGCATCATACACCATCAGCCGATCGCCCTCGTCGGCCAGGCCGAGGCTGAGCGAGGTTTCGCTGATCGAAATATCCCCCGAAGCAAAGGCGCGGCAGCGGGTTGCGATCAGATCGCGAAGATCGGAAGGCACAGACACCCGTCCCTTCGCGTCGACCGCGTTCAAGGCAACACCCTCGAATGGAAGGTCTAGATCCAACGCCTGCACCCTTAAGCCCCTCGATGCGGCGTTTCGCCGCACCCGGTCGCTCGACGTGTCGCAGGCACACGCGCCCCCATCGTTCGACCAAGCAGGGGATTAACACGCCTCAACTATGGTTTTCAATCCCACTTTCACCCACCTGATCCCACTGGCTGTGTATTTCCCAGGCAGGAATGCCGCGCGCAGCCGCCAGTGCGCGGAAAAACCGCGCTTTCTCGGCGCACGCGTCTGTGGATAAGTGTGTGCGAAAGGTCGTGAGGATCGGCGGAACGGGCTGTGATCGGCCGCCGTTTTCCGCCCGCGACTCGGTTACTTAAGCGGCGTTGCTCGATTGGCGACCGCGTCGCCGCCGTTATCCGGATTGCCGGGCGCCACGCCAAGCTGTGCCAAAGGCTCGTTGGGCGCGGCGCTGTTCACGGCCGGGATCGCGTCGCCCTTCGGCATCTGGCCGGTCATCCGCAGCACCGCCGCCGCGAGCATCACGACCAGGAAGACGCAGGCAAGCCCGGTCAGTCCCACGCGGATGCGGCGCATCAAAGGCGAGACTCCTGCCAAGTTCTTTTCGATCCACGCGCGTGGATGGCGGCACCGGCCCACGATCCGGCATCGCTGGATCGCTTCCAAAAACGGCTTCGGCTCAGCATGACGCTAAATTAGGGCTTCTTGTCCCGTTTGTGAACCTTTTTGCGCGAGCCACTCCGGCACGGGCAGTCCCTTCGCCGCCAGCCAGCCGGGATCGAACAGCGTGGAGAGGTAGCGCATCCCGCTATCGCACAGCAAAGTCACGATAGTCTTGCCCGGCTCCAGATCGCGCGCCAGCGCCATCGCCCCGGCCACGTTGATCCCCGACGAGAGCCCGACGCACAGGCCTTCGTTGCGAAGCAGAGCGAACACCTGCTCCAGACCCGCCTCGTCCGAGATGCGATATTGGGTGTCGATCGGCGCCGAGTCGAGGTTGGCGGTGATCCGGCTCTGGCCGATCCCTTCCGCCACCGAATGCCCCTCGGCGCGCAATTCGCCGGTCGAGAAATATTCGTAAAGCGACGCGCCATGCGGATCGGTGAGCGCGATCGTGATCTCGGGCGAGAATTCCTTCAGCCCCAGCCCGACGCCCGCCAGCGTCCCCCCCGTCCCCACCGCGCAGGTGAAGCCGTCGATCCGGCCGCCGGTCTGCTCCCAGATTTCGGGCGCGGTGGTGCGGATATGGCCCATGCGGTTGGCGATATTGTCGAACTGGTTGGACCACAAAGCGTTCGGCGTCTCCTCGGCGATGCGGCGCGAGGTATGGACGTAATGCGCCGGGTTCGAATAGCTGGTCGGCGGCACCTCGACGAGTTCGGCGCCCAGCGCGCGCAGCGTGTCCTTCTTCTCCTGGCTCTGCGTCTCGGGGATGACGATGATCGTGCGATAGCCCTTGGCGTTGCCGATCAGCGCGAGGCCGATCCCGGTATTGCCCGCCGTGCCCTCGACGATCGTGCCGCCGGGCCCGAGCAGCCCGCGCGCCTCGGCATCCTCGATGATATATTTGGCCGCGCGATCCTTGATCGATCCGCCGGGGTTGAGAAACTCGCACTTGCCGAGGATGTCGCAGCCCGTCGCGGCACTCGGCCCCTTCAGGCGGACGAGCGGGGTGCGGCCGATCAGCGCGGAAATGCCGGAAGAAATCGCCATCGGCACACTCGATAGCGCCCGCGACGGCCGGGGCAAGCGCCGGGACGTTTGCGTCGCCCAAGCCAAACTTTCGCTGCATCCGCGACGAAAGGTTACAGCTTTGCGGTTTCCCCCTCTTGACGGGGCATTTCGCAACCGCAAAAAGTCGGCCGATATGATCAAGCTCTCCCTCGCCGCTCCGCTGGCCGCCGCCCTCCTCCTCGCCGCGTGCGGGGAGCCCACCACCATCGTCTCGAACGGCCCCGCCGACGTGACCAAGGCGGAGATCGCCGCCGCCCCGCCGGTGAAGCTCCCGCCCGCGCTGCTCGATACCAAGACCTATCGCTGCCAGCCGGGCAATGCGGTGCTCTACGTCGACTGGTTCAACGACAACACCTCGGCCAATCTGAAGACCAAGAAGGACGGCACCCCGACCGCGCTCACCGCGCCCGCCGCCGGCCAGCCCTTCGCAGGCGGCGGCTACACCATCACCGGCAGCGCGACCTCGACCGGCATCGAAGTCACCGGCCCCAAGGGCAAGCTTAGCTGCACCGCCTGATCGCTTAAGCCACTTCGGACCTTTTACCCCTCTCCCATTTTTGGGAGAGGGAGTGGCGAGGCGCGGCCGAGCGCCCAAGCTGTCGAGTGCAGGCCACCCTCACCCAACCCTCTCCCTCAAGGGAGAGGGCTCTCGCGCGCTTCAACCTCCGCTGCTATCGCCCCGTCCATGACCGCGATCACCCCGCAAATCGTCGCCGACCACGGCCTCTCGCCCGAAGAATATGCGCGCGTTCTCCACGCGATGGGGCGGGAGCCCAATCTGACCGAGCTCGGCATCTTCTCGGTCATGTGGTCCGAGCATTGCTCGTACAAATCCAGCCGCATCCACCTGAAGAAGCTCCCTACGACAGGCCCGCAGGTGATCTGCGGCCCCGGTGAGAATGCCGGCGTCGTCGATATCGGTGACGGCCAGGCGGCGATCTTCAAGATGGAGAGCCACAACCACCCGAGCTACATCGAACCCTATCAGGGCGCGGCGACGGGCGTGGGCGGCATCCTGCGCGACGTGTTCACGATGGGCGCGCGGCCGATCGCCAACATGAACGCGCTCCGCTTCGGCCGGCCCGATCATCCCAGGATGAAGCACCTGATCGCCGGGGTCGTCCGCGGCATCGGCGGCTACGGCAATTGCGTCGGGGTGCCGACGGTCGGCGGCGAGGTGAATTTCCACGCGGCCTATGATGGCAACATCCTCGTCAACGCGATGACGGTGGGTATCGCCGACACCGACAAGATTTTCTATTCGGCGGCCTCGGGGGTCGGCAATTCGATCGTTTATGTCGGCTCCAAGACCGGGCGCGACGGCATCCACGGCGCGACGATGGCCTCGGCCGATTTCGGCGAGGACGCCGATGCCAAACGCCCCACCGTCCAGGTCGGCGATCCCTTCACCGAGAAACTGCTGATCGAAGCCTGCCTCGAACTGATGGCCTCGGACGCGATCGTCGCGATCCAGGATATGGGCGCGGCGGGGCTGACCTCCTCCTCGGTCGAGATGGCCTCCAAGGGCGGGGTCGGCATCGAGCTGACCCTGGACGACGTGCCGCAGCGCGAAACCGGCATGACCCCCTATGAGATGATGCTGAGCGAGAGCCAGGAGCGGATGCTCATGGTGCTGAAGCCCGGCCGCGAGGACTTCGCCGAAGCGATCTTCCGCAAGTGGGAGCTGGATTTCGCGGTGATCGGGCATGTCACCGGCGCTGATCCGATTCTGGGGGCGCGGATGGTGCTGAAGTGGCAGGGCGAGGTGGTGGCGGATATCCCGCTGGCGCCGCTGGCCGACGAGGCGCCGCTCTACGATCGCCCGCATGTGCCGGCGCCCAGGCCTGCGCCGCTGGCGAGTGTGCCCGAATGCACCGATCCGGCGGCCGATCTGCTCAAGCTGATGGGCTCGCCCGACATCGCCAGCCGCCGCTGGATCTGGGAGCAGTACGACAGCCAGGTCGGCGCCGATACGGTGCAGAAGCCCGGCGGCGACGCGGCGCTGGTCCGCGTCCACGGCACCGACAAGGGCCTGGCGATCACCACCGATTGCACCCCGCGCTATTGCTTTGCCGATCCGGCCGCGGGCGGTGCGCAGGCGATCGCCGAGGCGTTCCGCAACCTCACCGCCGTCGGCGCGACGCCGCTGGCGGTGACCAACTGCCTCAACTTCGCCAACCCGCAGCGTCCCGAGATCATGGGGCAGATCGTCGGCTGCCTGGAGGGAATGAGCGCGGCGTGCGTGGCGCTCGACATGCCGATCGTCTCGGGGAACGTCAGTCTCTACAACGAGAGCAAGGCTGCCAAAGAATCAAATGGCGTCGGAGGCTCGGCGATCCTGCCCACCCCGGCGATCGGCGCGATCGGGCTGCTCGCCGATTGGTCGAAGAACGCGACCATCGCCTTCAAGGGCACCGGCGACGTCATCCTGCTGCTCGGCCAACCCGCCGGCCATCTCGGCCAGTCGCTGTGGCTGCGCGAACTGCACGGCATCGAGGGCAGGGACGCCGGCCCGCCGCCCCCGGTCGACCTCGCCGCCGAGCGCCGCACCGGCGATTATCTGCGCACCTGCATCACCCAGGCCTGGGTGACGGCGGCGCACGACGTGTCCGACGGCGGCCTTGCAGTGGCGGTGGCGGAGATGGCGCTGGCCGGCAACGTCGGCGCCTTGATCTCGCCCGAGCAGGTGGAGAGCATCGCGAGCGCCTTCTTCGCCGAGGATCAGGGGCTGTACGTCGTGACGGTCGAGGACCACGCATTGATGGCGTTCCTCGCGGGCGCGAGCGGCAACGGCATCGAGGTGGCGCAGATCGGCCGCACGATCGCCAAGCGGATCATCTTCGAACTGGACGGCGGCGATTATTGCGTGACGCTCGACGACCTGCGCGCCGCACACGAGGGGTTTTTCCCGGCACTGATGGGGTAGCCTTATCCTTCGCCCGTCGAGGCCTTAAGCCACCCCCAGCAGCCGGCTCGCCTGTGCCCGCGCCTCTTCCGTAACCTCCGCCCCCGACAGCATCCGCGCAATCTCTTCGCGCCGTGCCGCCTCGTCCAGCACCTGAACCCCCGTTCGCGCGACCAGCCCATCCGAGCGCTTGGCGATCAGCAGATGCCGATCCGCCCGCGCCGCGACCTGCGGGCTGTGCGTCACCACCAGCAATTGCGTCGTCTCGGCCAGCCGCGCCAGCCGCTCGCCGATCGCGCTCGCGACCGCGCCGCCGACGCCGCGATCGACCTCGTCGAAGATCATCGTCCCCGCCCCGCCTTCCTCGGCCAGCGCCACCTTGAGCGCGAGGATGAAGCGCGACAGTTCACCGCCGCTGGCGATCCTGATCAGCGGCGCGAAGGGCGCGCCGGGATTGGTCGAGATCTCGAACTCGACGCGATCGGCGCCGCCCGGTCCCCACGCACCTTCGTCGAGCGCCGCAACCACGGTACGAAAC
>CAXTMT010000157.1:0-5627 GCA_964245355.1 uncultured Sphingomonadaceae bacterium
GGGTATGCCGGCGGCATCCTCTCCGCGGCGATCGACGGGATCAAGGTCGCCGAAGCCGTGTCTCTGGCGATGACGGTCGGCGCGTGAGGTCAGATGTTCCGCCAGGATCCTCCCCTTGCGGGGGAGGATTAACGCGGCGCGAAACTGCTCTATGGAGCCGGCATGGCCGAACGCTTCGAACGACATCGCCAACCGTGGCGCCCCGAGGAAATCCAGAAACTCCACACGCTGGTGAAGAAGGGCCTGTCGGTACGCGCGATCGCCAAGGCGATCACCCGCAGCGAGGAATCGGTGAAGGAGCGCGCCAAGCTCGACGGGCTGTCGATCGCCAAGCAGCACTGATCGCCGCGTGTCGCGGGCGGATTATGATGCGATCGTATTGGGCGCGGGCGCCGCGGGGCTGATGTGCGCCGGCGTCGCCGGACAGCGCGGGCGGCGGGTGCTGGTGATCGATCATCAGGAACGGCCGGGCGCCAAGATCCTGATCTCGGGCGGCGGACGCTGCAATTTCACCAACCTCGGCACGGTGCCGGAGCGTTTCCTCTCGGCCAACCCGCATTTCGCGCGATCGGCGCTGGCCCGTTACACGCCGGCCGATTTCCTGGAGCTGATCGAGCGATACGCAATTCTCTGGCACGAGAAGACGCTGGGCCAGTTGTTCTGCGATGGATCGGCGCGCCAGATCCTCGACATGCTGCTGGCGGAATGCCCGGGCGAACTGGTCGAGTTCGCGCTCGGTCGGCCGATCGCGGAGATCGAGCATAGCGACGGTCAGTTTCGCGTTCGGGTCGGGGATCGGACGGCGACTGCGCCCTCGCTGGTGATCGCCACCGGCGGGCCGTCGATCCCGAAGATCGGTGGCAGCGGCTACGCTTATGATCTCGGGCGGCGCTTCGGGCTGAAGGTCATCGAGCCGCGCCCGGCGCTGGTGCCGCTGACGCTCGCTGGCGATGATCTTCTGTTCCGTACCCTAGCAGGCGTCGCCGCGCCGGTGTCGGCCCAGGCCGGTGGGGCGGTATTCCGCGAGGCTGCGCTGTTCACGCACCGTGGCCTTTCCGGTCCGGCGATTCTGCAAATATCGTCTTACTGGCGGCGCGGCGAATCGATCGCGATCGATTTCCTGCCCGATCGTTCCTCCGGCTGGTTGGGTCGGGCCAAGCGCATCGCCCCGCGAACGACCGTCGCCCGACTGCTGGCCGACACCTTGCCCGATCGGCTGGCGACGACGCTGGCGGAACGGTTGGGCTTGCCGGGCGAGCTCGCCAATCTGAGCGACTCCAAGCTATCCTCCGCCGAGCGGCAGCTGGCCGCATGGCCCTTCCTGCCGAACGGTACGGAGGGGTTCGCCAAGGCCGAGGTCACCGTCGGCGGGATCAGCACGGCCGAGCTTTCGTCGAAGACGATGATGGCGCGCAAGGTGCCGGGGTTGTTTGCGATCGGCGAGGCTGTGGATGTCACCGGCTGGCTCGGCGGCTACAATTTCCAGTGGGCGTGGGCGAGCGGTTGGGCGGCAGGACAGGAATTGTGAGCGTTTCGCATTCGTCGATCTGCCCCCATGCCAAACACATTTGTAACCATTTTTGGCTGGAGGCGGGTCAATCCGCAGCGCGCTTTTCCGTGTCGTCTCGGCAATCTCCCGCATCCTGCGGAAAACAAATGATTCTCGGCTTGAAGAATAATAAAATCCAACAAAATCAATATCCTAATTGATCGCTAAGGGGCAAAGCCTGTCAAGGCGATTTATTTCATCCAGATGACGATTGTGTGGCTTGATTGGCCGCGCGCGATCTCCTTACAGTCCTCCATCCCAGCCGGTGATTCTCGGCTCGGGGGCTTCTGATGGCGAATGCCGGACGTTAGCGGGGGCCGCGACCGACTGGATTTATAAGGTTAACGACCGGCGCGTGGGGCGTTCGGGCGAAGAGGAGAGTTGCGCGCGTGAACACTGCAAAGGCCCTGGTTGAGCGCGAGACGACGAATCCCCGGGATGATCTGGCGGGTGCGGCGTGGGACGCGGTGCGCCAGAGCCTGCGCCAGAGCTGTGGCCAGCGCGCGTTCGACGGTTGGCTGAAGCCGCTGGGTTTGGCTGCGTTCGAAGCCGAGACGGGCGTCGTCCGCCTCGTCGCGCCTTCGGCCTTCCTCGCCAATTGGGTGCAGACCCATTTTGCCGAGCAGATCGAACTCGCCTGGCGCGCGGTGATGCCCTCGGTGCGCACTGTGCTGATCGAAGCCGGCGAGACGAGTCTCCGCCCTATGCTCGGCGCCGACACGCCCGCCGCGATCGATGCCGCGCCCGCTCCGACGCCGCCGCCGACGCCGCAATCGGGCTCGGCCTTCGATTCGCGCTACACGTTCGAAAGCTTCGTCGTCGGCAAGGCCAACGAGCTCGCCTACAATGCCGCGCGTTCGCTGGCCGAGGGCGGCAAGCTGCAGTTCAATCCTTTGTTCCTTCACGGCGGCGTCGGCCTCGGCAAGACCCACCTGATGCACGCGATCGGCCAGGATTATCGCGAGCGGCATCCGCAGGCGCGGGTGATCTACATGTCGGCCGAAAAGTTCATGTACGAATTCGTGGCGGCGATGCGCGCCAAGGATACGCACAGCTTCAAGCAGCGGCTGCGCTCGGCCGATCTGCTGATGATCGACGACGTTCAGTTCATCGCCGGCAAGGATTCCACGCAGGAGGAATTCTTCCACGCGATGAACGAGCTGATCTCCGCCGGCCGCCGGCTGGTGATCAGCGCCGATCGCAGCCCCCAGGATCTCGAGGGGATCGAAAGCCGCATCCTCTCGCGCCTGTCGTGGGGGCTGGTGGCGGACATCAACACCGCCGATTTCGAGCTGCGCTACAACATCATTCTCAAGAAGCTCGAGTCGCAGCCGCAGGCCAGCGTACCGAACGACGTGGTGATGTTCCTCGCCAAGCGGATCAGCGCCTCGATCCGCGAGCTGGAGGGCGCGTTGCACCGCGTGCTGGCGTTTGCGCGGCTCTCAAACCGTGCGATCGACCTCGATTTCACGCAGGAGGCGCTCGCCGACCAGCTTCGCGCCAGCCAGCGCCGCATCACCATCGACGAAATCCAGCGCAAGGTGTGCGAGCATTTCCGCATCCGCCAGGCCGAAATGGGATCGCCGCGCCGCTCGCGCGAAGTCGCCCGCCCGCGCCAGATCGCGATGTATCTCGCCAAGCAGCTCACCCAGCGCTCGCTGCCCGAAATCGGCCGTCGTTTCGGCGGGCGCGATCACACGACGGTGATTCACGCCGTCCGCAAGATCGAGGAATTGCGCGCCGCCGATGCCGAGATCGATGCGGACGTGCGCCTGCTGATGCGGCAACTGGAGGGCTGAATTTCTTCACCCCTCCCTGTCAGGGGGAGGGCTTTGATAGAAAAGGGCGCCTGATCCTCGGATCGGCGCCCTTTTCTATTCAGTTGCCGCGGTTGATCGGCGCCTGACCCGGTTTGCCGGGCGGCGGAACGGTGATCAGCACATCCTCGCCCGAGCGGCCGGGAAAGCCGGTGAACATGGCTTCGATCAGATTGGGGACGAGGTGCGGCAACCGATCGTCGACCGAGCGCGCCTTGGCGCGGCCTTCGAACAATACCGCGCCATCGTGGGCGCGGATCTTCATGCTGAGATAGCTGACGTAATAGGTGTAGCTGTGGACGTTTTCGCCGAACGGTTGCGCCCAGAAGGGATCGCCCCAGCCGCCGTACCAGCCGGCGCCGTAGAAGCCGCGTCCGCCGCGGAAACCGCGCCCGTAACCGAACCCGCCACCCCAGCCGAACCCCGGACCATAACCGAAGCCACCGGGCTCGCTGACGATCTTCTCATGCCCATTGTCGACGCCGTAATCGAGCGTGACGAGCAGGCTCGCGCCGGTCGGCGAGGCGGCCGGTTGATAGCCCTGCTGGGTCAGCCGGCCGGCGACGGAGGCTGCATATTGGCCGAACTCGATCCCGCCCAATTTGTGGGGATCGGCCGCGACGATGTAGAAAGTCTGGCCCTGCGGCGCCGGCAGCCGCTGGAAGCGCGCGACATCGGCGCGGAACGGCTCGGCGCATCCGCCGACAAGCAGGAGCGCCAGCGGCGCGGACATGGTGAGCAGGCTACGACGAAGCGACATTTGAACGTCCCGTTATGCTTTGGGACAGTGACTATGCCCTTGTCCCTTAATGGCGATTGAACACTCGGTGAACATCACCGGTTGCTCGGCTCGCCGCATCGCCATCCCATCGCGCCCTGCGCGGGAGCGAAATCATCCAGTGTGACGGCTACAGGCCGAGCGCCGCATAGGCCTTGGCCAGCGTCGGCGCGGCGCGCATGCGGGCGCGTTCGGCACCGCCTGCCAGCAGGCGATCGAGCTCGGCGGGATCGGCTTCGAAATCGGCCAGACGGGCGGAGATCGGGGCGAGCGTCGCGACCGCCAGATCGGCCAGCGCCGGCTTGAACGCGCCGAAGCCCAGGCCGGCGAAGCGGCTGAGCACCTGCTCCTGCGTTTCGCCTGCCAGTGCCGCATAGATGGCGACGAGGTTGCGCGCTTCCGGCCGCTCGGCGAGCAGAGCGGAGTCCTCGGGCAGAGGCTCGGGATCGGTCTTCGCCTTGCGGATTTTCTGCGCGATCGTGTCGGCATCGTCGGAGAGGTTGATCCGGCTCATGTCGGACGGATCGGACTTGCTCATCTTCGCCGACCCGTCGCGCAGCGACATGATCCGCGCGGCGGTGGGCGGGATCGTCGGCTCGGGCAGCACGAAGGTCTCGGTGCCGGTGTCGAGATTGAACTTGGCGGCGATATCGCGCGCCAGCTCCAGATGCTGCTTCTGATCCTCGCCGACGGGAACGTGCGTGGTCTGGTAGAGCAAGACGTCGGCGGCCTGGAGCACCGGATAGGTGTAGAGCGCGACGCTGGCGCCCTCGCGGTTCTTGCCCGATTTGTCCTTGAACTGGGTCATGCGGTTCAGCCAGCCAACGCGCGCGGCGCCGTTGAGCAGCCACTGGAGCTGGACATGTTCGGTCACATGGCGCTGGCGGAAAAGGATCGCGCGCGCGGGATCGACCCCACAGGCGATGATCGCCGCCGCCATCTCGCGGATACCCGCAGCGAACTTTACCGGATCCTGATGCTCGCTGATCGCGTGCAGATCGGCGAGAAAGAACAGGCAGGTATCGTCGGGACCGAGCGCGTCCTGCATCGCCACCCAATTGCGGATCGCGCCGAGATAATTGCCGAGGTGGAGGTTGCCGGTCGGCTGGATGCCGGAGACGACGACCTTACGGGCCGGAAGGACGGGTGCGGGCTGCATGGGGCGCCTCTCGGGCAGAGGTGCCATGCGGTCAAGGCCGATCCCTGCTGACAAATGCCCGCGGTGACGTCAAGGTGCGGGGAACGCTGAAGAAGAATGTGGGGTGCAGGTGTGAACGGGCTGATGCGTACCGTTGCCGGCGTGGGGCTGGCGGCGTTGCTGATGGCGTGGACGCCGGTGGGTGCGCAGGCGCCTGCACCGTTGGCGCCGGGCGCGCGTTACGTGGCGCTCGGCAGTTCCTATGCGGCAGGCCCCGGGATCATGCCGACGGCCGAGCCGGCCCCGCCGCGCTGCGCCCAATCGAGCGAGAATTATGCCCATCAG
>CAXTMT010000157.1:5637-6116 GCA_964245355.1 uncultured Sphingomonadaceae bacterium
ACCTGCGTCTGGTGCTGGTCGATATGAGCTGCAGCGGCGCCACGACCATCGCCGTGCTGGCCGGCTGGAACGAGCTTGGGCCGCAGATCGAGGCGGTGACGCCCGAGACCCGGCTCGTCACCATCACCATCGGCGGCAATGACGTGGGCTATGTGCCGAACATGCTCGCGGCGGCCTGCCGTTACGATCAGCATATCCGCCGGATCGGCAGCAAGGGCGGCCGATGCCCGCAGGTCGCCTACCCCGAACTGCGGACCTGGGAAAGCGTGGCGCAGCATATGCGGATGATCGCGCGCACCGTCCGCGCGCGGGCGCCGCAGGCGCGGCTGATCTTCGTCGACTATCCGGTGGTGCTGCCCCAACGCGGCAATTGCCCGGCGACCTATCTGCCCGATTCGGCCATGGAACGCGCCCGCGCCATCGCCAGCCGCCTCGCCGCGCGACCGGTGGAACTCGACCGCGAAGTGGCCGAGGGCGAT
>CAXTMT010000158.1:0-6115 GCA_964245355.1 uncultured Sphingomonadaceae bacterium
CTCCCCGGGAGACGCTGATTCTCAAGCTTTCTGAACGCTGACGAGCCAATTCAGACTCGGCTCACCGCGAATCGGGCATTCCATCTTTTGTCCGGGGTCCTTCGCCGCGGTCGAGAGGAGTTTCGAGATGCCGACGTTCAGGACCCTGTTGCTCGCCGCGGCCTTCACGGCCGGCATGCCCGCGCTGGCGATGGCGCAGGATCGCCCCGATGATCAGCAGCATCGCGGCGATCACGGCAATCGTGGTGGCGACAATGGTGGCCAGCGCGGTGAGCGCGGTGCTCCCGCCGCCCAGCCGGCGCCTGCCCCGCAAGCCCAGCCGTCACGCCAAGCCTCGCCTCCGCAGCAGCAGCAGGTGCCGCAGGCCGCGCCGCAAAATCAGCGCGCACAGGACTTCCGTGGCAATCGTGGTGCCCTCCAGGCTGACCCGAACGCAAACCGTGGCGATCGCCGTGACGGCCGTGGCGGCCAGCAGGGCAATCGCGGTGATCAGCGGCCGGACCAATATCGCGACAATCGCGGCGGACAATTCGCGCCCGGCGGCCAGGGTGGTTATCGTGCCGATCAGCGCCCGGACCAATATCGCGGCGGCCAGTTCAACCAGGGCCGCCCTGGCGATCGTCCCGATTTCCGCGATGGTCGCGGCCAGGGTTTCGCGCACGATTGGCGCAACGATCGCCGCTTCGATTGGCGCGGCTATCGCGATCAGCACCGCGAGATCTTCCGCGGCCAGCGCTACATAGCGCCGCAGGGCTGGGGCTACGGCTATCGCCGCTTCGATGTCGGCATCCGCATCCCGCCGTTCTTCTTCGGGCAGCAATATTGGATCAGCGATCCCTGGGCCTACCGCCTGCCGCCCGCCGACGGCCCGTATCGCTGGATCCGTTATTACAACGACGTGTTGCTGGTGGACCTACGCTCCGGCGTGGTGGTCGATTCGATCCCCGGCTTCTTCTGGTGAGTTAAGGGTGTACGTAGCGTGGCGTACCGCGGCCCGGGTGGGAGACCATCCGGGCCGTTGTTTTGTGTTTTCGATCGCTGAGGAAGGTCTACCCGATCCGCCCGAACGGTAGCAGCTTCTTCGCCAGCGCCGCCGCGGCCTTACCGTCACCGCTGCGTAGCGGCACCAACATCGCCATTGATTCCCGCTGGACGATTCGATCGAGGGGGGTCGGCGTCGGCGCCACCGCGGCCTGCTCGGCCAGGGAGCGCGCCGTCGAGAGATCGCCGGGATCGAGGCGGATGCGCATCATCGCCGCCAGTCCCTTGTAGAACGCCCGATTGCCGCCGAGCGCCACCGCCCGATCGACGCTGGCGAGACCGATGTCGCGCTTGGCGCCGAGCACCGTGGTCGCCAGAAAACCGGCGGCGATCGTATCGAGATGCCAGCCGCCGAGGAACAATTGCGCCTCGGCATCGCGCGGATTGGCGGCGACCAATTCCTCGAACAATCGGCGCGAGGTCTTGGCGTCGGCGGGCTTCTTGGTCAGCCGCGCCCGGTAGCCGATGCCCGATGCCTGGCCGAGTTGCGCCTCGCGATCGTTGGGACTGGTGGCGAGTGTCGCCTGCGATGCGGTGATCGCCGCGTTGATCAGACCCAGCGCGGTCGATTTGTCGCTGGTCTGAAAGGCGGCGGTGGTGAGCATCTCACGCGGGGTCGCGGCTTCGGCCGGGACTGCCGCGATCGTGACGGCGGTGCAGATCGTGAAAGCTGTCGGGGAAAAACGCATCGATACTCCTATTTGCATAGGAGACGCCTCAAGGCCGCAAAACGATCCCCGCTTGCCGTATCGCGGGCGCCGGCCGTTGTTCCCACCCGACGGGATCGGCTAGGGACGCGGCATGCGTGTCACACCTCTCTCCCTGCTCCTGCCGCTCTTCCTCGCCGGTTGCGGGGCGAATGCGATCGACGCGCCGAGCCTGTCGCCGCGCCCCGTCGAGCGCCAGCCGGTCGAGATGCCGGACGAAGCGTCCGAGCCGCAGGTGGCGCTCGATCCCGCGCTTGCGCCGCGCATCGCCACGATCGAAGCGGGTGCCTCGCAAGGTCACGCCGATTTTGAGAAGGCTCGCACCCGTGCCGAGAGTGCGGTGGGTAAAGCGGCGAATGCGCCCTCGGGCAGCGAGGCGTGGACCGTGGCCCAGCAGGAAATGAGCGCGCTGGATGCCGCCCGTGGGCCGGTCAACCATGCCGCTGCCGAGCTTGATGTGCTGCAACAGGACCCGGCCAATCTCACCGCGGGCAACCGTGCTGCGATCCAGGCGGCCGCCTTGCGGATCGAGGCGCTGGCACAGGGTGAGTCCGATGCGGTGGCGGCGCTTTCGGGGCGGCTCAGGAACTAGGGCGCTCCGCAACGCAAGTAAGGTGCGCCCGTAGCGGATGTCCTTCCGCAAACAGCGGATGATCGAAATCGAGGTCGGGCCGCCGCGCCATGCCGATGCGCTCCATCACCTTCTGGCTCGGCAGGTTGGCCGGCACGGTGATCGCGACGATCCGCGCGACATCGAGGTTCGCCCAGCCCCACACCAAACTCGCCCGCGCCGCCTCGCTCGCATAGCCCTGGCCCCAGGCGTCTTCGCGCAAACGCCAGCCGATCTCGATATCATCTGCCACTGATGTGCCCGCCACGCTTGGCGCCTTCAGCCCGCAGAAGCCGAGCAGAACGCCATCGGCCATGCGCTCGACGATCCAGAAGCAATGGCCGCGCTCGGCCTGCATTTTCTCCTGACGCTCGACCGAGCTGATCAGCCGCGCCGGATTATCGACCCCGCCCAAATGCCGCATCACCGCCGGCGTATTGGTGACGCGGACGAACTCCGGCCCGTCCCCGTCGCGCCACGGCCGCAGGACCAGCCGCTCGGTCTGGATCACCCGCCCAGTAGCCTCGCCGCGTGGAGCGCATGATAGGTCAGCACCCCCGAGCAGCCGGCGCGGCGGAAGGCGAGCAACGTCTCCAGCACCATCGCATCGCGATCCGCCGCTCCCGCCGCCACCGCCGCCTCGATCATCGCATATTCGCCCGAGACGGCATAAGCAAAGATCGGCACCTCGAAGCGCTCCTTCACCCGGCGGATGATGTCGAGATAGGGTAACCCCGGCTTGACCATCACGGTATCGGCGCCCTCGGCGAGATCGAGCGCGACTTCGCGCAGCGCCTCCTCGGCATTGGCCGGGTCCATCTGATAGCCGCGCTTGTCGCCCTTCAGCAGCCCGCGCGAGCCGACCGCATCGCGGAACGGGCCGTAGAAGGCCGAGGCATATTTGGCGGCATAGGCCATGATCTGGACATCGTGGAAATTCTCCATCTCCAGCGCCTGGCGGATCGCGCCGACGCGGCCGTCCATCATGTCGGATGGGGCGATGATGCTGGCGCCGGCGCGGGCCTGGGTGAGCGCCTGTTCGACCAGCACCGCCATCGTCTCGTCGTTGAGTACGCGGCCTTCGTCGTCGACGATGCCGTCATGGCCGTGCGCGGTGTAGGGATCGAGCGCGACATCGGTGAGGATGCCGATATCGGGCACCGCATCGCGGATCTCGCCGATCGCACGGCACATCAGATTATCGGGGTTGAGCGCTTCCTCGCCGCGCGGGGAGCGCAGCTCGCGCGGCGTGTTGGGGAAGAGCGCGAGGCAGGGAATGCCGGCGGCCGCGGCCTCTTCCGCCCGCTCGACCAGCAGATCGACCGACCAGCGCGAGACGCCGGGGAGCGAGGCGATCGGCTCCTTCACGCTTTCGCCCTCGGTGATGAACAAGGGCCAGATGAGGTTGGCCGGGGTCAGCACCGTCTCGGCCACCATCGCCCGGCTCCAGGCGGAGGCGCGGGTGCGGCGGAGGCGGAGAGCGGGGTAAGCTGCGTGGGTCATGGATGCGCCTTTACGCCCATCGCCTAAGTTCGTCATTCCCGTGAAAGCAGGAAACCAGCCCGATGGGAAACCCGCGCGGGAACGCGAACGCACGACGCCGAGGCTATGTTCGAAATGTTTGACACGGATCGATCGACCATGTTAGCCAAACTTAACATCGCGGAGTCGTCGCATGTCGTTTCGGTATAAGAGTGCTTTGGTGTCGCTGGTCAGTCTGGCGCTGGGTTATGGCTGGTATTTCGGGGTGTTGCTGGCGCAGCATGGACATCCCGCTGGGCCGGTTTCGCACCTGATCTTCGCAGTTATCCTCACCACCGTCCTGCAGATCGTTGGCCACATCCTGATCGCGGTCCTGCCAGGCGAGCCGCGCGGGGCGATGGACGAGCGCGAACGGGCGTTCGATCGGCGGGCGACCAGCGTCGGCTATCAGATACTTGTCGTCGGCGCTTTGGGTGCGGCGGCGACGCTGCACCTCGGCTTCGATCGCGCCGGTATGGCCAATGCGATCGTGCTGGCGATCGTCGTCGCCGAATGCGCGCGGCAGGCGAAGTTCCTGAAACTCCACCACAGCGCCGCCTGATGCTGCCGATCGACAATCGTGTGCGCGAAGTGCGCGAGGCCAAAGGGATGACGCAGAGCGAGCTGGGCGCGGCGATCGGGCTTACCCGCCAGACGATCGCGGCTATCGAGCAGCGCCGCTATTCGCCGAGCCTGGAAGCGGCGTTCCGGATCGCGCAGGCGTTCGGGGAGCCGGTGGAGCGGCTGTTCTGGTGGGCGGGGGAGTAAGCGCCGTACGGAAGGAAAGCTATCGGCCTAGTTTCAAACCGATCCATAATGTCCTCGGCGTGCCTAAATCGATAGTGCCGCCGGAGTTGCGGGTGACGACTTCGGCGTTGCCGACATTTTCGGCGCGGGCGATCAGCGCGAGGTTATGGCGCAGCGGCAGGCCGGCGACGAGATCGACGGTGGTGGCGGGCTTGAGCCGCGCGGTCTGGAGATCGTCCTCATATTGCAGGCCGATGGTGCGGATCGTCGCCGAAGCGAAGGGGCCTCGCTTCGGTGCGTAGGCGAGCGTCGCGCTGGCGCTGTGGCGCGGACTCTGCGCGGGGATCAGGCCATCGAGCTGCGCCTGCACCCCGCTCGCGCGGACGTGCGAATCGCTGAAAGCGTAGGACGCAGTCAACGACCAGGGGCCGTGGTGCAGATCAATGCTCGCTTCGATCCCCTTGGCGACGATCGCGTCGACATTCTGGCGCTGGCGCAAATTGGTGGCGATGGTGACGTTGGCGATGGCATGGTTCAGCCGGTTGTAGAAAGCGGTGACGGCGAAATGCGCGCCGGCGAACGGGCTCAGGTCCAGCCCCGCCTCCACGCCGCGCAGCCGTTCGGGGGCGAGCGCGGCATTGGCCTGGGTCGTCACCGGGAACACGACGAACGGCCGGTAGAGCTCATTGAGCGTCGGCAGGCGATAGCCGGTGTAGCCGGCCGCGCGCAGATCGAGCGCGGGTAGGACGTGCACGAGCGCGCCCAGCCGCCCGGTCGCTTCGCTGCCGTCGCGGTTGGGGAATACATTGTCGGTGGTCAGCGCGCCCGTTGGCATACGTTCGGCCAGATAGCCCGAATCGATCGACCAGCGATCGACACGCGCGCCGCCGGTCAGGATCAGGCGGCCGATCGTCCAATCGTCCTCGGCATAGAGCCCCGCGTCGGTCTCGTCGCCGCCGGCCTTGCGCCGCGTGGTGAGCGCGCCGGTGGTACTATTATAGGCGGCTTCGTACAGTGTACCCTCGGAGCGGCGCACATCGCCGCCGAGGCGCAGGACGTGCGCGCTGCCAATCGGCGGGCGCAGTTCGATCTTGCCGCCGAGGCCGAGCGCGGGCGTGTCATATTGATCGAGCGAGAGACGGAAGGTTGTGCTGCTGATCACCTTGTTGGTGAAGTTGCGCACCTGGAGATAGGCGAGCGTCTCGACCTGCCAGGCGCCGCGGTGGATCAGGCGGACGCTGGCATCCTCGCCCTCGCTGCTCGACTCGGCGCCCTCGAAGCGCAGGGTGCGATCGTCGTGGAACAGCGTCGCGCTTGCCTGCACTTCGGTCTGCGCATCCAGCGGCGCGACGGCGCGGCCGCCGGTCGACCAATCACGATAGCGCGCGCGGGCGCTGGCGGCGACGCGCTGGTCGACCGGCGTCGTGTAGAAACCATCGCCGCGCTCGAACCGGCCGTAGAGATCGATGTATCCGGCGCCGAGGTTGGG
>CAXTMT010000159.1:0-6088 GCA_964245355.1 uncultured Sphingomonadaceae bacterium
CTACAATTACCTCCGAAACTCCGGATACGTGCAATCATGATCGAGAACGACTCTAAGTCGAAATCGTCTCTCCACGCTGCGCGGTCTTTGAGGGCAGGGGGCTAGCTGACGAGAAATTGCCACTCCGCCTGGGCGGCGGAACGTCGTTGCTTGAAAGTCTGGCGATCGACGATGTGGCGTTCGAGATTGAAGTGATTGCTGATATTGGCATGGACCGAGGCGAACTTCTGCGGGCTCTTCATCTGCCGGAACCGCAGCATCGCCGTTCTCTTCGTCGGAAGGGCAGGTGGCTGTTCTCCACCCGGTTGTTGGCATGGCGGCCGATCTCCTGCTTACGGCGATTGCCGAGCTCGCTTATCGCCGCACCATGGGACCGCAGTCCGTCGGTGGTAATCTTCTCAGGTGAGCCGTGGCGCTTGAGCGCCTTCTTCATGAAGGCAAGCGCAGCCTTTTTGTCTCTCGTCTTGGTGACATAGCTTTCGAGGATCTCACCCTCGTGGTCGACCGCCCGCCAGAGATAATGGGTCTCGCCGTTGATCTTCACGACAACCTCATCAAGATGCCATCCAATAACGGAATCCGCGCATCGCGCTCACCCGCTGGCGGCGAAAGTCCGAGGCGAACATCGGGCCGAACCGGTTCCACCAGACCCTCACCGTCTCGTAGCTGATGTCGACGCCGCGTTCGAACAGCAGATCCTCGACGTTCCGCAGCGAAAGCGGGAAACGCACGTTCGCATCACCACCATCCTGATGATCTCGGGCGATGAGTTGAATCGTTTGGAGGGGCTCGGCGGCTTTGCTCTCGATGTGCGGATCATTGCACCACTTAACAGCCAGCCGGAGTGTCTGCCACGTTGCTCTGACAGTACCCGGCGATGACGGTGCCGCCGTCATGCTCGAACAGCGTGTTCTCCTGCCACATCAGGTCGATCCGCCCGAGCGGGTCGTAATAGACGCTGTTGCCCCCGGCGGTGACCAACTCGTTCTTCGTATCATAAGCGAACCCGACCCCGCCCGAGCCGGTAAGGTTGCCCTTGGCGTCGTAGCTCTGCGCGCCGCCGGCGATCGCGGTGTACTGGTTGAGCCCGTTGCTGCTGTAACCGCGGCTGGCGTTCACCCCTTCGGTCCACGCGAACGCATCGTTCGAGTTGGTGCGGCTGCCGATCTGCCCGGCCGGGTTGTAGCCGCCCAGCGTGATCGCGGTGCCGTCGGTGGCACCGCCCAGCGTCAGGGAGGTCAGGCGCGACATGGCGTCATAGCCATAGCTCGTCGTCGCGCCGTTGGCGAGGGCGCGGCCGGTCCGCCGCCCCAGATCGTCGTAGGCGAAGCTCGCCAGCACCGTGCCGCCGTTCTCGTGGATCGCGGTCATCTCGTCGACGGCGTCGTAATCGTAGGTCACGTAGAAGCCGTCGCGCCAGGTCAGCCGGGTACGCGCCAGTTCGTCGAGCATGGATGCGGCGAGATTGCCGGCTGCGATGAAGCTCGGAAGATCGCCGCCGGCGCAGAAAAGGCGGCCAGCGCCCGTGAGGACGACGCATCGGACGGTGGAATCGCGCGCGCAGCGTTCGGCGACCTCTGCGAGTGTTCGCGCCAATGCCAGATCGATCGCATTGCCCGCCTCGGGCCGATTGAGCGTTACGCGCGCAATGTTGCCGTCGATCTGCAGCAGGACGGGCGGTGTCGTCATCGGCATACCGCCATCGCATCGCAGCCGAGAGCAACCAGGCGCGAAAAACTCTCGGCGCGTTCGCGCGCGTGATCCGATGCGGCGGTGCCGCGGATCACGCGGCCTTTGATACCGTGAAAGATCGCAGCGAGGCGGAAGAAATTGAAGGCGACGTAGAAAGCATAGTCGGCCGCTGGGATCGGCGCCCGACCGACCCGTGCGCAGTAAAGATCGACATAATCTTGCTCGCTCGGGATGCCGAGCGCAGCGAGATCGGCACCGCCCAATCCCGCCACGATATCGGGCGGCATCCGGTACATCATCGCATGGTAGGAAAAATCGGCGAGGGGATGTCCAAGGGTCGAGAGCTCCCAATCCAGCACGGCCAGGATGCGCGGCTCGGTCGGGTGAAAGATCATGTTGTCGCAACGGAAATCGCCGTGGACGATACCGCTCTCGTCGCCCGCCGGGATGTGCGCCGGCAGCCACTCGACCAGTCGATCCATGCCGGCGTCGCGGCCTGCATCGGGATGCTCGCGATATTGTCGCGACCAGCGCGCGATCTGGCGCTCGAAATAATTGCCGGGCTTGCCATAGTCGCCGAGGCCGATCGCCGCTGGATCGATCTGGTGAAGCGCCGCGATGGTCGCGTTCGTCGCATCGAAATAGCCGGCGCGTTCCTCACGCGCGACATCGGGGAAGGTTGCGTCCCAGAAGATACGCCCCTCGACCATCTCCATGACGAAGAACCAGCTCCCGATCACGCTGTCGTCGGTGCAGAGGCCGTAAACATGCGCCACGGGATAACCTGTCGCGCCGAGCGCCTGCAGAACCCGCGCTTCGCGTTCGACGGCGTGGGCGCCCTTGATGATGTTTCCGGGCGGCTTGCGACGCAGCACATAGGTGCGACGGGGCGAGATGAGCTTGTAGGTTGGGTTGGATTGCCCGCCCTTGAATTGCTCGATGGTGAGCGGGCCGGCGAACCTCTCGATATGGTCGTCCATCCAGCGCGAGAGCGCGCCTGCGTCCAGTTCATGTCCGGCTCGCACGGCCGTCGTACCCGCATTGCCGGCGGCGGTCAGCGCACCGTTCACGATTGCCGCTCCTTCCAGTCACGCTTGATCTTCTTGGCGAGGCTCCATTTGTGCACCTCGGTCGGCCCGTCATAGATGCGGAAGGCGCGAACCTCGCGGAAGACCTGCTCGACGATCGTATCGCTGGTCAGGCCCGATCCGCCCATCACCTGAACACAGCGATCGGCAACCCGCATCAAGGCCTCGGACACCGCGACCTTGGCCATCGAGCTTTCTGCCGTCCCGGAGTTCCCTGCATCGAGAACGCCAGCGCACCAGTCGATCATCAGTGCGGCCTGCCTAAGGTCGATCAGATTGTCGGCGAGCATGAAGCCCACGCCCTCGTGATCGATCAGCGTCTTGCCGAAACCCTCGCGGCGGCACGCATAATCGGTCGCGATCTCGTTGGCGCGGCGGCATGCGCCGAGCCACCGCATGCAGTGCGAAAGCCGCGCCGGCGCCAGCCGGATCTGTGCATAGCGAAAGCCTTCACCCGGCAGGCCCAGCATCTGATCGGCAGGCACACGCAGGCCTTCGATCGTCAGCACCGCATGACCGCCGGGCATCGAACTGTCGATCGTGTTGGGGACATGATCGATGCGGATCGCCGGATCGGGAAGATCGACGAGGAACATGCAGGCGCCCTCGTCGGCCCTGGCCATGACGATACCGATCTGCGCGCCGTCGGCCCCGGTGATGAACGCCTTGCGGCCGTCGATCACCCAATGGTTGCCGTCGCGACGGCAGGTCGTCCGCATCATCGAAGGATCCGACCCGGCGCCGTTTTCGGCCGCCGGCTCGGTCATGAAGAAGGCCGAGCGCGCGGTTCCTTCGATCAGCGGCTTCAGGAAACGCGCCTTGAGCTCGGGACTGCCCATTTTGCCGAGCAGATACATATTGCCCTCGTCGGGCGCGGCGGTGTTGCAGGCGAGCGGCCCAAGCGGCGAAAGTCCGGTCTTTTCGAGCACGATCGCCGTCTCGCGCTGCGAGAGATGCCGGCCGTCGGGCAGGATATGAGGGGTCAAAACCCCGGCCGCGTGTGCCTTATCCTTCAGCTCGCCGATCAGTTCTTCGGTCGGACAGTCGTGATGATCGCGACGAGGGTCGCGTTCGTAGGGGACGACGACATCCCGCACGAACGCTTCCACCCGCGCCGCGATCACCCCGGTCCGTACGAGATCGACTTCGGCGGTGTCGGCCAAGTTAGAATTTGAACCCTGCCGTCACGCCGTAGGTGGCGGGGCGACCGGCATAGCGCACGATCGTATCCTGGCCGGCGACGACGTTGGTCCAATAATATTTGTTGGTGATGTTCTTGCCCCAGAGGAAGATTTTCCAGCCGGCCCGCGATTCCACGCCGATCTGGCCATCGAGCAGGGTGAAAGAATTGATCTTATAATCCGGCGTCTCGCCGATGATCGCATAGGTGCTGCTGCGATAGGTCAGCTGCGGACTGACGAAGGCCTTGAGCTCCGAGCTCAGTTCGACTTCGTAGCGTGCATTGGCGCCGATCTGCCACTTGGGGGTGAAAGGAACGCTGGAACCCTGGAAGTTGGCAGCGACACCGCCGGCGTTGACGCCGCTGTACCGATCGACCTTCGATTTGATGTAATCCGCCGAGAAGCCGAGCGTCAGCCCATGCAAAGGATTGGCGTTGATCTCGATCTCGCCGCCTTCCAGATGCGATTTGGGGATGTTGATGATCGCGTCGAGCACCCCGAAGGTCGCATCGATCAGCTTGGAGCGCAGCTGCTTGTCGTTGTAGCTCATGTAGAAGATCGCGCCGTTGATCGAGAGTTTGCGATCGAGCAACTGCACCTTGGCGCCGCCTTCATAGTCCAGGATCGATTCCTGTTTGGCCGGCGTATATTGTATGGTTGACGAGGCGTTGATGTTGCCAAACTCGCCCGCTTTATAGCCTTTCGCAGCGTTGACGTAGAGCAGAACAGTATCGCTCGGCTTGTAATCGAGACCGGCGCGCCAAGACACGTTGTGCTCGTTGAGTTGGCCTTGATATGGATTGGGCGCGAAGAAGGTGCCGGTCGCGGCGTTGAACGATAGCCCGAAGCAGGAATTGACGCCGAGCGGCGGGTTGAGCCCAAAGGCGCCGCTGAAGAACGCCGCCGTCCGCCCATCGCCGCCATCATGGTTGCAGATCGCGGCGTCACGCCGGCTGTCGGTATAGCGTACGCCTGCCTTCAGAGTGAGCTGATGGTTCAGATCGAATTCGCCGCTGCCGAAGCCGGCGATATTGCGCATCCGCTGATCGCTGTAATTCTCGCTGGTATCGATGCCGTAATTGAAGAAGGCCGACGAGTTCGCATAGAGCAGGCGCTCATCGTAATTGACCTTGTCGCGGCTGTAATTGCCGCCGAGCACCCAGCGGAAGCGATCGGCGCTCGAATTGGCGACGCGCAATTCCTGCGAGAAGCTGCTGATGCTGCCCCGATACGGCTGCAGATCGATATCGGAGAGGGACGTACCGTCCTGATCCATCGCGCCGTGCTCCTTGAAGTGGGTGTAGGCGGTGATCGAGGTGACGGTGATATCAGGGGTGACCCGCCAGTCGCCACGCAGCGCCGACTGCTGGAGGTTGCGGTGCGTGAACATGCCGTTGTCCGCGCTCCAATCGGCGGCGCGGTCGTTCATCGGCGAACGGGGGTAGGCCAGGATCGGGGGCGTGTTCGACACCGCCTGCTGGTTGAACTTGTAATATTGCACCGCCTCGGGATCGCTGTGGTCGCGCCAGGCATTCAGGTTGAGCTCGAACTTCAGTTTGTCGGAGGCTTCCCAATCGACGAGCAGGCGCCCGGCGAGTTCGCGGGTCGCGCCATTCTTGGCATTGCGCGTGTAGCTATATTGCCAATCGCCGCTGTGCTCGCCGCGGACCGCCAAGCGCGCCGTCAGCCCTTCGGCCAGCGGGCCGCTGATGAAGGCGCTGCCGATGAAATCGTTGAAGCGCCCATAGCCCGCTTCCACACCGGCGTGGAAAACGTCGGTCGGTTTCGCGGCGATATAGTTGATCGCGCCGCCGGTCGAATTCTGGCCGAACAATGTGCCCTGCGGTCCCTTCAGCACTTCGATCCGCTCGAGATCGAAAGCTGTGAGGTTGGTCAGCACCGGGAAGGGCAGGGGAACCTGGTCGAGGTAGACGCTGTTCGCCGGATACGAGCCGAGCGACGTATCGTAGAAGCCCACACCGCGCAGGGTGTAGACCGGCGTGTTGTTGGCGCTGTTGGTGTAGCTGAGGCCGGGAACCGCTTTGGCAAGATCGTCGACCGACTGGATCTGGCGCTCCTGCAGCGCATTCGCGCCGATAGCTGTGATCGTCAGGCCGACCTTGTTGA
>CAXTMT010000160.1:0-5979 GCA_964245355.1 uncultured Sphingomonadaceae bacterium
CCCGATACCCAATGGAAGGAAAAGGATTGTGACAGTCCGCGGGCGCATCGCGCGCCTCGTCGCGAACGAGGAACTGAACTTCCTCCTCACCAACCGCATTCCCCGCCGGCTGGCGACGCAGGCGCTCGGCTGGTTCTCGAAGATCGAGCGACCGTGGGTGGCGAAACCCTCGATCGCGGTGTGGCGCCTGTTTTCGGACGTGAACCTGAGCGACGCGGCCGACACGCATTTCCCCAGCATGCATGCCTGCTTCACCCGGCGGCTCCGTGATGGCGCCCGCCCGTTCGCGCAGGATCCGGCGATACTCGCCAGCCCCTCGGACGCGATCCTCGGCGCGCATGGCCGCATCGAGGGCAATCAGGTCCACCAGATCAAGGGCGCGCCCTACCGGCTGAGCGAGTTGCTCGGCGATGCAAAAGCCGCGGAGCCCTTCGCTGGTGGGCTTTACGCCACGCTGCGCCTCACCGCCGGCATGTATCACCGCTTCCACGCGCCCTGCGACCTGATTGTCGAGCGCGTCACCTATCTTTCGGGCGACTGCTGGAACGTCAACACGCCGGCGCTGAAACGGGTCGAGCGGCTATTCTGCAAGAATGAACGCGTCGCCGTCCTCTGCCGCCTGCCCGATGGCCGCCCGCTGATGCTGGTCGCCGTCGCGGCGGTGCTGGTGGCGTGCGTACGCCTGACCTTCCTCGATGCGCCGCGGCTGCTGAAGGACGGGGGCAGCCGCACCCTCGCCCATCCGGTCAGGCGCGGCGAGGAGATGGGCTGGTTCGAGCACGGCTCCACGATCGTCGTCCTCGCCCCTTCGGCCTTCGCCTTTCACGAGGGTCTGCAGGAAGGCGCATGCTTGCGGGCCGGCCAACCGCTTTTGGAAGGCTGACTCGTCGCCGATGGCGGCAACCGTGCGCTTTCGCTATCTCCGCCTTATGGCGATGCGATTGTTCGTTGGTGGAATGCTGCCGCTCGCGCTCGTGCTGGGCGTCATCCTGTTCGTGCCGGCGTCGTGGGGTATGATGCTCGGCATCTCCTACAAGAGCTGGGCGCTGTTCGCCTGCGCGCCCGCGACGAGCCTGTTGCTGCGGTTGAGCCTCGCGTGACGATCGCCGTTTTCCTGCTGGTCATCGCTTTGTCGATCGGCCTCGCATTGGCCGCGCGGCGAGGACATCTCGATCCCGATGCGCGGGCCTTCTTCACCGCATCGGGCCAGTTCGGATCGTGGCTGGTGTTCTTCCTGTCGGTCGGCGAGACCTACAGCGTCGCGACGATGCTCGCTTTTCCGGGCGGTATCTACGCGCATGGCGATGCCTTCGGCATGTGGTTCTTCGGCTACATATTGATGGTCGCGCCGGTGATGTTCTTCCTGGGGCCGTGGATCGCGCGCGCCGGGCGGCATTACAGCGCGGCGACGATCGCCGATTTCTTCGGCCGGCATTTCGAGAGCCGCGCGCTGGAGCGGGTGATCGCGCTGGCCGCGATCGTGATGCTGGTGCCGGTCGCCACGATGCAGTTCATCGGGCTGAGGATCGTGCTGGAGACGCTGGCGCCGGGGGTTTCGCCACTGCTGCTTGCCGGGGGCATGGCGGCGCTGGTGCTGTTCTACGTGGCGGCATCGGGCCTGCGCGCTTCGGCTTATGTTTCGGTGCTCAAGGATCTGCTGATGGTGGGATCGATCCTGCTGGTGGGGGGTGTCGCGCTGGCGACGTGGCGCCACGGGCTGATCCCCGGTGCTGGGATTACCACGAAACCGCTGGGTGCGCGCGAGATGACCACAGCCGTCACGACGGTCCTCGTGAACGGGGTGGGCTACGCGATGCTGCCGCAAACGTGGGGCCTGCTCTTTTCGGCGCGCTCCTCCGGGGCGATCCGCCGCGCGCAGGTTGCCGCCCCGCTCTACATGCTGATGTTCCCGCTGCTGATGTGCGTCGCCACCTATGCGGTGCTGCATGGGCTCCATCCGCCCAAGGCCGACTTCGTGTTCCTGACGGCGGCGGCGGCGCTGCTGCCGGGCTGGACGATGGGGCTGGTGCTTGCGGGCGTGACGCTGGCGGGGCTGGTGGTGCTCACCGCCGTCTGCCTGGCGATCGGCTCGCTCGTCACGCGCAACCTGCTCTGGGGCCTCGGCAACCGCGCGCAGACCGACGGCGCGAAGCTGGTGACCGCGCTCTACCTCCTGCTCTCGATCCTCGCCGCCGAGGGCACCGGCGGGCTGATGGCGACGATGAACCTGCTGACCTATTACGGCATCGTCCAGGCGCTCCCCGGCTTCGTCGCGGCGTTCTTCTGGCCGCGCGTATCGGCGGTGGCCGTGATCGGCGGGCTGCTTGCCGGCGACTGCGTGGGGATCGGACTGTTCGGGACCGGCGTCGACCTGAGCGGGATCAACCCCGGCCTCATTGGGCTCGGCGCCAACCTGCTCGTCCTGCTCGCCTGGTCCACGATCGCACCCCGTAAAGGTGCCGCGCCGCTTGCCACCATCCTTCTGCCCGAGCGTTCACCCGCCTGAGGAGACAGGCGATGCGCGAAGACCAATCCGACAAGCACGGCCGCGAAAACCGCGGCAAACGCGCCGGATCGACCGAAGCCGGCGAAGCAACCGGCAGCGGCGCAGGCGCGGGCGGCGGTGGCAATCCCGAAGAGATCGATTCATCGGCAGCCGGCGGCGCCGGCAAGGTCGCCTTCCCCGACGATCCCAAGCGCGCGGGAGCCGCCAAGTCGCACGGCTCGGCCTAGCTCAACGCGTCACGCATTTGTCCCTGGCGCACACCGTGCCCGAGAAAGCGCCGGGCGCGACGAAAGTGCCGTCCGCACTGTAGACCTGCCCGGAGAGCGAGAAGGCCGCCGGCTGATCCCACCAGCCCGCGCCCTTGCCGGTCAATTGCCCTATCTTCAGTTGCGTACCCTCCAGCGCGACATGCTCGACGCCCGGCCCGCGCCGGAACAAGGGTCCGGATTGCTCGGGCATGGGGTCCTCATAGGAAAAACCGCGGATCGTCACCGACGGCGCGCCCTGAATTTCGATCGCGGCACCCAATCCCTTATTCTCCATATGCATATCCAGCTGGAGAAAATCGTTGGAGATGCCGTTGCCGAACCAGAGGATCACTCCGGGTTTTGTCCCCGATCCGTCATTGAACAGATAGCTGTTGTAGAATTTGTGGCGGGTGGTCCCCCCGATCCACAGCGGCACGGAATCCTTGCCCAGCGAGGAGAAGATGCAGGTCGTGCAGCTGTTCTCGGCGAACGAGCTGAAATGATCCTTGCGATAGGTCTTGCCGGTGAAAGCCGACTGGATATCGAAATGGTTCGATCCGTCGAAGATCGCGGCGAACGAGCCGGGCTGATAATTGCCGAACCAGCCGGTGGTGACGTGCGTCGTCTCGCTCGAATGGTTGTAATAAGCCGCCAGCGCATAGAAGCCGCTGATCGTGGGGTGATCGAGATCGTCGTGATCCGATCCCTCGATCGACGTGTCAGATATCCGCCCGAGCAGCAGGCCGATCCTGGGCATGTCGGTCTTGTCGCCGTGGAGGCCCAGGCCAAGGATCGTGACCTGCCCCGATCCGCTGACGTCGATGCAGGTGCCGCCCTTCACCCGGCAATCGATGAGAGAGCCGAAGAGATCGGCGACGAAGCCCGATCCGTAGAGTCCGGTGAAATTCAGGGTCCTGCGGATCACGCACCGCCCGCGCGGCAGCACCAATCGACCGACATGCCCGATCGGCCAGCTTTCGCCCGGCGCCTTCACCCCCTGCCGGATCGTCTCGATCGTGGCGTTGATCGCGGGCGCGTCGTCGGTCTGGCCGTCGCATTTGGCACCATGATCGGCGGCATAGACGGCGGATGGGTCCCGCATACCCTGCGCCGAAGCTCCCGGCTGGGTGAAACTCGACAGGCTGGCGAGGATGGCGAGCAGCGCCGTCCATTTCTTGATGAGCGGCTGATCGTCATCCACGGCGCGAACTCCTCACACGCGGAAGCGGTAGGTGTGTCCGGGCTTGCGATCAATGTCGGGCGGGAAGCTGGCGCGCTTGTCGGCGTAATAGCGGCCCCGCTGGTCGCCGTGCGAGGCGGCATTGTAGGTGACGTAGAGGATGCGCCGCTGGCTGGCGGTGAGGTTGGGCTTGGAAGCGTGCGGCGCGTAGCTGTCGAAGAACAGCACGTCGCCCGGCGCGGTCGGCACGGCCACATAAGTCGCGGCTTCCTTTTCGAGTGGCTTCCACTCGGCGCCGATCAGCCCGGTCTCGCGCGGCCCGTCGACCATTTCCAGGCAGCCATTTTCGATCGTCGCCGGATCGACCGTCACCAGCGCGGTGATGAACAAGGGCGCGTAGACCGACCAGCCCGCCTGCTGATCCTGATGCGCCTCGAACCCCGCCCCACCCGGCATCTTGAAGTTGATCTTGTCCTTGAACAGCAGTGCGGCCTCACCGAACAATTGCTCGACCGCGTACTGAAGCCGGCTGCCGCGCATCAACGCATCGAAACCGGCGTGGTGCGGGCAGAAGTCCTCGATCCGCTGGACGACCTTGGCTTTCGTATCGAGCAGGCTTGGCTCACGGTAGAGCATCTGGCCGCCCGGAACCTCGGGCGCGTCGCTCACCTCTTCGGTCCAGCACAGGATATCCGCCATCTCGGCGGTCGAGAAGAAACCCGGCGCGGCGACCCAGCCCTGGCGGGTGAAGGCATCGACCTGATCGGCCGAGAGTTCGTGCGTTTCGGTCATCACGCCACCAGCTGCGGCAGGATTTCGTCCCGAGCGCGGATCACGTCCTCCGGAAAATCGATCTCGGTCCACGGTAGGTCGGTCACGTCCGCGGCGGCGAAGCGGGTCGGGTCGGCCAGCAGCAGATCGCGGATCGCTTCTTCATATTCGAACGCCCCACGCGCGTCGGCGGCATAGGCCTCGGCGCGATCGGCGAGCGTCGCCGCGATCGCCGGGCCGAAACGGAAGAAGCCGACCGACTCGCCATGACGAACATGCGGATGCTCGGGCTGCTTGCGGAAATCGACGATCGTGCTGGCCGCGTCGAAGCACACCTTCACCGGCTCGTCACCCGGCTCGATATTGGCATCGACCAGCATCACCGCCTCGGCCTCGCCCGCGATCAAACGCTCCAACATGCGGTGATCGTAAAGCACGTCGCCATCCATCAGCACGATATCGCCGCCCCTCCGCACCGCATCGGCGGCGGTCGCCAGCGAGACCACGCTGCCCTCGCGGAAGCGCGGATTGTAGACGAAGCCGATCGGCAGCGATGATCCGATCGCCGCTACCGCCTGCTCCAGTTGCTCGGCCTCGAACCCGGTGACGATCGTCAGCCGCTCGGCTCCGACCCGCTCCAGATGGGCGATGTGGCGCGCGATCAGGCTCACCCCGGCAAATTCCAGCAGCACCTTGGGCGCCGGCACCGCCTGCTCGAGCCGACGGCTGACCCCCGCTGCGAGCAGCACGGCCGAAAAACTGTTACGATTTGGCGAACACACTGCGTCGATCCGATGACAATTCGATTTAATCGGCGCAATAGGCCCCCGCGCCGGACGAACGAAAGCAGAAAAATTGAACGATCATACCCGCATCATCGGAACGGATATCACCCACGCCCGCCGGGCCGGGCGCTTCGCAGCCTTGCGCGACGTGCTCACGACGAGGCCGATGTCCTTCCTGATGGAGGCGCACAGCGGCCTTTCCGCGCGCATCGTGGAGGAAGCCGGGTTCGAGGCGATCTGGGCGTCTGGACTTACCATTTCGGCGAGTCTCGGGCTGCGCGACTCGAACGAAGCTTCGTGGACGCAAGTGCTTGAAGTGCTGGAATATATGGCCGACGCTGCCTCGATCCCGATCCTCGTCGACGGCGACACCGGCTACGGCAATTTCAACAGCGTACGTCGCCTGGTGCGCAAGCTCGGCGAGCGCGGCATCGCCGGCGTCTGCATCGAGGACAAGCTGTTCCCCAAGACCAACAGCTTCATCGGCGA
>CAXTMT010000161.1:0-5943 GCA_964245355.1 uncultured Sphingomonadaceae bacterium
GGGGGGGGCTTTTGGGCGCCACCACACACCTCCGCCCGCCCCGCCCCCCCCCCCCGTCGGGGGGGGCGGGGCGGAGGCTTACGCCTCCGCTTTCTGGCGCTCGGTGATCTCGCGCATGACGATCTTGCCGCCGAGCGGGATGGCGTCGCACACCAGATTGTGACCCTTACCGTCGCGGTTGGGCCAGGCCGCGCCGATTTCCCGCCAGTGGGCGGCTTTGCCTTCGCCGATGACGACGTAGATGCGGTGGCTCGGCATCTTGCCGGGAAGTTTGCGTTGGGTGGCCATGATCTTGCTCCTTTGGTTCGGCCACCGGACCATCCGGCGGCTTCGATGAGGAGCAGAAAGGGCGGGCCATCGAGCCGAAGGTCATACCCCGCGTCAGCGCCCGGCAGGGGGAAGCTGCACAAGCGCAGCGCGGAAGCGCACCGGGTTTACCCGAGGCGGGCCTGCCCTAAAGCTCACTCTCCAAGAAGCGGCGGGATGGTCGGCGTGGTCGAGAGAAGGCAGCACCATCGCCGCGTCAACGAACGCGAGACTTCCCGAAAACATCGCTATTTTTAAAGCGCCAGCGGCGCAACCATCGATGGCAGGGCGCGGATCATGGGATGCTTGAGGCTCGGCGCATCGGTTTCCCTGTTCCGCTTGGCCGATCCATGACCGGGAAGCCCTGGCAGGGCGTCATGGAACGGCTTTTGATCCCGCCGGGGAGCCCGGGCCGGGCGCGGGATCGGCGGTCAGCGTAGGGGCTGACCCTAAACGCGACTGCGGCGACCCCGTTGGGGTTTAGCGAGCCGCTTCGCCTTGTCGCGCACGGCGGCAGCCGTAGGAGCCTTGCCGTTGGCTTCGCTGTTTTTTGCCTTCCGTTCGCTTTTTTCTTCGTTGATCTCCCAGCCGCCGCCGCCCTGCAGAATGCGGTCGGCGTGGCGCATGCGATCGACATGACCGTAATGGTCTTCGATCATCTTGACCGACGTCCCCATCTGCTCGGCGAGAAGATACACGTCCACGCCCTCGCCAAGACGCATGGTCGCGTAGGTGTGGCGGAAGCTGTAGGTCGAGCGCACCGTGCCTTCCGGCCCGACGCGCAGGCCGGATTGGGTGAGAAGGTCGTCGATCAGGTTTTTGTAGAGCGAATTGGCGGGTGTGCCGTCGATGGTGGTGAACACATGGTCGAGCGGCCCGGTCGCCTTGGAGATTTCCCGGATGCGCTCAAGGTATTTACCGACGCTCGGCAGCGCCACAAGCTGCCGCGACTTGCCCTTGCCCTGCACGAACAGGCCGACGATCTCTTTTCCGTCGCGGTCCCGGCCATGGGTGATGTCGCGCCAGCGCAGGTTCTTCGCCTCGCTGGGCCGCATGCCCGTGTTGCACATGATCAGCACGAAATTATACGCGACTTCCCGATACCAGCGGCTGGTTGGTGACAGGGTGCGAGCGGCCTTGTCTGCTTCTTCGTCGCCCGTCTTGCCCTTGCACCATTTATCGCGGGCGTGGCGGTAAAGCGCTCGATACTCCTCAAGCGTGAAGGCATCGCGGCGCATGATCTTGAGCTTGGGCCGGTTATCGTAGCGCTGGCTGACCGGGGCGTAGCGCTTGTGCATGGCGAAGTTCATCACCGAGGCGAAGATCGACATCTCGAAACGGATCGTGCTGTCGCTGATCTGAAAGGTCGTCGCCATTCTCTCGGCGATGGCCGCGTCGCGGGCTTCGATCGCTTCTTTGCCCGCCGTCACGCCGCGTGCATTGCCGACACCCGGCAATGCACGGGCGCGAAGGCCGCGCGCGACGCGCGCCTTCTCGCGGGCGGCAAGTTCACGATCGACCAGCTTGGCCGCTTGCTCGTGCGATACGACGCGCGTGCCGTTGCGCGCCGATCGACCCTCGCCATGCGCCCGCCGCCAGGACGGATAGCCTTTCCACGTGTCGTCGCCGAGCAAATGCACCTGCTTGCTGCCGACATATTCCGCGAGCGGGCCTTCGATTACCGCCCGCATTTTTTTTGGGCGCTGCGCGCTGATCTCGCCCTCGCGCGCCCGCTTTTCCTGCTCGACCAGAAATTCCTGCGCCACCTTGGCGAAAGAACGGTTGAACAGCGGGATATCGCGTTCGATGCTGTATTCGACGTTGGCATCGTGTCGCCACGCCTTGCTGCGGGCCGCATTCCGGTCGGGGGTCTTTAGCGAAAAGGTCTTGTAGCGATCCTCGTTGGGCACCTTCACCCGGCAATACCAGTTGCCGTGCTGCACGGTCCCGCGCTGAAAAATAATCAGCCCGGGCTTCAATTCCTCTTTGTCCGTGACATACGCCATCGTTTGCCTCACCTTCCGCGCAGAAACTGCGCAGATCGACGGTGTAAGTGCTTGATCCACCGTCGCTGCGCAGGTGCTGCGTAGAAGGTTATACTAAAAAATGTTTTTTATTACTAGTGATTTATGATTTAACGGTCATCCCGGCGAAGGCCGGAATCCATTCGATACTCCGCCGGGAATGGAGCCGCGCCGGAGCGCCAATGGATTCCCTCGCCGGGATGACGGCGTTAGGTCTAAGCCCGGTTCCAAACCGCGCGCCCTTCCGCTACGGGCTCCCCCATGCTCAATCTGAACGGCATCACCGTGCGCCTCGGCGGCCGCACGATCCTCGACGGCGCCAGTGCCGCGCTGCCGCCGCGCAGCCGCGTCGGGCTGATCGGCCGCAACGGCGCGGGGAAATCGACGCTGATGAAGGTGATGATCGGCCAGCTCGATCCCGATGACGGCGGCCTGGAAATGCCGCGCGGCACCAGGATCGGCTATATCGCGCAGGAAGCGCCGAGCGGCACATCGACCCCGATCGATACGGTGCTCGCCGCCGATGTCGAGCGCGCGGCGCTGCTGCACGAAAGCGAGGATTGCCACGATCCGGATCGGGTCGGCGAAATCCACGAGCGGCTGGCGGCGATCGATGCCTGGACGGCCGAGGCGCGCGCGGCGCGCATCCTCGTCGGCCTGGGTTTCGACGACGAGATGCAGCGTCGCCCGCTGGACAGCTATTCGGGCGGCTGGAAGATGCGCGTCGCGCTCGCGGCCCTGCTCTTCTCCGAGCCCGATCTGCTGCTGCTCGACGAGCCTTCGAACCACCTCGATCTCGAAGCGACGATGTGGCTGGAGAATTTCCTCAAGGCCTATCCCGCGATGATGGTGGTGATCAGCCACGAGCGCGATCTGCTCAACAACGTCGTCGACAACATCCTCCACCTCGAGCGCGGCAAGGTCACGCTCTATCCCGGCGGCTACGATGCGTTCGAGCGGCAGCGGGCCGAGCGGGTGGCGCAACTCGCTGCCGCCAGGGCCTCGCAGGATGCCCAGCGCGCCAAGCTGCAGGATTATGTCGCGCGCAATTCCGCCCGCGCCTCCACCGCCAAGCAGGCGCAGTCGCGCGCGAAGATGCTCGCCAAGATGCAGCCGATCGCCTCGCTGGCCGAGGATGCCAGCCTGACCTTCGATTTCCCCGATCCCAGCGAGCTGCGGCCGCCGCTGATCACGCTCGACATGGCGGCGGTGGGCTATGCGGAAAAGCCTATCCTGCAGCGGCTGAATCTGCGCATCGATCCCGACGATCGCATCGCGCTGCTGGGGCGCAACGGTAACGGCAAGACCACGCTCGCCCGCCTGCTCGCCGCGCAGCTGCCGTCGATGGAAGGCGGCATGACCTCGTCGGGCAAGATGAAGGTCGGCTATTTCACCCAATATCAGGTGGAGGAACTCGACAGCGACGATACGCCGATCGAGCATATGGCGCGGATCATGAAGGGCGCGACCCCCGCCGCGGTGCGCGCGCAGCTCGGCCGCTTCGGCTTCTCGGGCGACAAGGCGACCACGAAAGTGGGGAAGCTTTCGGGCGGTGAGAAGGCGCGGCTGGCGCTGGCGCTGATCACCCGCGAGGCGCCGCACCTGCTGATCCTCGACGAGCCGACCAACCATTTGGACGTCGATTCGCGCGAGGCGCTGCTGCAGGCGCTCAACAGCTATACCGGCGCCGTCGTGCTGGTCAGCCACGATCGCCACATGCTGGAGTTGACCGCCGATCGGCTGGTG
Organism: uncultured Sphingomonadaceae bacterium; assembly: GCA_964245355.1. Taxonomy (GTDB): domain Bacteria; phylum Pseudomonadota; class Alphaproteobacteria; order Sphingomonadales; family Sphingomonadaceae; genus Sphingomonas_I. Next base: position 4,077 of record CAXTMT010000161.1, read on the forward strand.
CTGGTCGATGCGGGCACCGCGCGCGAGTTCGACGGCAGCCTCGATGAATATACCGCGTTCGTGCTGTCGAAGGACGGCAGCGGTGGAAAGGGCGGCGGCGGCAAGGCGGCGAAGAAGGACAAGAAAGCGGCGGCCGAAGCGCGCGAGAAGAGCCAGGTGCTGCGCAAGGAAGCCGGCGTAGTCGAGAAGGATGTCGCGCGGCTGGGGGCGGAGCGGTCTGCGCTGGACCGGGCGATGTTCGATCCGTCGAGCGCGGAAGCGTCGTTGGCCAAGCTTTCGATGGGCGCGCTGTCGAAACGGCGGGCCGAGGTGAACGAGGCGCTTGAGAAAGCCGAGGCGCGCTGGCTCGAACTGAGCGAGGCTTTGGAAGCGGTGGCGGCGTGAGGCCGATCCGCCCGTCATTCCGGCGAAGGCCGGAATCCATTGGCGCTGCGCTGCGGCTTGAGCCGAGCGCGATAGGCGTCCGGATTCCGGCCTTCGCCGGAATGACGGTGGGCTGAGACAATGTCTGCCGCCCTCCGTCTTCTCCTCGACGGCGATGCTCTGGCCGCCAACTGGCGCTGGCTCGCCGCACAGCAGCCGGGTGCGGTGTGCGGAGCGGCGGTCAAGGCCGATGGCTATGGGCTGGGCGCCAAAGGCGTGGTCGCGCGATTGGCCGAGGTCGGCTGCCGCGATTTCTTCGTCGCGACGTGGGACGAAGCGGAGGCGCTTGGGCCATTGCCGGCGGGACGGCTCTCGGTGCTGCACGGTGTAAGGACAGAGGATCTGCCGACGGCGCTGGCCGGCCCGGCCCGGCCTGTGCTCAACAGCGCCGAACAGGTGAAGCGCTGGCGCGAAGCCGGCGGCGGTGCCTGCGACGTGATGGTCGATACCGGCATGAACCGGCTCGGCCTCACCCCGGCTGAAGCCGTGTCCGGCCTGCTCGACGGCCTCGCGATCGAGACCCTGCACAGCCATCTCGCCTGCGCCGACGAGCCGGGCCACGCGCTCAATTCGCGCCAGTTGCGCGATTTCCGCGCGCTCGCGGCCGCCATTTCAGCCAAACGCTACAGCCTCGCCAATTCGGCCGGCATCCTGCTCGGCCCCGATTACGGCTTCGATCTCACCCGACCCGGCCTCGCACTCTATGGCGGCCAACCCGTGCCCGGCACGGCGATCCGACCGGTGGTGACGCTTGCGGCGGAGGTTTTGCAGATCCGGGACGTCGGTGTCGGCGCGCCAGTCGGCTATGGCGCGACCTGGACGCCAGCGCGCGCGTCTCGAATCGCGATCGTCAATCTCGGCTATGCCGACGGACTGGTCCGCAAGCTCGGTCCCCATCTCGAAACGGTCGATGGCGCACCCATTGTCGGCCGAATCTCGATGGACCTCATCGCGGTCGATGTTACGGAAAACGGTGCACGAGAGGGCGACTGGATCGGATTCCGCTACGATTTGCCCTGTCTCGCCGCGGCGACTGGCCTTTCGCAATATGAGCTGCTGACCGGTCTCGGTCAACACGCGCAGCGCATCGAAGACATGAAGACGCGTGGTGCCTTCACGTTCACGGGTCACTTCGAGAGCGTCGACAGCAACGGCAAGGCGACGGACGTGAAAGAGATGACGATGCGCTCGACGCCGACCGGCGCTCCGCGTGACCGCATCGTGAAGGTGATGAGCTACACGGAGGACGGCAAAGACAAGACGGCGGAAGCGCAAGCCAAGGCGGACGCGCGACGCGCGAAACACAAAGAAGCAAAGAACGCGAAGGCCGCGAACGATCTGAAGCTCCCGTTCTTGCCGAGTGAGCAGTCGCGTTATCAATTCTCGATCGTCGAACATGACGCTCAATATCCGACGCGCGTGAAGCTCGCGTTTAGCCCGAAGG
>CAXTMT010000162.1:0-5938 GCA_964245355.1 uncultured Sphingomonadaceae bacterium
TCGCGCAGGCGCCGGTGCCGCAGGCGCGGGTAAGGCCGGTGCCCCGTTCCCAGACGCGCAGGCGGATGCGGTGCGGGCTCTCGATCGTCGCGACATCGACGTTGATGCGCGCCGGAAACAGCGGATCATGCTCGATGATCGGCCCCAGCCGTCCCAGATCGACGGCATCGGTATCGGCTACGAAGAAGATGACGTGCGGGTTGCCGACGTTGAGCGCGATCGGGTGTTCCAGCTCTTCCCACGCGACCGGCAGCACGGTGGTGTCGGCCGGATAAGCGAGTGGCACGGCATCCCAATCGAAACGCGGCGCGCCCATGTCGACGCCGGCGCCGCCCTCCTGCACTTCGAGCTTCAGCAATCCGGCCAGCGTCTCGATCGTCGAGGAACCGCCGATCAGCATCGCGACGCAGCGCGTGGCATTGCCGCACGCTTCGGATTCGCTGCCGTCGGTGTTGAAGATGCGCATGAAGGCATCGACGGTGTCGGACGGCTCCAGCACGATCACCTGATCGCAGCCGATCCCCTCGCGGCGATCGGCGATCCGCGCCGCGCGTACGCCGTCGATTGCGACGCTGCCGTCGCGCGCATCGATCACCACGAAATCGTTGCCGAGCCCGTGCATCTTGTGAAAGCGGATCGCCATGATGCGCGCGATCTAGGGATGCGCCGCGATCAAGTCCATGCGTGGAAGACTTTGGGAGGCTAAAGCGGCCTTCCTTCACCCACACTGCGCGCGGTGGAGCAGTTTCTGGTCCGCCAGCACGAGGGCGACCATCGCTTCCAGCACCGGCGCGGCGCGGATGCCCACGCACGGATCGTGGCGACCCACGGTGCGGATCGTGGTGTCGGTGCCGTCTCGCCCCACCGTCGGCACGGGTGTGAGGATCGAAGACGTGGGCTTGAGCGCGATGCGGACGACCACCGGCTGCCCCGTGGCGATGCCCCCTGCGACCCCGCCAGCATGGTTGGCGCCGAAGAGGGGCCTTGCGGATGGGCCTTCTCGCATGGAATCGGCATTTTCCTCGCCGGTCAGCCGCGCCGCCGCGAAGCCGTCGCCGATCTCGACTCCTTTGACGGCATTGATCGACATGCACGCCGCCGCGAGCTCCGAATCGAGCTTGGCGTAGAGCGGCGCACCCCAGCCGGCGGGCACATCCTCGGCCACGCATTCGACGATCGCGCCGACCGACGAACCCGCCTTGCGCGCCTCGTCGACGATCTTTTCCCAGCGCAAAGCGGCCGCGGCGTCGGGGCAGAAGAAGGGATTCGCATCGATCTGCGCGTCGTCGAACGCCGCCCGGTCGATCGCGTCGCCGCCCAGCTCGACCAAATACGCGCGAATCCGCACCTCGGGAATCACCGTCCGTGCCACCGCCCCCGCCGCGACCCGCGCCGCCGTCTCGCGCGCCGAGGAGCGCCCGCCGCCGCGATAGTCGCGAAAACCGTATTTGGCGTCATAGGCATAGTCCGCGTGCCCCGGCCGATAGGCGAGCGCGACCTCCGAATAATCCTTCGAACGCTGGTCGACATTCTCGATCATCAGGCTGATCGGCGTACCGGTCGTGCGCCCTGCGAATACGCCCGAGAGGATGCGGACGGCATCGGGCTCCTGCCGCTGCGTGGTGAAGCGCGAGGTGCCCGGACGGCGCTTGTCGAGGAAAGGCTGGATATCGGTTTCGGTGAGCGCCAGCCCCGGCGGACAGCCATCGACGACGGCGCCGAGCGCAGGCCCGTGGCTTTCCCCCCAAGTGGTGAAGCGGAAAACACGGCCGAAGCTGTTGTAGCTCACGCGGCGCGCGCGGGCATGGTACTTCCCATATGGCCGGCCAGCAGACTGGCGATTGAAATATCCTCGTCCAACGTTTCCCAATGAAGACCGCTTGGTGAGATGAAGACGTCACGGCGCGCTTCGGGGACACCATTTAGCAAGCGGGGATACCAGGCAAGCGGCACACCGATCGTGCGTCCGTCTTCGAGCGCCACCCACATCGAATCGTCATCGAATTCGACACTCACTGCTTCAGGCGAAAAAGGCGTTCCATGCATCTTCAATTTCCTGTCGGCGCCGCATGACGATCTCCTCGACCACACGCAGCTCTCTCGGGCTCAATCGCTTATTATAAGCGACACGCACCTCTGGATACAGCCAAAGCTTCGCATCCGCTCCTGGTCTCGCGACATGGATATGGACTGGTTCGAGCGGCTCCCCTTCGGCTGAAAAGAAATGGAAGCGAAAGCCAGCTTCCCGGAATATGACGGGCATTCCGCTACGCCAAAGCGATATCCGGGGCGTCCTCCGCCTTCATGCCGATGACGTTGTAGCCGGCGTCGACATGGTGGATCTCGCCGGTCACGCCGCTCGCCAGATGGGAGAGCAGATAGACGCCCGCGCCGCCGACATCCTCGATCGTCACGTTGCGCTTCAGCGGCGAATTCAGCTGATTCCACTTCATGATATAGTTGAAATCGCCGATGCCGCGCGCCGCCAGCGTCTGGATCGGGCCGGCGGAGATAGCGTTCACCCGGATATTCTCCGGCCCCATATCGACTGCGAGATATTTCACGCTGGTCTCCAGCGCCGCCTTCGCCACGCCCATCACGTTATAGTGCGGGATCACTTTCTCGGCGCCGTAATAGCTGAGCGTCAGCAGCGAGCCGCCGTTCGGCATCATCGCCCGCGCGCGCCGGCACACCGCGACGAAGCTGTAGGCCGAGATGTTCATCGTCATCAGGAAATTGTCGAGCGTGGTATCGTAGAACTTTCCGCGCAGCTGGCTCTTGTCCGAAAAGCCGATGGCGTGGACGAGGAAATCGATCGTCGGCCAGGCTCGCGAAAGTGTCGCGAACGCGCGGTCCATATCCGCCTCGCTCGAGACGTCGCAATCGACCAGCAGGGGCACCCCCAATTCCTCCGCCAGCGGGCGGACACGCTTCTCCATTGCCGTACCCTGATAGCTGAACGCGAGGTCGGCACCCTGTTCGGACAAGGCCTTGGCAATACCCCAGGCGAGACTTTTATCGTTGGCGAGGCCCATGATCAGCCCACGCTTGCCCTGCATCAGCCCTGCCATCATCCCTCCTCGGCGGCGTCCTGTGTGCCCCTTACGCGCTCCGCCGGGGTTTCCGCCAGTGCCGCGTTGAGTTGCGCGCCGATCACCAGCCCGAAGCCGACCAGCCAGAAGAAGAACAGCGCGACGACGACGCCCGCCAGACTGCCGTAAGTGCGATCATATCCGCCGAGCAAAGCCAGCGCGCGGGGCAGCGCGGCGGTGATCCCGGTCCACCAGGCGGTGGTGAACACCGCGCCCGGCCATTTCGGCGCGCCGGCGTAGCGATATTTGCTGGGGGTGAGCGAATAGAAGATCAGGTAGAGCGCGCCGAGCAGGGTGACGAGCGGCGCGACCCGGCTCCAGCCGATCCAGCCGAGCAATCCCCGCGCGCCGGGGATGAGGTGAAAGACGAATTGCTCGACCCCGGTCAGCGCGAGCTGCAGGCTGAAGGCGGTGAGCATCAGCACCACCGCCACGACGGTCAGCACCGACGATCCCACGCGGTAGCGCCAGAACGGTTTCCATTCCTTCACCCCGTAAGCGCGGCGGAGGATATCGCGGATCGTCTCGATGAAGCTGCCCGTGGTCCACAGGCCGACCAGCCCGCCGAGCCAGAGCAAGGATCCGGTGCGCTGGTGGAGCACGTCGAGAACGGTCGGCTGGAGGAAATAGCGGATCGAGCTGGGCAGATTGCGCAGCACGCTTTCGATCGCGACCATCGTGTCGGCGCTGCGGCCGAGCAGGTGGGCGAGCGCGGCGGTGACGATGAAGAAAGGGAACAGCGTCAGCAGCGCGAGATAGGCGAGGTTGCCCGCGTGAATGAAGCCGTCGGCATAAACGCCGAGCACGACGCGGCGCGTGATCTCGTAACTGCGCGACAGCGGGTGCACACGCGGTGGCAAGGGCGCGGCCTGCTGCCTCGCGCGTTGTTCGGGACTGACGGGAGAGGTCGCCTGCATCGTCCGTTTCAGTACGCGGGCGTAAGGATTGTTCCCGGCTTTGGCGGAAGGATAAGCGGATCGACCGCCGATCCCAAAGAAATCAAAGCTGCTTCACGCCCGCATCGTCGCCGGTCTGGGCTTTCTTCACCTTGGCGGTTTCGATCGCTTCGAGGATGATGCGATGCGCCTCGGCGGTATCGCCCCATTCGCCGATCCGCACCCACTTGGTCTTTTCCAAGTCCTTGTAATGGGTGAAGAAGTGCTCGATCTGCTCCATCACGATCTCGGGCAGATCGCTCTTTTCCATCACGTCGTTATAATAAGGGAAGGTCGATTTCGAGGGGACGCAGACCAATTTCTCGTCGCCGCCGGCCTCGTCTTCCAGCTTCAGCACCGCGATCGGGCGCGCGCTGACCACACAACCCGGAATGAACGGCGAGCGCGAGATCACCAGCGCGTCGAGCGGATCGCCGTCGGGCGAGAGCGTGTGCGGCACGAAGCCGTAGTTCGCCGGATAGCGCATCGGCGTGTGCAGGATGCGATCGACGAACAGGGCGCCGGATTTCTTGTCGAACTCGTACTTCACCGGCTCGCCGCCGGTGGGCACCTCGATGATGACGTTCAGCTCTTCAGGAGGATTCTTGCCGATCGGAATGAGTTCGATGTTCATGGGCGTGGCCCTAATGCTGCGATGCAACAGGAGCAAGGCCCCGAATGCGCCCGAAAGTCATGGCCTTCGTGGCCTTCGGCGCCGCAAGTGGCTTTCGTGGCTTTCTGAACGGACACAAATGCGCGGCCGGCGCGGGGCAGGGAGAGAATCGGGGCTGTCATGATCGAGATATCCGTACACACTTTGTTCTTTTTGTCAAGCGCGCACCACGCGGGTGACGTTCGCCGGAATTGGCTTTAGAGCGCCCGCCATGGCGAAAATCGAAACACCGCGCCCGATCCGCGGTACGCAGGACATGATCGGCGAGCAGGCCGCCCGCTTCGGCAAGGTGGTCGAGACGTTCGAGCGGGTGCGGCGGCTCTATGGCTTCGGCCGGATCGAGACGCCGGTGTTCGAATCGACCGCCGTCTTTGCGCGCTCGCTGGGCGAGACCACCGACGTCGTTTCCAAGGAAATGTATTCGTTCGAGGATCGCGGCGGCGACAGCCTGACGCTGCGCCCCGAATTCACCGCCGGCATCGCCCGCGCGTACCTGACCGAGGGCTGGCAGCACTATGCGCCGCTGAAGGTCGCCACGCACGGCCCGCTGTTTCGCTACGAGCGCCCGCAGAAGGGCCGCTTCCGCCAGTTTCACCAACTGGATGCCGAGGTGATCGGTGCGGCCGAGCCGGCGGCGGATGTCGAGCTTTTGGCCTTCGCCGATCAGCTTCTGCACGAACTGGGCGTTGCCGAGGGCGTGACCCTCCAGCTCAACACGCTCGGCGACAGCGCGACGCGCGATGCATGGCGCGAGGCGCTGGTCGCGCATTTCGAGGCCAATCGCGGCGCGCTTTCCGAAGAGAGCCTCGATCGCCTCGCCAAGAATCCGCTGCGCATCCTCGACTCCAAAGACCCGCGCGACCGTCCGATCGCCGACGCCGCGCCCGAGATCGACGCGCATATGTCGCGCGAGGCAGGCGCTTTCTTCGAGGCGGTGACCAAGGGTCTCGACGCGGCGGCCGTACCGTGGACGCGCAACGCGCGGCTGGTGCGCGGCCTCGATTATTATCGCCACACCGCGTTCGAATTCGTCACCGATCGGCTGGGCGCGCAAGGGACCGTGCTCGGCGGCGGGCGCTACGACGGGCTGATCGAGACACTGGGCGGCCCGCACACGCCGGCGGTCGGCTGGGCGGCGGGGATCGAGCGGCTGGCGATGCTGATCGAGGTGCCTCGATCCACTTCGCCAGTCTTTGCAGTGTTGGCGAGCGACGCCGAAGCAGATTCCGATGCTGACG
>CAXTMT010000163.1:0-5875 GCA_964245355.1 uncultured Sphingomonadaceae bacterium
GCTGGGTGCATCGCAAGCGCGACCATGGCGGCGTGTTGTTCGTCGATCTGCGCGATCATTACGGCCTGACCCAGATCGTCGCCGACGCCGATTCGCCGGCGCTGGCGATGCTGGAGACGGTGCGCGTCGAATCGGTCGTGACGATCGACGGCATGGTGAAGGCGCGGTCCGAGGCGACCGCGAACCCGAACCTAGCGACCGGCGAGATCGAAGTGTTCGCGCAGGCTGTGACGGTTCAGTCGGCGGCCCAGGAACTGCCGATGCCGGTGGCGGGCGAGGCCGAGTATCCCGAGGATATTCGCCTGAAAAACCGCTATCTCGACCTCAGGCGCGAGCGCATCCACGCCAATATCGTCCTGCGCTCGGCGGTGATCGCGTCGATCCGCCAGCGCATGATCGGCCAGGGCTTCACCGAGTTCCAGACGCCGATCCTGACCGCCTCGTCGCCCGAGGGCGCGCGTGACTATCTGGTCCCCAGCCGTGTCCATCCTGGCAAGTTCTACGCGCTCCCGCAGGCGCCGCAGATGTTCAAGCAGCTGTTGATGGTCGCAGGCTTCGACCGTTATTTCCAGATCGCGCCGTGCTTTCGGGACGAAGACGCGCGCGCCGATCGCTCACCGGGCGAATTTTATCAGCTCGATTTCGAGATGAGCTTCGTCACCCAGGACGACGTGTTCGCCGCAATCGAGCCGGTCTTGCACGGCGTGTTCGAGGAGTTCGCCGATTGGCAGGGCAAGGGGCGGACCGTCTCGGCGCTGCCGTTCCGGCGTATCCCGTATCGCGAGTCGATGCTGAAGTACGGCAACGACAAGCCCGACCTGCGCAATCCCATCCTAGTCAGCGATGTGAGCAATCACTTCCAAGGTTCTGGCTTCGGTCGCTTCGCCTCGATCGTCGAGGCGGGCGATGTCGTCCGCGCCATTCCCGCGCCGGGCACCGCCGAGAAAAGCCGCAAGTTCTTCGACGACATGAACAGCTGGGCACAGGGCGACGGTTTCGCCGGCCTCGGCTACGCCACCCGCAAAGGCGGCGAGTGGGGCGGCCCGATCGCCAAGAACCATGGCGAGGACAAGATGACCGCGATGGCCGACGCGCTCGGGCTCGGCCCCGACGACGGCCTGTTCTTCGCCGCCGGCCCCGCCGCGCAAGCGGCAAAACTGGCCGGCCTCGCCCGGACCCGCGTCGCCGACCAGCTCGGCCTGATTGACCAGAGCCGGTTCGAGTTCTGCTGGATCGTCGACTTCCCCATGTTCGAATATGACGAGGACGCCAAGAAGGTCGACTTCAGCCACAATCCCTTCTCGATGCCGCAGGGCGAGCTGGAAGCGCTGGAGAGCAAGGACCCGCTCGACATCCTCGCCTATCAATATGACATCGTCTGCAACGGCATCGAGCTGTCGTCGGGCGCGATCCGTAACCACCGGCCCGAGATCATGTACAAGGCGTTCGAGATCGCCGGCTACACCCGCGAGGACGTCGACACCAACTTCGCCGGCATGATCAACGCGTTCAGATACGGCGCGCCGCCACACGGAGGCTCCGCACCGGGGATCGACCGCATCGTCATGCTGCTAGCCGACGAGCCGAACATTCGCGAGGTGATCGTCTTCCCCATGACGCAGAAGGCGGAGGACCTGATGATGGGCGCGCCGAGCTTCGTGTCGGCGCGGCAGCTCAAGGAACTCAACCTGCGCTCGACGGCGGAGACGGCAAAGGCGGGCTGAGCCAGCCGGCATGACGAAGGGGTGGGGATGACGAGGGAGCCGATCGATCAGGGCCGACCGGGGTTTACCCGCAGCCTCGGCGTGGTCGGCGTCCTGTTCCTGACCTTGTCGGTGGCAACGCCGGCATCGTCGGTGTTCGTCATCATCCCCGGCATGTTCCAAGAGGCGGGAACCGGAGCGATCTGGGCGACGGTGATCGCGGCGCTCGTCTGCGTCGCCACCGCGTATATCTATGCCGAGCTGTCGGCGACGTGGCCGATCGCGGGCGGCGAATATGTGATGGTCGCGCGCACGCTGGGGCCGCTCGCCGGCTTTGTGATGCTGGGCGTCAACGTGTTCAACAACCTGATCTTCCTGCCGGTCGCCGGGCTCGGCATCCGTGCGGTGCTGGAGGGAGTTTTTCCCAATCTCCCCCAAGTGCCGACCGCGATTACGGTGGTAGCGGCGTGCACGCTGGTGGCGCTGCTCAACATTCGCATCAATGCGGTCGTCACCGGCGCTTTCCTGCTGCTCGAGGTGCTGGTGCTGCTGGTCGTGTCGGGGCTGGGGCTGGTTCATGCCCAACACTCGCCGCTGGCGTTCCTTACCGCGCCGGTGGTGGCGCAGGGGGCCACGCTGGCGCCGACGTCGCTGACCTCGATCGGCGTCGCCGCGTCGATCGCGATCTTCGCGTTCAACGGCTATGGCGTCGCGGTCTATTTCGGCGAGGAGATGCAGGAAGCGCCCCGGCGGATCGCGCGGTCGATCCTGTTGGCGCTCATCTACACCCTGCTCCTCGAAGGCGTGCCGATGCTGGCGGCGCTGCTCGGCGCGGTCGACCTGCCGGCGCTGCTCGCCTCTCGCAATCCGTTCGGCGATCTGGTGACGGCGCTGGCGGGGGAGCGGGTCTCGCAAGCCGTCGCGATCGGGGTCGCGCTGGCGATCGTCAACGCGATCATCGCCTGGGTGCTGGCCTGCGCGCGTTTCTTCTACGGCACCGCGCGCGATTGCAGCTGGGGGCGCCCGCTCGATCGCTGGATGGTCGCGATCCATCCGCGCTGGCGCTCGCCGTGGCTGGCGACGCTAATCGTCGGCGGGGTAGGGATGGCACTGTGCTTCGTCGACTTGAAGCAGCTCGAAATCTTGAGCGGGACCGGCCTGATTGCGATTTATGCCGGCCTCGCGGTCGCCTCGATCGCGGCGCGGCGGCGAGGGCTGATCGCGCCGGGCAGCTATCGGATGCCGCTCTATCCGCTGGCGCCGATCGCGACCTTCGCCGGGCTGGCGCTGATCGGCTGGGCGAGTTGGCTCGATGTCGAGAACGGTCGCACCGCGCTGATCGCGACGGCGGCGCAGATCGGGCTGTCGGCGGCCTATTACTGGCTGGTGCTGCGCCCGCGCGGCTGGACGGCGAGCGTGCCCGACGCCTGAGCTTATTCGGGCATCTGCGACGAGTGATGCTCGATGATCTTCCAACCCTCGCCCTCGCGCCGATAGACGAAGGTGAAGCGGCACCGCACGTCGCTGACGACGCCATCCTGGGTGAGCGCGAAGGTATAGCCGCCGGAATTGATCGCGATGTCGCCGAAGGCGCGCACGTTGGACTCGTCGATCCGCCCGAACGGCTTCTTTTTCAGGAACGTCACGAAATAGTCGGCGATCTCGGCGTGGTTGTGCCGCACCTGGTTGGACACGGTCGGCAGCAGGATCGCGTCGTCGGCGTATAGCGCGGCGACCCGAGCCGCGTCCCCGCTTTGCAGCGTCTCGTTCCACCGGTCGAACAGGCTTTCGATCGTCATGTCCGTCACCGTCTGCTCCCTCTGCGCGCTTGGTTGTGCTCGCCTGCCGCAACGACTATTTCGCGCGTATGAACGAGATGACGCCTCTCGCCCGCGTGCCGCGCGAGCGCAAGCCCGACTGGATCAGGGTCAAGGCGCCGACCAGCGTCGGCTTCGCCGAAACCAAGGGGCTGATGCGCCGCCTCGGCCTCGCGACGGTATGCGAGGAGGCAGCGTGCCCCAATATCGGCGAGTGCTGGACCAAGAAGCACGCCACGGTGATGATCCTTGGCGATACCTGCACGCGCGCCTGCGCTTTCTGTAACGTCAAGACCGGGATGCCGCGCGCGGTCGACCCGCTGGAGCCGCAGCACACCGCTGACGCCGCCGCCGAACTGGGCCTGACGCACATCGTCGTGACGTCGGTCGACCGCGACGACCTGCCCGACGGCGGCGCGAGCCAGTTCGTCAAGGTGATCGAAGCGCTTCGTCGGACCACCCCCTCGACCACCATCGAAATCCTGACCCCCGATTTCCGCAACAAGCACCAGCGCGCGGTCGAGGCGATCGTCGCGGCGCGGCCCGACGTCTATAACCACAATCTCGAGACGGTGCCGCGCCTGTATCCGACGATCCGGCCCGGCGCGCGTTATTATGCCTCGCTGCGGCTGCTTGAGAGCGTCAAGCGCCACGATCCGTCGATCTTCACCAAGTCGGGCGTCATGCTCGGGCTGGGCGAGGAGCGGCTCGAGGTGCATCAGGTGATGGACGATATGCGCTCGGCTGACATCGATTTCCTGACGATGGGCCAGTATCTTCAACCGACCCCGCGCCACGCCAAGGTCGCCGAGTTCGTGACCCCCAAGGCGTTCGACGCCTATGCCGGCATTGCCCGCGCCAAGGGCTTCCTGCTCGTCGCCGCCTCGCCGTTGACCCGGTCGAGCTATCATGCCGGCGATGATTTCGCAAAGATGCGGAGCGCGCGAGAGGCGAAACTTGCCCAAGCATAGCGAGACGCGGCGGCTGCCCTACACGCCCGAGCAGATGTTCGATCTGGTCGCCGACGTGAAGCGCTATGCCGAGTTCTTGCCCTGGGTGATCGCGATGCGCGTGCGGCAGGATACGCCGACCGAGACGCTCGCCGACATGATCGTCGGCTTCAAGGGCCTGCGCGAGACCTTCACCAGCCGGGTACGCAAGTCGCGCCCGGACGCGGTCACGGTCGACTATATCGAGGGCCCGCTCAAATTCCTGCGCAACGAATGGCGGTTCCGGCCCGATGGCGACGGCTGCACCGTCGATTTCAGCGTTGACTTTGCCTTCAAGAACCGGGTGTTCGAGATGCTGGCCGGGCAGGTGTTCCAGGCGGCGCTGCGCCGGATGATCGGCGCGTTCGAGGCGCGCGCGGCGGCGCTCTACGGCGCGGTGTCGGCGCCCGGCATCAGCAGTTCGAGAGCGCACAGCGCCGCCTGAAGCCGCACGCCCCCGCGCCCTTGATCGCCGAAATCCTTGCGTTCGGCATGGACGTCGCCGGGATCGCCGCCCTTCAGCGCGCGGGCGAAAACGACGGTGCCGACCGGCTTCTTGACCGATCCGCCGCCGGGACCTGCCACGCCCGTAATTGCCACCGCGACATCGGCGCCGCTCCGGGCGAGCGCACCCTGCGCCATGCTCCACGCCACCGCGATCGACACCGCGCCAAAGGTGTCGAGGACGTCGCCGCTGACCCCGAGCATCGCCAGCTTCGCGTCGTTGGAATAGGTAACGAACCCCGCCTCGAACACATCGGACGAGCCCGGCAATTCGGTCAGCGCCGCCGAGACCAGGCCGCCGGTGCAACTCTCCGCCACCACGACGGTGCGCCCGGCGGCTCGGTTCGCATCGATCACCGCCTGGGCAGCGTCGAGCAGCTCGGCGGGAAGGAGCGATTCGCTCGCCATCACCGCCCCGCCTCAGGGCAGAGCGGCAGGTCGGGCACCGACGCGGTCTTGCCCTTGGCCTTTTGCGTCTTGAGCCAGGCAAGCGTCGTGACGACGACACCGGCGGTGTTGCGCGGCGGCAGCGGCGCCAGCAGCGTCGCCAGCCGATCGAGCGTGCCGCAATCGGCGGTGTCGATATGCCCGACCAGCTGCGGCACAAGCAGCGAGACGAGCAAAGGCCGGGCATAATCGGACTGGAGGAGCAGCTTGGCGGCGGGGTCGCTGAGCTTGACCAGCGCGGCGCGCGCGGTCGGCCAGGCGCGATCGGCTTCGGCTTGATATCGACCGATGAACGCGCCGCGGGTCTGGCGGACGAGCGCATTTGCTGGGAGGATGGCGGCGCAGACCAGCCCGGTCTCGCGGATGATCTCGGGCAGCGCGACGAGCGCCGCCGCTTCCGCCTCCGCGTTGGTGA
>CAXTMT010000164.1:0-5869 GCA_964245355.1 uncultured Sphingomonadaceae bacterium
CCCTCCACCACTCGCTGCGCGAGCGGTCCCCCTCCCCGAGCAAGCTCGGAGAGGATCTGATGATGCGCAATCTCACCGGCTACGGTGCCGCCCCACCCGATTCCCGCTGGCCGAACGGCGCGCGCATCGCCGTCCAGTTCGTCATCAATTACGAGGAGGGTGCGGAGAATAGCGTCCTCAACGGCGACAAAGGCTCCGAGGCCTTCCTCTCCGAAATGGTCGGCGCCGCCAGTCACCCGGCCCGCGCGATGGCGATGGAGAGCCTTTACGAATATGGCAGCCGCGCCGGTTTCTGGCGCCTGCACCGTATCTTCGTCGAACGCGGCCTGCCCGTCACCGTCTTCGGCGTCGCCAAGGCGATGGAGGCGAACCCTGAAGCGATCGCGGCGATGCAGGCCGCCGATTGGGAGATCGCCAGCCACGGGCTGCGCTGGATCGACTATCAGACCGTGCCCGAAGAGGTCGAACGCGCCCATATCGCCGAGGCGATCGCGCTCCATACGAAGCTGACGGGCAGCCGCCCGCTCGGCTGGTATCAAGGCCGCACCTCGCCCAACACCGCGCGCCTCGTCGCCGAGGAAGGCGGCTTCGTCTACGATGCGGACAGCTATGCCGACGACCTGCCCTATCGGGCGGGCGGGCAGTTGATCGTGCCCTACACGCTCGACGCGAACGACATGAAGTTCGTCGCGCTCAACGGCTTCACCGCGCCCGATCAATTCTTCCATTACCTGCGCGACACGTTCGATCAGTTGCGCGAGGAGGGCGGACGGATGATGTCGGTGGGCCTGCACGGCCGCATCGCGGGGAAGCCGGCGCGGGCGCGGGCGGTGGCGCGCTTCTGCGATCATGTACTGGCGAGCGGGGATGCGTGGGTGGCGCGGCGGATCGACATCGCGCGGCATTGGATGGGGGAGTATCCGGGGTGAGGCTTGCGGTGACCGCTCTCTCCGTCGCCGTCCCGGCGAGGGCCGGGATCCAGACGCCTGTCGCGTTCGGTTCCTTGTGCGACGGAGCGCCAATGGATTCGGGCCTTCGCCGGAATGACGGGGAAAACGTGTGACCCTCGACGATCCCGCCACCGTCGCCGACGTCCGCGCCGCTTTCGACGCCTACGAGGCCGCGCTGATGGCCGACGACATCGCCGCGATGGACAGCGTGTTCCACGATGCGCCTTCCACCATCCGCTACGGCGTCGGCGAAGTGCTTTACGGGATCGAGGCGATCCGGGAATTTCGCAAAGGCCGTGGCGGCTCGCCGCAGCGGGCGCTGACCCGGATCGAAATCCATACCTTCGGCCGCGATTTCGCCACCGCCAACGCCGAATTCGCCCGCGAAGGCGATCCCCGGCGTGGCCGGCAGAGCCAGGCGTGGGTGCGCTTCGCCGATGGCTGGAAAGTCGTCTCGGCGCACGTCTCGATCGAAGGTACGCGATCGTGACGATCGACGCCATCAATGCGCTGGCCGACGAGGATTTCGTCGGCCGTTTCGGCTTCCTGTTCGAACATAGCCCTTGGATCGTGATCGAAGCGGGCAAGCGCCGGCCGTTCGCCGATCTCGCCGCGATGGAAACGGCGATGGCGGACGTGGTCGCGGAGGCGCACGTCCACGACCAGATCAAGCTGCTCCGCGCCCACCCCGAACTCGCGAGCAAGGCGGCGATCGACAAGAGGCTGACCGATGCCTCCAACGCCGAACAGGCTTCGGCCGGCCTCGACCGGCTGAGCCCGGACGAGTTCGACCGCTTCCACGACCTCAACCGGCGCTACCGCGAACGCTTCGGCTTCCCCTTCATCATCTGTGTGCGTCTGACCGACAAACAGGGCATCCTCGCCGCGATGCGGCAACGGTTGGGCCACGACGAAGCGCAGGAGATCGCGGCCGCACACGCGGAGATCGGCAAGATCGTGCATCTGCGCCTGATGGATGTGGTGGAATGAGCCTCGAAGCCCTCGAAACCCAGGTCCGCGCCGATCTCGCCAAGCTCGGCTACGGCGCCCCCACCTGGGTCACGCCCCGTGACGGCGCCTACGATGTCGTCATCGTCGGCGCCGGGCAGAGCGGGCTCGGCGCGGCATTCGGCCTGCTGCGCGAGCGTATTTCCAACATCCTGATATTGGACGAGAATCCGGCGGGCTACGAAGGCCCGTGGGATACCTATGCGCGGATGATCACGCTGCGCACGCCGAAAGGGATCACCGCGATCGACGGCGGCATCCCCAGCCTCACCTTCCGCGCTTATTGGGAGGCGCGTGAAGGCGCGGCGGCGTGGGAGGCGATCGATAAGATCCCGCGGCGCGACTGGATGGCCTATCTGCGTTGGTTTCGCCATGTACTCGCCCTGCCGGTCCAGAACCGGACGGGAGTAACCCGTGTCGGACCGTGGCAAAATGGCGTCCACACGATGGGGACCACCGGCGGTATCCCCATTCGCGCCCGCAAAGTGGTGCTTGCGACGGGTATTCAGGGTGGTGGCGCGTGGCATGTGCCCACTTTCGTCGGCGAGGCTCTGCCGCCCGAGCGCTACGCCCACACCTCGCAGACGATCGACTTCGCCAAGCTCGCGGGCAAGCGCCTCGCCATCCTCGGCGGCGGCGCCTCGGCGTTCGACAACGCCCAGCATGCGCTGGGGCTGGGCGCCGCCTCGGTCGACGTGTTCCTGCGCCGGCCGGAAATGCCGCGCGTCAATCCGATCCGCTTCATGGAGCAATCGGGGCTGGTCGGCCGCTTCGCCGCGCTCGACGATGCCGGCAAATATGCGGTGATGCGGAGCTTCTTCACGCGCAACCAGCCGCCGACCAACGACACGTTCGCGCGCGCCGCCGCCTGGCCCGGCTTCACCCTCCGTCTCGGCGAAGGCTGGACGAAAGTCGCCGAGGAAGGCGATGCCGTGACGGTCGAGACGCCGAAGGGCCGCTACGCGTTCGATTTCCTCATCCTCTCGACCGGCCTCGTCACCGATCCCAAGCTGCGCCCCGAACTGTCCGACCTCGCCGACGACGTGCTGCGCTGGCGCGATCGCTACACGCCGCCGGCCGACGCCAACCCGCTGATCGACGCCCATCCCTATCTCGGCCCCGGCTTCGAGCTGCAGGGCAGGGATGCGGCCGCGGACGCGCGGCTGCACGGCCTGTTCGCCTTCAACTATTCGGCGCTGATCAGCCTGGGACTCTCGGCCGCCGCGCTCTCCGGTCTCAAATATGCGATCCCCCGGCTGGTCGAGGGCGTCGCGTGCCAGATTTTCCTCGACGATCAGGCGGATATCCTCGCCGCCTACGAAGCCTATGACGAATTGGAATTCGTCGCCGATCAGCAAGGCGCGCAGCCATGACCCTCTCGACCCACATCCTCGACACCGCGCACGGCTGCCCCGCCGCAGAGGTGGTGGTGACGCTGGAACAGGACGCGATCACCCTCTTCAAGGGCCGCACCGACGCCGACGGCCGCTGCCCGGCCTTGCGCGACCTGCCGCTGGGCAGGGGCAGCTACCGGCTGCGTTTCGCCGTCGCCGATTATTTCCGGCGGCGCGGGGTGGCGTTGCCCGATCCGCCGTTCCTGGACGTGGTGCAGATCGACTTCGGCATCGCCGAGGACGGCGCGCATTATCATGTGCCGCTGCTGGTCTCACCCTTCGGCTATTCGACCTACCGGGGGAGCTGAGCTTCCCTCACCCATCCCCCCACCCGCTCATGCTGAGTAGACCGAGTAGCCTCGCAGAGGCGTATCGAGGGCTCGTATCGAAGCACACTCCCGAACGCTTGTCCTTCGATACGGGCTCTCGACAAGCTCGATCCCTATTCAGCATGAGCGGGTCGGGTTTGGCTGGCGAGAAGCGGGCGAACGGTTTTCAGGACGTGAAGAACCGGCTCAGTCCCATATCCCGCAGCCCGCGCCTGTACGCCATCGAACTCATGTCCGCCGGGATGTGCGCTTCCATCAGCGGATCGAGCGGCAGGCATTCGGGCATCTGCGCCTCGACGATGCCCTTGTCCTCCTCGAACACGCGCTGGTTGAAATCATAGACGTCCTGCACCGGCAGATCGGTGTCGAAATTGCGGCCGATCGGCGCGAACAGGCGGGTGTGCCTGGCCGAGACCGGCGAGGCGGCGTTCATGATCACCAGCCGATCGGTGCCGGGGAAGTGGATTTCCAGCGTCGCGGTGAAGGGCAGGTGGCAGCGGAAGTGCCGCAGCCAGCGGAAGTCCGGCACCCCACGCCCGTCCACGCCGATCGGATAATTGCCGACCGTGCTCCAATATTCGGCGTCGAAGCCATAATCGGTGCGCTTGGTCTTATAATCCGGCACCTCGGCATTGTTCGCATCGCCGAAGGTGGCGGTGTGGACGAAGGCGAAGTGCGCGACATCCAGAAACCCCTCCATCTGCCGCCCGGCGAACCCGAAGATATCGACCCACGGGCAGGTGATCCGCTGGAAGCCGGGTTCGTCCCAATGCGGCATTTCGGCGATCGCGCCGGGCGCGGGCCGATCGGCATCGGGGCGCAGGCAGGTCCAGATCAGGCCGTAGCGCTCGACCGAAGGAAAGGTCGTGAGGTGCATCCGCGAAGGGATGTCGCGCGTGGGGTTCGCCGGGATATGGGTGCAGCGCCCCGCCGCGCCGAAACGCAGCCCGTGATAGGCGCAGACGACGCCGGCATCGGTCTGGGTGCCGAGGCTCAGGGGCACGCCGCGATGCGGGCAGATATCGGGCGCGATCACCAGTTCGCCATCGGCGCGGTACAGCACCAGCGGCTGATCGAGCAGCCTGGTGCCCACCGGCTTGTCCGCCACCTCGCGGGCCAGCGCGACGGGATACCAGTGCCGCGCAAGGATCGCCCAATCCTCGGCCTCGAAAGTGCAGTTGCGGGGCAGGACAATGTTCGTGTCCGGCGCGAGGGCGGTGGCCATGCGGATCTCCACAATGAGGAGGCCATCCTGCATCGACCGGGCCGCGCGATCAAACCTTTCTGCTGCGGCGCGGCAGAAATCGTAGGGCTTCAGGTGGTATAGGATCCGGCGTTTTCCGCCTCACGCGATCCACTCCGGCACATCGGAGCGGTCGAGCCGCGTGGCGAGCCCCGGCCCTGCCCTTTTGGCATCGTACAAAGCCTCGTCGGCCAGGTTGAGCAGGGTCTCGATCCCGGCATCGCGGGCGACGATGAAGCCCACGCAGGTCGAAATGCGCAGGATCAGCCCGTCGATCTCGAACGGCTGCGCGATCGCCGCGACCAGCCGATCGGCGAGTTGCTGGGCCTGTTCCTCCTGCACGACATCGAGCTGGACGACGGCGAATTCGTCACCGCCCAGGCGCGCGGCGACATCGCTCTCGCGGATGGCATGCTCAAGCCGCCGCGCAACCGCGACCAGCAGCAGATCGCCGACCGGATGGCCGTAGCGATCGTTGACCGGCTTGAACCCGTCGAGATCGAGGCAGTGGACGGCCAGCATCTGCGATCGTCCACCCCGCACCCGATGCGCATACCATTCGCGCAGGCCGAGGCGATTGGGGATCGCGGTCAGATCGTCGCGACGGGCGAGCGTCGCAAAAGCGGTGCGGCGTTCGATATCGGCCAGGGTTGCGCGATGGCGACGGCGTACGCTGCCGATCCCGCCGACCAGCAGCGCGGCGGTGAACAAGCCGGTCGCGCCGTGCATCGCATCGAGCCGGGAAACGAGCACCACCGCTGCCGGCGAAATGCCGATCGTCATCGCCGCGATCGCGACGCGGGGGCGAAGACCGACGCCGGAGGCGACCCCCGCCCCGTAACCGATCACCATCACCATCGTCGGCAGCTCGACCGGCGCGATGCCGAGCATCAGCGCCCGCACCTCGAACAGGCCGAGCATGAGCGCGAACAGCAGATAGGTGAT
>CAXTMT010000165.1:0-5791 GCA_964245355.1 uncultured Sphingomonadaceae bacterium
GCGCATCGATCACCTTCGGCACCGCAACGCGCGCTGGCTCGACGATCCGATCGAGCAGCGCCTGCCAGATGTCCTGCTGCGCGGGCCGGCGCGCTCCGAACGGCGCGACCTGGCGCCAGGCAGTCGCCAGCAGCATGACGCCGTCGACCAGAGCGCGCGCCTCGGTCGGCACGAGGAGGTGGACGAGCCGGGTCAGGGCAGGGACCGGCAGGATGGCCGCCCAGCGGGCTCGTGCTCGGGCGCTCGACCGCCGGCTGGCGAGAAAGGCTGCGAGCGCAGGATCACCGGCATCGGCGCGTCGCACGAAGAGGCGTACCAGTTCGGTGGTCTCGGCCGCGGATGCGGAACCGCCATCGAGCCAGGCGAGGAGATGGGCGACCTCCGGCATCTTTCCGCTGCGATCGCCCGCCATCGGCTTCAAGGACGGCTCCGGCTCGATCGCGAGCGGCACCGACAAAGCGGCAAAATCCACCTCGGCCCCCATCAGCGTGGCTGCTGCCGCGCGAAGCAGGAGCGAACGCCGGCCCTTGTCGTCATCGCCCTGGAGAAGCGTGGTGAACGGACCGTCCGTCCGCGCGGTCCACGGCGCGATGCGCATCAGCAACCGCTCGGCCTCCGGCGCCGTCATCGCGGCGGTGGTGCGATTCAGACGGATGAGCGTCGCCTCCTCGTCTTCCCCCAGCAGAAGGCTGATAAGCTCGGCCATGTCCAGCGCGAGCGGATCGGAGGGGGTCGCGCGCATTTGCGAGGCGGGCATTGCCCCGATACCATGATCGAGCCAATCGGCCAGCGCGGCCAAGCGATCCGCCCGCTCGAAATTGCCAAGGCTTCTCCCATCTGTTGGCGGCGGCGTATCGCCGCGCAGCAAGACAATGAGCAGAGCGCGCCAGGCATCCCGTTCGGCAACCGCCGTTCGGGCGACGCTCGAAATCAGCGCGCCGGCCTGCGCCGGTGCGAGCAACGCAGCGATTTCGGACGGCATCAGCCAATCGAGCAGGCGATCGGCCAATTCCTCGGGCGGCATTTCGCGCGCCAGAGCATCGAAGCGATCGGCCAACCACACAGGATCGTTCGCCAGCGCCTCGACGAGATCGGCACCGCGCGCGGCAGGCATACCCGTACGCAGGAAATGCTCGATACCGGCGCGTCGATCGGCAAGCTCCGGCCGCTCGGACGTGGACACGATCGAGGGGACCGCCCGCACATCGCGCGATGCCGGGACACCAGACTCGCGCAATCGCCCACGCAGCATGGCCGCAAAGTCGCTCGACGATCTGCCCGCCGCCACCGCCAGGCGCTTTATGATCGCCCGCCAGGCGGCGCGGCGCCGGGTCGCGACATGGCCCGGCGTGTGCAGCAGCATGTCGAGCAGCGCCGCCCGCGCCATCGCCAGGAATGCTCCCTGCCTCATATCGAGCAGCGGCGACGCACGGTGCAGGGCTGCCAGCCACGCGACATCCGCCAGGAGCGAAACCGTCTCCACCGGGGCGAACAGGACGAGCACAGCCTCGAATTCACGCTCCGACAGCGGTCCGGCCGCCGCGATGAACTCTGCACCGCTGGCGCTGGCGCGCAGCAGCGCCAGCAGGCGATGCGCACGATCCGCGACGGCGTCACGATCGTCCGCGCTCTCGTTTCCCGTGGGCTGACGTTCTTTTTCGCTGCCGGGCGCGATCGCCGCCAGCAACGCAGTATCGGAGCCGCCATCCGCCGAACGCAACCGATCCGCCATTCGTGCGGCGAGTTCAACGGCATCGACCCGGGACACCGCTGCCAGCCCGTCGAAAATCGCGCGCCACAAAGCCTTCAGATCGAGGCGTGCCGATCGATGGCGTATCAGATAAGCGAGGATGAACCCCGAGACCTGCCGTTTGAGTGCAGACCGCGCGATGGGAAAGAATTGTCTCTGCCCGTGCAAAGCCACGAGAAGATCGAGTTCGCTCGCCAGGCGCGGCGCGAGATCGCCAGCCATCGTCGCCACGAGTGCCGCGAAGCCGTCTTCGCCGAGCCTGTGCATCAGGCGATGGAAAGCACGACGATCACCGCCCATTTCGAGCAGCCTGACACCTTCCAGAGCGTGTTCCGCAGTCTGAAGGTCGCCTTGCGAGGCTTCGATGGCGCCGAGCCACCCATCGGCTATGATAGCATCGTCCAGCCGTTCGCTGCGTCGCGACTCGCCCTTGCCCCTACCCTCGTCGATGGCGTGTGCCCGCGGCCGTTTCCGGCGGCGCTCGTCGAGCAGTTCCCGCAGGGTTCCGGGTAACGAGGAGCGCAGCGGCGCCCGCGCGTCGGCGCCCGCCACCGCTTCCGCGAGCAGTTCGAGCAGGGCATCGAATGCGATCCCCAGCCGCTTCGCCTCGCGATCGATCAGCGTGGCGAGGAAGCGGCGGCGGTTGAACTGGCTGCCGGCGTCACGCAGCAGGAATTCGAGCGTGGTCACCCAAAGCAAGTTTTTCAGCGCAGGTTCGGACAATCGCTTCAGAAGCGGAGCGGGTGCCCAACGATGGGCCAGGACGATATCGACCAGCAGCGCAAGGATCACCGCGGCATCGGCGGGTGCAAGCAGACCGAGCAGCGATCCCAGCCCATCCTCACCCGCCTGCAACGCCAATCGTTCCAGCACGTGCCGATGGCGGGCGTTTCGTCGCAGCAGGGCCACGAGTTCGACGGGGCTGTCGCTGGCGAGGCGGCGCAATTCGTCCGCGACGTCGAACGTGCCAGGGCGATTGGGGAAGGTAAGCGTCCCGCTCGCGAGGAAGCTCTCGAACCGCGCGAGCCGTGCCACCCCGGCAGCGGTGAGCCGGGCTTGGTCGTCGATGCCGTGACGCGCGAGATGGAGGGCGGCGGCAAGCGCTTCGGTCAGCGCCGTGCGCAACGCGGCCAGTGCATTCTCCTCGAGCGCGTCGGCGCGAACCGTGCCGAGATCGAGATCGAGCCTGGTCAGTTCCAGCATCTCCTCCGGGGCCACCGCATCGAACACCTGCTCGATCACACGCGGCATCATTTCCCACGCCAGCGCCTCCAGCCGGGGGCGCAGAGCCTGGGCCATCGTAGCGTCCGGCACGGCGATCCTGACGTCCAGCCACCCCAATAGATGGTCGTCGAGCGCCGTCACACGCGCTGCCGGGTGCCATCCAGAAAGAGATCGGCCGAGAGGCGAACATGCGCCTCCCTGTCGATCATGCCGACGATGCCGATGATCAGCGCCGGCCATACGAGCGACGCAGCGCACCCAGCAAGATCGTAGCCGTGCGTGACGATACGCATTGCACCTCCGAGGTCTCGGATCCGCTTAACAGAGAATCCGTCTGCGCGAAGCGAAGTTGCCGCGAGCGTCATAGCCGAAACGAAGGCGGGGTATTGTCAGAGCAACGTGGCAGGGGTTGCTAAGCGCTGTTAACCGGGCCGGATGCACCGTAAGTCGAGAGCCAAGCCGCCATCCCCATTCAAGCGGCTCAGCAGGCTTTCCCAATCCACCGTCGTTTTTGGGAAAGGCAGCTACAGCCGCCGCTCGGCTGAAAGCCGCCGTCGGCAATCCACCGATCGCGGTCATTCCCGATCAGACGTTTTCCGCCTGGGTAGCAACGGCCGGCCTTTGGAGCACGGCCTTCGACTTCGCTCAGGACGAACCGGCTTGTCGGACTTGCGTGTTCAGAGGCTAGCCGCGAAGGCTTCGATATCGGCCATGGTGACGATGCTCACCGTGGTCGCGTCGGGCGCGATGCGCTTGACCATCGGTCCCAGCACCTTGGCGCCCAGCTCGACGAAATCGGTGACGCCCGCCGTCCACATCGCCTCGACGCTCTCGCGCCAGCGCACCGTGCCGGTGACCTGCCGCACCAGCAGATCGCGGATCGCGTCCGGATCGGCGACCGGCGCGGCGGTGATGTTGGCGTAGACCGGCACCAGCGGCGCGCGGATCGCCGTCCTGGCCAGCGCATCGGCCATCGCGTCCGCCGCCGGCTGCATCAGCGCGCAGTGGAACGGGGCGGAGACCGGGAGGGGGAGGGCGCGCTTCACGCCTTTCTCCTTCGAAAGCGCCATCGCCCGCTCGACCGCCGCTTTCGCGCCTGAGATCACCACCTGGCCGCCGCCATTGTCGTTCGCCGCCTGGACGATCTCGCCCTGCGCCGCTTCCGCACAGATCGCCTCGGCCAGTGCGAAGTCCGCGCCGAGCAGCGCCGCCATCGCGCCCTCGCCCGCCGACACCGCCGCCTGCATCGCCTGCCCGCGCAGCTTCAACAGCCGCGCCGTCGTCGCCAGATCGAACGCCTGCGCCGCGCACAAAGCGCTATATTCGCCCAGACTGTGGCCGGCGACGAAATCCGCCTTGTCGGCCAGCGACACGCCGCCTTCCTTCTCCAGCACCGCCAGCACGGCGAGCGCGTTGGCCATGATCGCCGGCTGGGCGTTTTCGGTGAGGGTAAGGGCGTCGGCCGGCCCCTGCGCCATCAGCCGGAACAGCGATTGGCCGAGCGCCTCGTCGACCTCCTCGAACACCGCGCGCGCCGCCACGCTCGCCGCCGCGAGAGCGGCGCCCATGCCGACCGCCTGGCTACCCTGCCCCGGAAAGATGAATGCGCGCATGGTGTTCTGATCCTCTCGAATGGCGGGGGCGTAGAAAGGGAGCGAACGGCTGGCAAGGTGGGGACGGATCAGTGAGGCTGACAAGCTCGGCCAAGACGCGCATGGCCGTGGAATGACGATCCAATTTGCGCGCAGGACGATGCTGGCTCTGCCGACGGCATGGGCCTTAAGCGGCGGCAGTGCCTCGGCAGCGATCGCCAGACTCGGCTCCCGCGGCCGTTACCTTACCCTCGAAACGCGCGTGAACGGCTCACGGCTGACCGCGCTCCTCGATTCGGGCGCGCAGATGACCGTCATCGACAACGCCTTCGCCATCGCGCTCGGGCTGCAGACATCCGGCAAGGTCGTGCTCCACGGCCCGGCGGTGAGCGGCGGGCAGGCGAAACTCGCCAAGGGGGTCGCGATCGACGTTGCCGGCATCACCCTGCGCCCGGCGGCGGTGGTCGTGGCCGATCTGTCGCAGGTCGGGGTGCAGGCCCGGCAGGGGCCGCTCGCGATGATCCTCGGGCGCGATCTGTTCGATGCCGCCGTGGTGGCGGTGAACATCGGCGCCGCCACCCTCGAAGTGCGCGCCCCCGCCGCGCCGCGCGCCGGAAAACGCCTGCCGCTGACCAAGGAATATGGCGTCGAGACCATTCCGATCCTGATCGACGGCCTTCCCGCCCGCGCCACCTTCGATCTCGGCAACAGCGGCCGGATGATGGTGAGCGAGGGGTTCGCCAGGCGGGCCGGCCTGCTCGCGCCCGGCCGGCTAAGCGGCGGCATCACGGTGCGCACGATCAACGGACCCGCCCGCCGCCCGATCGTCCGCCTGCGCTCGGTCGAGATCGCGGGGCGCCGGGTGCCGGTGCCCGATGCGGTGATCGAGCAGGCCGACAACGCCTCCGATGCGCTGATCGGCATCGACGTGCTGCGCCATTTCCGTATCGTCTGCGACTTCGCGCATCATGCCGTGTGGCTCGATCCGGTCTGACTTGCCTTCTCGGGGCCTTTGCGCCATAGGCCCCGCACCGGGCGAGGCCTCACGGCTTTCGCCCGGTTTGATTTTGAACGGCGTTCTTTTGAATGTCGTTCTTTGAACGACGGGCCGGAGGGGCGCCACATGGGGTGGCGTCAGCGATCGGCAGGAGAAATGGACTTATGGCTCTATACGAGCATGTGTTCCTTGCGCGCCAGGATCTGGCACAGGCGCAGGTGGACGCAC
>CAXTMT010000166.1:0-5777 GCA_964245355.1 uncultured Sphingomonadaceae bacterium
GCTCATGCGGAGTAGAGACCGAGCAGCCTCGCAGAGGCGTATCGAGCTCGATCCCTACTCGGGATGAGCGGGGTTGGGCTGAAGTGCCCCTCAGGCCCGGTACACCACCACAGTCTCATAAGGCTGCAGGTTCAGCACCCCGCCCAGCGTACGCTTGCCGCCCGCCAGCAGATCCTCGCCGGTCATCACCTCGTTCGCGCTCAACGCCACGCTCGTCGGCTTGCCCGTGAAATTGGCGAACACCAGCAGCCGCTCCACGCCGAGATCGCGGCGATAGGCGAACACCGCCGGGTGGTTCGGGGCGATCAGCTGAAAGCTGCCGTGGCGGATGATCGCCATCGTCCGGCGCAGCTCGATCAGCCGGCGATAGCGCCGGAACACGCCGTTGGGGTCGGCGCGATCGTGGGCGACGTTGATCGTCGCCTTGTTGGGATTGATCGCGATCCACGGCTGGCCGCGGGTGAAGCCTGCGTTGCGTCCGGCGGTCCACTGCATCGGCGTACGCGCATTGTCACGGCTGTTGATGGCGGCGCCGGCCATAAAATCGGCCTCGCTCTCCCCGGCCGAAACCTCGATCTGGTGGAAGTTCAGCGTCTCGAGATCGCGGTACTGCTGAATGTCGGTGAAACCGGCGTTGGTCATGCCGATCTCCTCGCCCTGATAGATGAAGGGGGTTCCCTTCATCAGGTGCAGCACGGTGGCGAGCATCTTCGCGGATTCGACGCGATATTGCCCGGCGTCGCCATAGCGCGAGACGGCGCGCGGCAGATCGTGATCGCCCCAGAACAAAGCCTGCCAGCCATGCTCGAACAGCGCCGCCTGCCATTTGGCGAAGATGCCTTTCAGCGCCGGCAGATCGACGGCCTTGGGCTTCCACTTGCCGTATTTGTCGTCCCAGAAATGGGTGACGTGATCGAATTGGAACAGCATCGAAAGCTCGTGCCGCGTCGCATCGGTATAGAGCACCGCATTGTCCGGCGTCGCGCTCCACACCTCGCCGATGGTGATGCCGTCGCGCCCGGGCTGGGTCGCCGCGACCATCTCCTGCAGGATCGGGTGAAGCGCAGGCCCTTCGGAGGTGATGCCCCTGTCGATCTGCTTGCCGAGCAGATCCACCGAATCCATCCGGAAACCGGCGATGCCGCGATCGATCCACCCGTTCATCATCCGGTAGATATCGGCGCGCATCGCCGCGTTCGACCAGTTGAGATCGGGTTGGCGCGCGGAGAATTCGTGGAAATAATAGGCCCCCGCCACCTCGTCGCGCGTCCACGCCGGGCCGCCGAAGGTGGAAGGCAGATCGTCGGGCGCGCCCTTGGCGGGCGGGGAATCGCGCCACAGATAATAATCGCGATACGGCGAGGTTTTCGACGCACGCGCCGCCTTGAACCAGGCGTGCTGATCGGAAGTGTGGTTGACGACCAGGTCCATGACGATGCCGATCCCGCGCTTGCGCGCCTCGGCGATCAGCCGGTCCATCACCTTCAGTGTGCCGAAGGTCGGGTTGATCGCTTCATAATCGGCGATGTCATAGCCATTGTCGGCCATCGGCGAGGCATAGACGGGCGACAGCCAGATGAAGCCGATGCCGAGGTCTTTCAGATAATCCAGCTTGGCGATGATCCCGGCGATGTCGCCGATGCCGTCGCCGTTGCTGTCGTAGAAGCTGGCCGGATAGATCTGGTAGCCGACCGCGCTCTGCCACCACGGCTCGACGGTCGCGATCTGCGCCATGCCGACCGGACCCATCCCCGCCGTCGCGGTAAGCCCCAGCACGATCGTACGGCGCGAGAAGTCCAAGGTCAGGAACCGAGGATGAGAGCTGCGGCCACCCTCAGTCGCCGGTGACCGGAGAGGGGCCGAGATCACCTTGACCGACGACGGCGCTCGCCATCTCCAGCATCCGATCGAGCGGGCGCTTGGCGGCGATGCGGGTTTCCTCGTCGAGTGCGATGCGCGGGGTGAGATCGCGCAGCGCCAGGTAGAGCTTCTCGATCGAGTTCATCGCCATATACGGGCACATATTGCAGTTGCAGTTGCCGTCCGCGCCCGGCGCCCCGATGAAATGCTTGTGCGGGGCGGCTTTTTCCATCTGGTGGATGATGTGCGGCTCGGTGGCGACGATGATCGTCTGCGCGGGTGAGGCGAGCGCGAAATCGAGGATCGCGCGGGTCGATCCGATCTCGTCGGCATGATCGAGGATGTACGCCGGACATTCCGGATGCGCCGCCACCGGGGCGCCGGGATATTGCGCCTTCAGTTTCAGCAGTTCGGTTTCCGAGAAAGCTTCGTGGACGATGCACGCGCCCGGCCACAGCAGCATGTCGCGCCCGGTCTTGCGGTTGAAGTACGCGCCGAGGTTCTTGTCGGGCGCGAAGATGATCTTCCGGTCCATCGGCAATTGCCCGAGGATCTTCTCGGCCGATGAACTCGTGACGATGATGTCCGAATGCGCCTTCACCGCCGCCGAGCAATTGATGTAGGTGATGGCGATATGATCGGGGTGCGCGGCGCGGAAACGCGCGAACTGCTCGGGCGGGCAGCTATCCTCCAGGCTGCATCCGGCGGCCATATCGGGCAGGATCACGGTCTTTTCGGGGCTCAGGATCTTCGCCACTTCGGCCATGAAGCGTACGCCGCAGAAGGCGATCACGTCGGCATCGGTCTCGGCCGCCTTGCGGCTGAGATCGAGGCTGTCGCCGACGAAATCGGCGAGGTCCTGGATTGCCGGTTCCTGATAATAATGGGCGAGGATCACCGCATTGCGCTCGCGGCGCAGGCGATCGATCTCGGCGATCAGGTCGAGCCCGGCGAGGCTGTGGGTGGGCGCGTTCATGAGGGATCAGGTAGGGCGTAACGTCGCGGCCTACTAGCCCTCTCCCCTTCAGGAGAGAGGGTTGGAAGAGGGGGCGAGCGAAGCGGGCGCCTGCGCTTCCTCCGCACAACTCCTCCTTTCCCCTGCCCTCTCCCCGTGAAGAGAGAGGGAGTTCCCATCATTTCCCCCGCAGGGTGTTCAGCACGGCGATCCCCGCCACCGCGCCCAGCGCGATGACGGCGAGCGGCTTGGCTTTGTAGAGTGTCTTGACCTTTTCGACCACCGTCGCGTCGCTCGCGAACGTCTCGCGGATCGTGTCGGTGAGCGAGGTCTTGGCGGTGTGTGCGGTGGAAGCGGTCACTTCGGGGGAGGCGGTCGATGCCATGCTAGGGTCCTTTGCCGATCAACGCCGTCGATCGGCGCTTCAAAGGTCAGAACCAACCGCGTCGGACTTGGTGCCACGCCTAACGTCCTCAATCCAGCCCCGCCGCCGCGATCGCCTCGAGTGCGCGCTCGAACCGTTCCTCGGGCGGGCCGCCGATCAGCGCATAAGGGATGCCGCGCCGATCCAGCTGATCGCGGGCGCAATCGAAGAAGCGGCGCCGGTCGCGCTCTTCGCCGAAGAAGCGGGTGCCGTCGTCGATCCACGGCATATCGATATCGAGCAGCAGATAGAGATCGGCGGTATCCCGATACTTGCCGAACCAGGGATCGGAGCGATCGAACAGCATCTCCGCCCACGCCGCCGTCATCAGCGGATCGGTGTCGAGGATCAGGCGGCGGTTGCAGAGCTTCTTCGCCGCATCGGTCATCGCCTGATGGGTGCGCGCGATCGCCAGCAGATCGGCCATCGTCAGCGCCAGACCGAACGCCTCGCAATAGGTGCGGCCATATTCGGGCAGCCAGAGCGTATCGTAATGCGCGGCCAGTGCCGGCGCGAGCGTCGATTTGCCGGTGCTCTCGGGGCCGTGCAGGCAGATCGTCTTGGCATAATGCGGGCGCACCGGCTCGGGCAGGAACGGCCAATAGGCCTGCGGATCGGCGCGCACGTCGCAACTGCGCACCGGCACCGCCTGGATATGCGGATCGAGCTGGACGTAGCGCGCGCCCAGCGACGAGGCGAGCGCCACCTCCTCGCCGTCGCCGGCGAAGACGAGATCGATCTTGCCCGGAATGCATTGCTCGATCGCACTCACCCAGCCGCCATCGGCCAGTGCCGGCTTGCTGCAGCGGGCGATCTGCGCGGCGGGAAACATCGCGCGCAGCCATTGTTCGCGCAGATCGGCGGGGATCGGATCGTCTTCGCCGACGAGCAGCAGCAGCACGATCGTGTCGGCGAGCGCGGAGGCGGTGCCGACGAGCAACTGGTGCCCGGCATGCGGCGGCAGGAAGCGCCCGACGATGAGCCCGGTGGTCACAGCACCGCCGCCGCCTGCTTGCGCGCGACGCGCTGCCACTCGATCAGCCCCCAGACCGACATCAGCAGGAACAACCCATAAAGCCCCGCGGTCAGCATCAGTCCGCGGGTGAGATAGAGCGCGACCGCGACGACGTCGACCGCGATCCACAGCACCCAATTCTCGATATAGCGCCGCGCCAGCATCACCTGCGCCGCGATGCTCAGCGCCGCCACCGCGCCATCCCAGAAGGGATAGAGCGTATCGGTGAAGCGGTGCATCCCCCAGCTCCACAAGGCCCAGGCGGGCACGACCACCAAAGCCCAGTAAAGCCGCCCCTTCGTATCCAGCCGCTCGACCACGACATCTCCGCTGGCCATCTGTCCCGAAATCCAGTTCCACCACCCATAGAGCTGGACCACGAAGAAAAAGGCCTGAAGCAGCGCATCGCTATACAGCCGCGCCTCGACGAAGATCGGCGCATAGAGCGCGACCATCGCCAGCCCGAACGCGTAATTCCACGCGCTGCGCCGGACGAGCAGCACGATATTGGCGACGCCCAGCAGCGTCGCGATGATCTCCAAATTCCCCACCAGGATCGCGGCTAACCGATCGTTTCGGCAAAGGCCAGCGTTTGGAACGGTTTAGGCATCGGGCGGCAAGCAGGATGCGGCAATCGTCGGGGTTGAATATCGCGCGCAGCCCCTTGCGTGGTCGCGACACCCCCGCTAGATCGCCGCGTCTTGGCCGCCGACCCGCTTTCTCCCGGAAGCAGACAAGGGATCGGCACTCCGTCGGGGAGTAGCTCAGCCTGGTAGAGCACTGCCTTCGGGAGGCAGGGGCCGGAGGTTCGAATCCTCTCTCCCCGACCATGAGTGGGGGGCGCGGCTTAGCCCTTCGCGGCGTCCACCGCTGCCTTGAGTCGATCGTAACCCACCGCGCCGCTCAGCAGCCGATCGCCGACGACGAAACCCGGCGTACCATCGACGCCGATGCGGCCGGCGAGTTTGAGGTTGGCGGCGATCTCGGCAGTGATGTCCTCGGCTTTTCCTTGGGCTGGCAACAGCTTCGGGTCGGAACCTGCCTT
The DNA here is from genome assembly GCA_964245355.1 of uncultured Sphingomonadaceae bacterium. GTDB lineage: Bacteria > Pseudomonadota > Alphaproteobacteria > Sphingomonadales > Sphingomonadaceae > Sphingomonas_I. Next base: position 5,300 of record CAXTMT010000166.1, read on the forward strand.
CCCGACCAAAGCAGCGATCGTCGCGTCATCGGGCCGGCCGGCGGCGTAGATGGCGCGGTGGAAGGCCCAATATTTGCCTTGATCCTGCTTGGCGACGACCAGCGCGGCGCGGGCTGCGGCGAGACTCTGCGGCCCCAGGATCGGGATCTCGCGGAAGACGATGCGCAGGTCGGGTTCGGTGGCGAGAAGCTTCTCGACGTCGGGAGCGCTCGCGCGACAGTAAGTGCAATTGTAATCGGTGAACATCACCAGCGTCACGCGCGGCCTGGCGCTGCCCGCCCAGGCGCCGGCGAAGGGCTTCTCCAGCGCCGAACGTTCGGCGGCGATGGCGGTGGCGCTGCCGCGCTCCTGGAGCTTGAGCATCGCTTCGGTGAGGATTTCGGGGTGGGCGAGGATATAATCGGGGCCGACCTGCTCCATCGCCGCCTTGCCCGCGACATCGCCGGCCACCGCGCGCGAACCGACCGCGCCCAGCGCC
>CAXTMT010000167.1:0-5757 GCA_964245355.1 uncultured Sphingomonadaceae bacterium
ATCCCCATCCCCATCCCCAGGGCGGCGATCGCCGCCGATGCCGCCCGCAGCGTCGCCACCAGCAGCGCCGCCGCCTCCAGCGTCGCCAAGTCCATCCGTTTCGAGGCACGGCCGATATCGCGCCCCACCACCGCGATGGTGGGAAGCATCATCTACACGGTCAGCAGCGAATGATTTGAGAAGCTGGGTTCCCGTGCCAGAAGCGTCCTCACCGAGCGGATCGAAGGCAGGGCGAGCGTGGCGCAGAGCGCCGTGTCGATCGCGCCACGGACGCCATCCTCCTCCAACCGCGCGAACGGCAGCAACGTATCGTCCTGGAGGCGATCGAAGGACTCGGACAGGTTTCGTAGCTGATCGCGCCGCAGTCGCGTGACATCCAATACCTTGGTCGCGGACCAGGCCGGCTTCTTCATCTGCACCCATGCTCCTTCGGTGATCGCTCTCCGTCCGAAATAGCACAGCGTTCCGAAGGTCGAGTTCAGCCAGAGCACCAACGATTTCTTCTGGTCTTCCGAAAGAGCGGAATGAAAAGTCCACCAGGTATTGCCGATCACGGGAACGTCCAGATAGATCGACATCAGCCGCTGGGTATTCAAGCGCAGCCGTGATGGAATCAACACGTTGCTCGCCCGGCTCCAGATGCGCTCGGCCGAACGAAGGGGGCGGCCCGGCAGCGGTTCCGTTCGCGGGTAGACATAGGCGTTGGGTGCCTGTTTCAGGCCCAGGACCCGGTCCGCATCATGATCGTAAAAGCCGTCGTAAGGGGAGAAGACGGCGCGATCCCGCCGCACGTCGAACGCATCGGCCACGTCGCGCGCGTCGAATCCCAAGTCTCCCAACGATCCGAGCGGCGTCACCGGCAGCGCCTGACGCGCGGCGGCGCCGGGGACATTCAGTTCATCGAACCGGTCTATTCCCTCGAATACGTCGCACAGCGCGGACTGGGCAAAGATCACCGGCGTCCAATTGTCTCCGCCACGGGGTCCGGCGCGGACGGTCACGTCGGCGACCGGCCGGTTGTTCGACAGCGCGATCATTGAACTCGGCGCGTTTTCCCGCGCTTCCGTCCGCAGCGAGGCGATCGAGCGGAATGTGTTCAGCGCGTCGTAGACGCTGGTCGGGTTCCTCCATAGCGAGACATAGGTGGTCGGCCCGCGTCGCTCCCCCGGATGCAACCTGCGCGCCACGAACAGAATCTCCGACAGATTCGTGTTTTCGGAAAAATTGAAGCGGGCAGGATCGTGGCTCGCCACGGCGAACTCAAGCTCATAGCGATCAGCGATCAGCCGCCGGATCGGTTCCCATGCTTCGCCGGTGGCAAGCGCCAGCGGCAGCACGAAGGCCAGCCGGCCGCCCGGCTTCACATAAAGGTCCGCCAGGGGAACGAAAAGCGCACCGAGCCCGGCGGTGGCTTTCACGCGATACATCTTGGCCCAGCGTGAGAGTTCGCGCTGCAGGCGAAACCGGTCCTGCGGGTGCGATCCGAACAGGAGGTTACCGTAACGACTGCTCACGAACGGCGGGTTCATCACGAACAGGTCGGCGCGTGGGACCTGCGCATTGTCGTAACCCGTATCCCCCGCCCCCGCGCGCATCGCGTCCATGCCGCTCCGGTCGAGCGTGAACTGCGTGTTCAGCCTATGGCCGGCGAAGAAATCGATGCTGCCAAGTCGCGGGATGGAGCGGTCCATCCCGACGGGCATCACATAGAGATTCATGCGCCTGAACGCTACTTCGGGAGCAAGGAGCGCCAGGGTGGACGCAGTCAGATGGACCGCCGTCGGCAGAATATCATAGCCATGCAGGATGTTCTGCATCAGCGCGCCGTGCAGCGTGGCCAGCCCGCGCTGACCGATGTCCTCCCCGCGCCGGGATTTCTCCAGAATATACTTGTCCAGCACCGCCTGCGCCGCCGCCATCAGCAACGTGCCCGTGCCGCACGCAAGATCGGCGATCTTGAAATCGGCGAGTACCTGGAGGTCCGCGAAATCGATCCCCCAGTCCAGCGACATGGTAAGACTGAGAAGCAATGTCGCCGCGGGAACGGAGGTATAATAGGTGCCGAGATATTTCGCATCGTGAAGCAGGAAATGGTATATTCTGCCCATCAGGTCGTGGCGGAGCGCGGTCTGGTCGCCGCAGATGCCGACCGCTTCACTGAGCAATGTCCGGAGCGCGGTGGACGCGGAACTCCCGGCCGGCAATTCGGTCAGAACGCGTTCCCCCAGCCGGAAGATCGGGACATAATTGATGTTTTGCCAGATCCAGCGCCAGTGCGACGCGAGCGCCGAGACGATGTCCTGCTCGTGCGAGACGCCGCGCAGCGTCCGGACGCGCTCGTCGGACGCGGAAAGCTGCTCCTGGAATATGAGCGCGTTCGCCAGAACCAGCGCCGAAATCTTCGCGGCCGACTGCCGCCGGTCCGCCGATTGCCGTTCGGTCTCGCCGTCGTTGCCCGGCATCCGCAGTAGCGCGGAAAGACGCTCCAGCGTGCCGGTCTGACCCTCCCACAGATTGGCGATGCCTTGGAGTCGCGCCGACAGCGAGTCCGCCGTCCGCTGCACGACGTCGTCCTGTGCCAACGCATCCCGAGCACGTCTCAGTGCCTCCAGGATTTCGTGTGCGGTGCCTTCATACCACTCGCTCGATATGCCGCTCTCACCCTCGATCCGATATAGCAGCGGCGCGCGTTCGAAGACCGACAGGATATCGGCCGTTGCGGCGTGGCGGAACTCGATCGGATAGACCGCCGCTACCGCCAGATGAGCGATGCCCGCGCGGACGCGGTTGCGCGCGTCGGCGAGTACGGCCGCCTCGGCTGAAGAAGCGTCCGCGAACTTGCCCTCGATCGCGACGCGAAGACCGCCGAGAAGGAAGAGCACATCCGGTCGATGCGTACCGCCGCGCTCGATCGTTTCGGCGTTAGCCTCCACGCCCAGGCGGGAAATGAAAATGGCCAGCTGGGTGTTTACCGCCTCTTCCCGATTACGCTGTTGAGGTGGCATTCCGCTCCGGTCCCGATCGATTGGTGATGAAGTCTGACACGCAAGAGGCCTCATTCCTCCCCCATCCTGAGCGCCGCGATGAACGCCTCCTGCGGAATGCTCACGCTACCGTATTCGCGCATCCGCTTCTTGCCCTCCTTCTGCTTGTCGAGCAGCTTGCGCTTGCGGCTCGCGTCGCCGCCATAGCATTTGGCGGTCACGTCCTTGCGCAGCGCGGCGATCGTCTCGCGCGCGATCACCTTGCCGCCGATCGCCGCCTGGATCGGGATCTTGAACAGGTGGCGCGGGATCAGGTCCTTCAGCCGCTCGCACATGCCGCGCCCGCGCGCCTCGGCGGTGCCGCGGTGGACGATCATCGACAGCGCGTCGACCGGCTCGTTGTTCACGAGGATGCTCATCTTGACGAGGTCGCCCGCGCGGTAGCCGATCTGGTGATAGTCGAAGCTGGCATAGCCGCGCGAGATGCTCTTCAGCCGGTCGTAGAAATCGAACACCACTTCGTTCAGCGGCAGCTCGTAGGTCGCCTGCGCGCGGCCGCCGACATAGGTGAGGTTCTTCTGGATGCCGCGCCGGTCCTGGCACAGCTTCAGGATGCTGCCGAGATAGTCGTCGGGGACGTAGATCGTCGCCTCGATCCACGGCTCGGCGATGCTCTCGATGCGATTGGGGTCGGGCATGTCGGCGGGGTTGTGGAGGTCGAGACGGCCGCCGGCATGGGTCAGCTCGATCTGGTAGACGACCGACGGCGCGGTGGTGATGAGGTCGAGGTCGTATTCGCGCGTCAGCCGCTCCTGGATGATCTCCAGGTGCAGTAGGCCGAGGAACCCGCAGCGGAAGCCGAAGCCGAGTGCCGCGCTCGTCTCCATCTCGAAGCTGAAGCTCGCATCGTTGAGGCGCAGCCGGCCGATGCTCTCGCGCAGCTTCTCGAAGTCGGCGGCGTCGACCGGGAAGAGGCCGCAGAACACCACCGGCTGGACTTCCTTGAAGCCCGGCAGCGGCTCCGTCGCGGGGCGTTTCGCATCGGTGATGGTGTCGCCGACGCGGGTCTGCGCGACTTCCTTGATCTGCGCGGTGATGAAGCCGATCTCGCCCGGGCCGAGATCGTTCAATTGCTCGATCTTGGGGCGGAAGCAGCCGACGCGGTCGACCAGGTGCGGCGTGCCCGTTGCCATGAATGTGATCTGCTGACCCTTGCGCAGCACCCCGGCCATGACGCGCACGAGGATGACGACGCCGAGATAGGGGTCGTACCAGCTGTCGATCAGCATCGCCTTCAGCGGCGCCTCGGCGTCGCCCGTGGGCGGCGGGATGCGCGTGACGATCGCCTCCAGCACCGCGGCGATGCCGATCCCCGCCTTGGCCGAGGTGAGCACCGCCTGCGAGGCGTCGAGCCCGATCACCTCCTCGATCTCGGCCTTCACCTTGTCGGGGTCGGCGGCGGGCAGGTCGATCTTGTTGATGACGGGCACGATCTCATGGTCGTGCTCGATCGACTGGTAGACATTGGCGAGCGTCTGCGCCTCGACCCCTTGCGCGGCATCGACCACCAGCAGCGCGCCCTCGCACGCGGCGAGGCTGCGGCTCACTTCATAGGCGAAATCGACATGGCCCGGCGTATCCATCAGGTTCAGCGCATATTCGATCCCGTCCTTCGCCACGTAGCGCAGGCGCACGGTCTGCGCCTTGATGGTGATGCCGCGCTCGCGCTCGATGTCCATGCTGTCGAGCACCTGCTCGCTCATCTCGCGCTCGGTCAGCCCGCCGGTCTGCTGGATCAGCCGGTCGGCGAGCGTCGACTTGCCGTGGTCGATATGGGCGATGATGCTGAAATTGCGGATGCTGGCGAGCGGGGTGGTCATGATGCCGCCGCGATAGCATGGGGGGGCGGCAAGGCAACCGCCAAGGCCGCGAAGCCGCTGGCGGTCGCGACGCCGCCAGCGTAGGGTAGCGCGAAACACCGTCAGGAGACCCGAGATGAAGCGCCCGATCCTAGCCGTCGCCCTTGCGTCCTGCGTGACGGTCGCGGCGCCTGCCCATGCCGCGCTGAAGGTCGGGGACAAGGCGCCCGACTTCACCACCGACGCGGCGCTGGGCGGCAAGTCCTATACCTTCTCGCTCGCCAAGGCGCTCAGGAAGGGGCCGGTCGTGCTGTATTTCTTCCCGGCCGCCTTCACCCCGGGCTGCACCGCCGAGGCGCATGCCTTTGCCGAGGCGTCGGACGATTTCGCGCGGGCGGGCGCGACGCTGATCGGCCTGACCGCCGGCAATGCCGAGCGGATCAAGGAGTTCTCCTCGGTCGAATGCCGCGACAAGTTTCCGGTCGGCCTCGCCACGCCGGCGACGATCGCCGGTTATGACGTGACGCTGCCGCAAAGAGCCGGTTGGACCAACCGCACATCGTACGTGATCGGCACGAACCACAAGATCGCCTATGTCCTGTCCGAAATGAGCCCGGCGGGCCATGTCACGGGCACGCTGGCGGCGGTGAAGGGGCTGAAGGGCAGGCGGTGATCGCTCGCGCTTCCCCGGCTGCGGCAGGAGGGGGGAGGGGGCGAACCGTCGGGAGCGTTGGTTCCGATCTCCGGACCGTCACCGGCCGATGCCGGATGCCGAGATCAAGCATGAGGCCGGCCCCGCGCCGCCGGGGTTCGACGATCGCGCTCCGCCAGCAGCGCGACCGCCCAGATCGCCAGCCCGCCCAGCGCGAGGCCGCAGCCGACCCATCCGGTCGAGGTCCAGCCATGGCCCGCGG
>CAXTMT010000168.1:0-5754 GCA_964245355.1 uncultured Sphingomonadaceae bacterium
ATGTTAGGCAGCTGGGGCTGCTGCGGGGGCAAGTTTTGATCTGAAGACATCATAAATCAGACTGTTTGGAATCAACGGCTTTGAATCCAAATTCACGTACTGCTGTTTAACAATGGACCAAGGCTCGCCAGGAGCGTGCGTCGCGTTGGAGAGTTGAATGCCTGTATAAGCTTTATGGGTGTCCCAAACGCTTCGGAGAAATGCCAGAATATTTCCCGGCGGCTCTGGTGGTGTCTTGAAATGCACATCTAGAGGAGAGGCACCAGTGCGCACCAGCACGGTAGCGCGCTGCTGCCCATCAATGGGGCCGCGTCCCGCCTCGCGAAACGGTCCATAAAGAGGAGGGATTACCGGACCCCACGGCCACGCGTATATGTTCTCCTCGAACAGCGGATTGCCGCTGTTATAGGCCAAGTACCAAGCTTGCGAATAATAGACGAGCTTTTGCAGCTTCATCTGATCAATCGGCGGGTAACCCGGATCGGTCGCTTGAATGTCAAGGAAAGTGTTGGCGACCGCTGATGCTGAGGTGGGGCTTGCCATGGGGTCCAACTGTGCCGGAACGCGATCCGTACACCTGATTCTACCAGTATTTCAGGACTCAAACATTAAAGTTTTGCTTGCGAAATAAATAAATGGGGCGAGAAGCCCCATTTTCAAGGGGCTTTACCGATTCCTGCCACCATCAATTACCGTGAACTTGCGACGGCGATCCGGCGGCGTCTCAGTCGGCAATGCAGGCGCTACAGCAAGCGCGGCGTCCACAAGCTGCGCAATGCTCCAAGTCTTGTCGGCAACGCCTATGGCCTTCGCTGGCGTCGTGCGCAGGGCTTCGTGAACGCGGCAGAGATTGTAGTGCGCTACGTACAGCGCGACGGCCGCGACGTGATTGTCGAGCTTCTTTGAAAAGCCGTTCGTGAGCCGCGTGAACCGGCGCTGCCCCATGCGCAGCGAAAGGTTCTGGCGTTCAACGTAGCTGGTCGAAACGTATTGATCCGGATCGCCAGATACTACTTGGCGCTCTACAGCTACTACGGCGGCGGGCGAGTAGCGGCCCTGCGCTTCCTTTACAAGGTGCGTTACGCTGTACGTCTTTACGATGACACCATGCGAAGCGCTGGCGCCAAAGGCATCGCGGATTGCGATGCGGTAGGGGTGGAAGCCGTCCGTCGAAATCTCAGGCTGGCCGATCACCCGCTGCCGAAGGTCGTGCAGGAAGTCCATGGTGCTTTCGGTGTTTCGCTTGCCGACGCCCCAGCTAATAATTGCCTTCTGCGTTCCGGCCATGCCGATAAACACGTACTGATCGCCCTTGGCCTTGAGTTCATGACCTTTGACGTTCTTCTGTTTCTTGCCGACGAAGGACCATGCCTCGTCCAGCTCCAGCCGTTCGGTGCGGACGCCGACCATGATCCGGTCGTGCAATTCCATACAGCCAAGGCCGACACGGAGGGCCAGGCTGCCAACAGTGCCACGGTTAACGCCGGTTAGGCGCGACGCGGTGCGGATGCCGACGCCTTCGCAAAGGGCGGCAATGACTTCAATCTGCTTTTCTCGGGAAAGTACGTTCACGAAGCTCATCCTTCGGGTTGAAGGGATGGCTCGGGCGACGCTGGCAACTACGCCCGCCAAGGCGTATATTGCTCAGAACGATTGTCGCAACGGGCTCATCCCCGGGGTGATAGTCGGGGGTCGTTTCCGCGCCAACGGCGACGGCCCCACTTAGTTGATGGTGGTGGAAGCGGTGAGGTTCGAACTCACGGGACGTTACGAGGGGGTTGGATGCCCAAACGTCCGCCGAGGGGTAAGCTCGGTGCAATAGGCCACTCTTCCACGCTTCCGCACACAAAAACGCCCCGCCCGCTGAAAAGCAGGTGGGGCGTTCGTGTTCGTGCAATCTTTTTAGCACGATTTTAGCTAAGCACTATGCTTAGCAAACGTCAAGCATATTGCTTGGCAAAATCTAACATGCTATATGGTAAGCATTCGAGTGGAGGATCGCATGATTGAGGACGAGAACGACCGATTCAGTGAAGCTGGTCGTAAGGGCGGCGACGCTCGCGCTGCAGCTTTGAGCAATGAAGAGCGCTCAGATATCGCACGCAAAGCGGCGCTGGCTCGCTGGACAAAGCCTGAAACGACCGAAGAAGAAGTTATCGAATTTGGGCCTGTCGATGAGGAGATTGAGGCCGATGCAACTATGCCCGTCGCCCGGTGGCGGGGTACGTTAAACATCGTGGGCATGGAAGTGCCGTGCTACGTTCTCGACAACGGCGCTCGCGTTATCGGGCGCACATCTGCCGCCGAAGTTCTATCTGGAATCAAAGGTGGTGGAGCGCTCGAACAATATCTAAGGCCAAAAGCACTAGAGCCGTTTATAAACAAGGACTTAGTGCTCGAACGATTTGTGCCTTTCCGACTGCAAGAAGTTGAGGGTTTAAAGACGGCGGTTAAGGGCCTCCCTGCCGAACTGTTCATCGAAATTTGTCAGGGCTTCGTTGCTGGTTTGCAGGCATCATTTGATCCCAAGTCACCTCATCCGAAGATGACTGACCGCCAGCGGCAGATGGCTATTCAAGCAAGCATGTTCTTGTCGGCATGCGCAAAGTTAGGGCTCGAAGCCTTAATCGATGAGGCGACAGGCTATCAGTATGAGCGTGCCGATGATGCGCTGCAGGTGAAACTTCGAGCGTTCATCGCTGACGAGCTGAGGGCTTGGGAAAAAACATTTCCCGACGAACTGTGGGCGGAGTTTGGGCGTCTTACGAATTGGAAGGGTAGCTTGCAGGCTCGCCCCAAATGGTGGGGGAAGCTGGTCATAGAGTTGATCTATAATACTTTAGATCCGGATGTGGCTGATTATCTCAAAAACAATAAGCCGCCGCCCGGTGTTCGCTGGCATCGGCAGTTGACGGAAAACATTGGCATTCGAGCGCTAGTTTCCCGATGCTACGAAGTTATCGGCATGGCCAAAGAATGCCGTGATATGCGCGAACTTCGAGATAAGGTAGCCCGTCACTACGGTAGGCAAGTTGTACAATTCAGCCTCTCCCTTCCGATCCCCGAGGCCACCAAGACAGCGGCCGATCCACCGCCAAAACCATCTTGGCGCCGGATATAAGAAAGAGGCCGCCAACTGAGGCGGCTAAACAGGAGAGCGTTTAGATGGAGGAAATCCAAAAGATCATTCAAGGTGCCGTCCACAGCGCCTTCATTGATTATCCCGCAAGAGACGATGGAACACATTGGGATCAAGTTTACAAAGAACCAGCCGAGTGTCAGTTGCTCGCCAATGCCATATTGATGGCGCTGAAAAAACACGGCTACAATATTGCCAAATCCTAGCAAACCGTCCCGGTGATCCCATGGGTGAGGTTGGTGAGTGGCTCGGCATAGTCACCTTTGTGCTTGTGGTCTCAGCCCTATTTGCTGCACTTCTTTTTTGGATAGTGGGGATAGACGTGCATCTTGCGACGGTCTTGTCGTGCATCATCTTTCCCATCGTCGCATCTGCCTTCACCGCAGAAATATGGTGGGAGCACAGGCGGGACCAGCGAGCAAAAAAACAAACTAGGCCACTGCCAAAATCAAACTAGGCCATTGAGGGTCAAAACAGGCCAGCACCCTCTCTTCTAAAAGAACATATTGCGAACGAAGAACAAATAGTGTACATTACTGCTCACGGCCTCGCGCCGCCGCCGTTTGTCCCCCCGGCGAATCCCGTTCATAAGGAGCAAGACATGGCCGCCAGCGCTTTGCGTATCGTTGAAGGATCGTCAATGGACAAGACCAAGGCGCTGGCCGCCGCGCTGTCCCAGATCGAGCGCCAGTTCGGCAAGGGCTCGGTGATGAAGCTCGGCAAGAACGACCGCTCGATGGATGTCGAGACGATCTCGTCGGGCTCGCTGGGACTGGACATCGCGCTCGGCGTCGGCGGGCTGCCGCGCGGCCGGGTGGTCGAGATTTACGGCCCGGAATCTTCCGGCAAGACCACGCTGGCGCTGCATACGGTGGCGGAAGCGCAAAAGAAGGGCGGCATCTGCGCCTTCATCGACGCCGAACACGCGCTGGATCCGGTCTACGCCCGCAAGCTCGGCGTCAACATCGACGAATTGCTGATCTCGCAGCCGGATACCGGAGAGCAGGCGCTGGAAATCTGCGACACGCTGGTGCGCTCCGGCGCGGTCGACGTGCTGGTGGTGGATTCGGTGGCGGCGCTGGTGCCGCGCGCCGAGCTCGAAGGCGAGATGGGCGACGCGCTGCCCGGCCTGCAGGCGCGGCTGATGAGCCAGGCGCTGCGCAAGCTGACCGCCTCCATCAACAAGTCCAATACGATGGTGATCTTCATCAACCAGATCCGGATGAAGATCGGCGTGATGTACGGCTCGCCGGAAACCACCACCGGCGGAAACGCGCTGAAATTCTACGCCTCGGTGCGGCTCGACATCCGCCGCATCGGCGCGATCAAGGAGCGCGACGAGGTGGTCGGCAACCAGACCCGCGTCAAGGTGGTGAAAAACAAGCTGGCGCCGCCGTTCAAGCAGGTCGAGTTCGACATCATGTATGGCGAGGGGGTCTCGAAGATGGGCGAGATCCTCGACCTCGGCGTCAAGGCCGGCATCGTCGAGAAATCCGGCGCCTGGTTCTCCTATGACAGCCAGCGCCTCGGCCAGGGCCGCGAAAATTCCAAGGCCTTTCTGAAGGCCAATCCCGACATGACCGCGAAGATCGAAGCCGCGATCCGGCAGAATTCCGGGCTGATCGCCGAGCAGATTCTGGCGGGCTCGCCGGAGCGCGATGCGGACGGCGACGAGCCGCTCGACGATTGAGGTGCAAGCCGGCCGTGGGAGAGGGCGCGGCCGTGTAATCTCCTCATGCTGCCTTCATCCGCGAAAGAGGTGATCCGGTATGCCGTAGCGTCGCGATCGACTGCAACGCTCCGGATACCGGGTCGCCCGGTCGAGCCGGGCGATGACCGGTTGTGTCTGCAATTGCGTCAGGTCGTCATTCCGCGGCTTGCGCGTAGTCGCCGGGCGGCGGGCAGGAGCACACCAGGTTGCGGTCGCCATGGACGTTGTCGACGCGCCCGACCGGGCACCAGTATTTGTCGGCGCGCGATTGCGCCGCCGGATAGCAGCCCTCGGCGCGCGAATAGGCGCGGTCCCAATGCTCGCGGATCACGTCGTCGACGGTATGCGGCGCGTGGCGCAGGGCCGAGTCCTCGATCCGCAGGCGCCCGGCCTCGATCTCGGCGATCTCGCGGCGGATCGCGATCATGGCGTCGCAGAACCGGTCGATCTCGGCCTTCGATTCGGACTCGGTCGGCTCGATCATCAGCGTGCCCGGCACCGGGAAGCTCATGGTCGGGGCGTGGAAGCCGTAATCGATCAGCCGCTTGGCGATGTCGTCGACGCTGACGCCGCAACGCGTCTTCAGCGCGCGCGGATCGACGATGCATTCATGCGCGACGCGGCCCTGCGCGTTGCGATACAGCACCGGAAAATGCGGGTCGAGCCGCGCCGCGATGTAGTTGGCGTTCAGGATCGCGACCTGCGTGGCGCGGGTCAGCCCTTCGCCGCCCATCATCAGAATGTACATGTAGGAAATGGTGAGGATCGACGCCGAGCCGTAGGGCGCCGCCGCCACCGCGCCGCTTTGGGCCGGGTTGCCCGCCATGTCCCGATCGCCAGCGGCGACCGACAGGCCAAGCGCGACCGCAGCGGGGGGCGGGCTGCCGCCGCGAGCCTCCTCAGC
>CAXTMT010000169.1:0-5723 GCA_964245355.1 uncultured Sphingomonadaceae bacterium
TCAACGCCGACGAGAGCGAGCCCGGATCGTGCAAGGACCGCGAGATCATGCGCCACGATCCGCACAAATTGCTGGAGGGCGCTCTAATCGCCGGGTTCGCGATGCGTGCGCGGGCGGCGTACATCTACATCCGCGGCGAGTTCATCCGCGAGGCCGAGAACCTCTTCGCCGCCGTCGAGCAGGCGTATGCGAAGGGTTTCCTCGGCAAGAATGCGGCGGGCTCGGGCTATGATTTCGACGTCTTCGTCCATCGCGGCGCCGGCGCCTACATCTGCGGCGAGGAAACCGCGCAGATCGAAAGCCTGGAAGGCAAGAAGGGCCAGCCGCGCCTGAAGCCGCCGTTCCCGGCCGGTGTCGGCCTCTACGGCTGCCCGACGACGGTGAACAATGTCGAATCGATCGCGGTGGTGCCGACCATCCTGCGGCGCGGCCCCGCCTGGTTCGCGGGCATCGGCCGCGACAAGAACCAGGGCACCAAGCTCTTCCAGATCAGCGGCCATGTGAACACGCCGACCGTCGTCGAGGAGGCGATGGGCATCAGCTTCCGCGAACTGATCGAAAAGCATGCCGGCGGCATCCGTGGCGGGTGGGACAATCTGCTCGCGGTGATCCCCGGCGGCTCCTCGGTGCCGCTCGTCCCCGCGGCGCAGATCATCGATGCGCCGATGGATTTCGACGGGCTGAAGGAGGTGGGCTCAGGGCTGGGCACCGCCGCCGTCATCGTCATGGACAAATCGACCGACATCGTCCGCGCGATCAGCCGGATCAGTTACTTCTACAAGCACGAGAGCTGCGGCCAGTGCACGCCATGCCGCGAGGGCACCGGCTGGATGTGGCGCGTGATGGAGCGGCTGCGCACCGGCGAGGCCGCGATGCACGAGATCGATCTGCTCCAGGAAGTCACCAAGCAGGTCGAGGGCCACACCATCTGCGCGCTCGGCGACGCGGCGGCGTGGCCGATCCAGGGCCTGATCAGGCACTTCCGCCCCGAAATCGAACGCCGCATAACCGCCGCCCGCGGCGAGCCGATGTTGCAGGCGGCCGAGTGATCCGATGCGCCGGTGGGACGATTGAGCGCGCGATGCGGGGGGCGACAGCCAGACAGGGGGAGATCCTGCTCGCACCGGCATTGCTGGTGGCGGGTGCCTTCGCGCTGGGCGGCTGCAGCGACATCAGCGCGACGTGGAAGCCCGAGGTCGCCAAGTGCGAACGCTATGTGCGCTCGGCGATGAAACGGCCGGACAGCTTCAAGCGGCATTTCTACAACGTCGCCGATCTGCCCGTAACGCGGGCCGTGTTCGCGCAGGCGATCGGGAATGCGGAGGCGGCGAAGAGCGCGCCCAATCCGGCGATCCGCAAGGTCTATATCCAATATTATGGCGACGACGGCACGCGCAATGACGTGCTTGGTGTCGGCACCTGCTATTTCGGCTTGAGCGATGCGGCCGCCGGCACTTATGCGCGGGATATCGATGCGCTGGTGGAGGCCGCCGTCCACGAGAATGAGCGGCGCTCGCTTTCGATCAGCATGGGCCAGCCGGTCGGTGGGGCCGAATGCTGCCTCGTCCCCGGATTCGATCCGAAAAGGCTGGACACGATCAAGCCGATCCGGCGCGGCAAGGTTTCGACGGCGAGGCGGATGTGATGGTTCGTCCGGTCAACAGGGTCGCAGGCGCTGCGACGATGGAGAAATGGTTTCCCGATGCCCAAGGTTAAAGTCGACGGGATCGAGGTGGAAGTGCCGATCGGCGCGACCGTGCTCCAGGCCTGCGAGGCCGCGGGCAGGGAAGTGCCGCGCTTCTGCTATCACGAGCGCCTCTCGATCGCCGGCAATTGCCGCATGTGCCTCGTCGAGGTGAAGCCGGGGCCGCCCAAGCCGCAGGCGAGCTGCGCGCTGCCCGCCGCCGACAATCAGGAAATCTTCACCACCACGCCGATGGTCAGGAAGGCGCGCGAGGGGGTGATGGAGTTCCTGCTCATCAACCACCCGCTCGATTGCCCGATCTGCGATCAGGGCGGCGAGTGCGACTTGCAGGACCAGAGCCTCGCCTACGGCCGCGGCCACACCCGCTTCCTCGAGAACAAGCGGGCGGTGACCGAAAAATACATGGGTCCCATCGTCAAGACGGTGATGACCCGCTGCATCCAGTGCACCCGCTGTGTGCGCTTTGCCGAGGAAGTGGCGGGGATCGAGGAGATCGGCGCGCTGTATCGCGGCGAGAATCTGCAGATCACCTCCTATCTGGAGAAGGCGATCACTTCGGAGCTTTCGGGCAACGTCGTCGATCTCTGCCCGGTCGGCGCCCTGACCTCCAAGCCGTACGCCTTCGAGGCGCGGCCGTGGGAATTGAAGAAGACCTTCGCGATCGACGTGATGGATGCGGTCGGCACCAACATCCGTCTCGACAGCCGCGGCCGGCAGGTGCTGCGCGCGCTGCCGCGGGTGAACGAGGACGTCAACGAGGAGTGGGCTTCGGACAAGACGCGCCACGCGGTCGATGGCCTCGTGCGCAGGCGGCTCGACCAGCCCTATGTCCGCAAGGACGGCACATTGGTGCCGGCAAGCTGGGGCGAGGCGTTCGCGGCGATCAAGGCGGTGGATGCGGGCGCGAGCGTGGCGGCGGTGGCGGGACCTTTGGTCGATTGCGAGACGCTCTATGCGGCCAAGGCGCTGCTGGCCTCGCTGGGGTCGAGCCTGCTCGAAGGGCGCGACAACGGCCTGACCTATGACGCCTCCAGCCTGGCGGCGGTGAACTTCAATTCGACGATCGCCGGCATCGAGACGGCGGATGCGATCCTGCTGGTCGGCACGAACGTCCGCTGGGAAGCGCCCTTGGTCAACACGCGCATCCGCAAGGCGGTGAAGCGCGGCGCCAAGGTGTTCGCGATCGGCGAGCCGGTGGACCTCACTTACAAGGTCGAGTGGCTGGGCAACGATCTCGGCCTGCTCGGCGCGCTGCCCGAGGCGGTGACCGAGGCGTTCGGCAAGGCGGTTCGCCCCGCGGTGATCGTCGGCGGCGGTGCGATGAAGGCCGGGCAGGGTGGCGCGCAGGCGCTGGTCGAGACGCTCGGGCTGATCAAGGATGGTTGGAACGGCTACAACGTCCTGCACATCTCGGCGGCACGGATGGGCGGACTGATGCTCGGCTATGCGCAGCCGAACGGCATCGGGGATGTGATCACGGCCGCACCAAAACTTTTGTTCATGCTTGGTTCCGACGATCTTGAAACGGACTTGTTTCGTTCTACATTCAAGGTCTATGTGGGGCATCATGGCGAGAAAGGGGCGGCTGTGGCGGACGTGATCCTGCCGGCGGCCTCCTATGCCGAGAAGAGCGGCACCTGGGTGAACCTCGAGGGCCGGGTCCAGCGCGGCGACCGCGCGGTGTTCCCGCCGGGCGACGCCCGCGAGGATTGGGCGATCCTGCGCGCGCTTTCCGACGTGCTGGGCCATACGCTGCCGTTCGACACGCTCGATCAGCTTCGCGCCAAGATGGCGGCGGACGTGCCCGCGCTCGGCAACATCGGCGAGATCGCGCCGTTCGCCTGGTCGCTGCCGAACCTCGATGCCGCCGCCGGCGGCCCGGTCGGCTATCCGATCAGGGATTTCTACCTGACCAACGCCATCGCCCGCGCCAGCGACACGATGCAGCGCTGCTCGGCCGAGTTGCTGCACGGCGAAAGCTATGCGGAGGCGGCGGAGTAATGGGCCTGGTCTATCAACATATCCGGATTGCCAACGCGGCGAGGCCGGAGCTGGAAGAGGTCGATGCCAATGCGCTCGTTGATTCCGGAGCTCTGGAGCTTTGCATTTCCAAACTGATCGCGCTTCAATTGAAGCTGGAGCCGATCGAGCAGCGCGTGGTGACCTATGCCGACGGGCGTAAGGAAGCGGTGGATTATGTCGGGCCGGTCAAGGTCGAGGTCTTCGGTCGTCATGCGTTCGTAGGTGCGATGGTCACCGGAAACAGCGTTCTGCTCGGTGCCGTTCCCATGCAATCGATGGACGTGCTGATCGATCCGGCTCGGCATCAGCTGATCCCCAACCCGGAATATCCTAACATTCCCGGCGCATTGGCGATGGGTTTCACGGTGTCGCGCGCATGATCTCCTGGTTCACCCCGATCCTGCCCTACAAGGGCGCGTGGTTCGTCGCGACGATCCTCGATATCCTCGTGATCGCGCTGCCTTTGATGCTGGCGGTGGCGATGATCATCTATGCCGATCGCAAGATCTGGGCGGCGATGGCGCTGCGGCGGGGGCCGAACGTCGTCGGCCCGTTCGGGCTGCTGCAGAGCTTCGCCGACGGGCTGAAGGTATTCCTGCAGGAAACGATCATCCCCTCGGCCGCGAACCGGGGCCTGTTCCTGATCGCGCCGATCATCACCTTCACCGTGGCGCTCGCCGCGTGGGCGGTGATCCCGTTCGGGCCGCGCGCGGTGCTGGCCAACATCAACGTCGGCCTGCTCTACCTGCTCGCGATCAGCTCGATGGGCGTCTACGGAATCATCCTCTCGGGCTGGGCCTCCAACTCCAAATATCCCTTCTATTCGGCGATCCGTGCGGCTGCGCAGATGGTCTCCTACGAAGTCTCGATCGGCTTCGTGCTGATCACCGTCGTGCTGTGGACCGGCAGCTTCAATTTGAACGCGATCGTCGAGGGGCAGCGCGGCCATATCTTCGGCATCATCAATTTCTACGGGTTCAATCCCTTGCTGTTCCCGATGGCGGTGGTGTTCCTGATCTCGTCGATGGCCGAGACGCAGCGCGCGCCGTTCGACCTGACCGAGGCGGAGAGCGAGATCGTCGCCGGTTACCAGACCGAATATTCGTCGATGAGCTTCGCGCTCTTCTGGCTCGGCGAATATGGCAACGTGCTGCTGATGTGCGCGCTCAACGCCACGCTCTTCTGGGGCGGCTGGCTGCCGCCGCTCGACATCCCGTTCCTCTACTGGATTCCGGGGATACTCTGGCTGTTCGCCAAGATCCTGTTCGGCTTCTTCGTCTTCTCGTGGGTGAAGGCGACCGTGCCGCGCTACCGCTACGATCAGCTGATGCGGCTGGGCTGGAAGATCTTCCTGCCGCTGTCGCTGATCTGGGTCTTCCTCGTCTCGGGCTGGCTGATGCTGACCCGCTATCACGCTTTCTGAGGGCCGCCATGAACCTCGCTTATTACATCAAGTCGTTCACCCTCTGGGAGTTCGTGAAGGCGCACGCCAAGACTTTGCACTATTTCTTCAAGCCCAAGGCGACGATCAACTATCCGTTCGAGAAGAACCCGCTGAGCCCACGCTTCCGCGGCGAGCATGCGCTGCGCCGCTATCCGAACGGCGAGGAGCGCTGCATCGCGTGCAAGCTGTGCGAGGCGGTGTGCCCGGCGCAGGCGATCACGATCGAGGCCGAGCCGCGCGACGACGGCTCGCGGCGCACCACGCGCTACGACATCGACATGACCAAGTGCATCTACTGCGGCTTCTGTCAGGAAGCGTGCCCGGTCGATGCGATCGTCGAGGGGCCGAACTTCGAATATGCGACCGAGACGCGCGAGGAGCTGCTCTACGACAAGGACAAATTGCTCTCGAACGGCGACCGTTGGGAGCGCGCCATCGCCGCGAACCTTGCCGCCGATGCGCCGTACCGGTAGGCGCTCGGGCGTGATCGAGACCGCTATGAAATACCTCCCCGGCACGGGGAGGGGGACCATGCGCAGCATGGTGGAGGGG
>CAXTMT010000170.1:0-5718 GCA_964245355.1 uncultured Sphingomonadaceae bacterium
GCCTCGATCACGGCGCGGGTCGGATCGTCGCGGCTGAGCGCGGCGCAGGCGGCCGATTTCGCGCGCCCGCCCCCCTGCACGTTGACCAGCGACGGCCCGGCGCGCGCGGGCGAGGTCAGGTCGACATAGGGCAATTTGGGTGCCTCGGCGGGTGGCGCCACGGCAGCGGCAAGCAGGAACAGGATCATAGGCTCTCGACGAGGTGGGCGACGGTCGCGATCAGCAGGGCGATGTCCTGCGGGCGCGACAGGCGGTGGTCGCCATCCTTGATCATGATGGTCTGCACATCGGCTGAACGGAGCGCACGGCCAAGGCGCAGCGCGATCGAGGTCGGCACCTCGGGATCCTCCATCCCCTGCAACAGCCGCACCGGGCCATCGAAAGCGATGGGGCCGCCCAGCACGAGGTTCGCCTGGCCCGATCGCCAGAAATCGAGCGTCATGATCGTCGGCTCGGGTCCGTAGCGCGAGGGTTCGGCGAGCACGCCATCGGCGTAGAGGATGTCCCGCCGATCGTCGTCGAAGCCCCAGTCGGTGAAATCGGGTGCGGCGGCGATGCCGACGAGCGCGGCGATCCGCTCGGGCCGGGCGAGCGCCGCGAGCAGCATCAACCAGCCGCCCATCGAGGAGCCGACCAGCACCAGCGGCCCGCCGGTGAGACTGTCGATCGCATCGAGCGCATCGTCGCGCCAGCTCGCCAGCGTCTCGGCGCCGAATATGCCCTCGCTGGCGCCGCAGCCGGCATAATCGAGCCGCAGCATCGCGCAGCCCTCGGCGGCGGCCCACTCGGCGAGAGCGAGGGCTTTGGAGCCCTGCATGTCGCTGCCGTAGCCGGGGAGGAACACGATGGTCGGCCCTCGGCCGCGGGTGCCTTCATAGGCAAGGGTCGGCCGATCGGGGCGGGTGCGGAATTCGGGCATAGGCGACCCCTTAACCCGCGTACCCTCTCGCCGAAACTCCGTTCATCCTGAGGAGGGACTGAGTTTGGCGAAGGCCCGTCTCAAAGGACAAGTCCGTGTCCTTCGAAACGCCATTTCGGCCAGAATCCCGCGAAAGTAGACTTTCGTGGGTGCCCGACAAGCTCAATGGCTCTTCAGGATGAGCGGTGTGCCGGTCGAATCAGGAACCCCTCGACTGTCCCGCCGCACTGCGTCATGTTTCCCAGATGAGCGACAGCGCCGATGGTATCGGATCAATCCTGACCGGCGGAATCTTCGCCCGCGAAGCCGAGCGCGCCGCGCATGGCGATGCGGCGCACGGCCACGCCGAGGACGAACCCTGCGCGAACTGCGGCGCGATGCGGATCGGGCCTTACTGTCACCAATGCGGGCAGGCGGGGCATCTCCACCGCAACCTGATGGCGCTGGTCCACGACATCGCCCATGGCGTCTTCCACTTCGAGGGCAAGCTGTGGAACACGCTGCCGCTGCTCGCCTGGCATCCGGGGCGGCTGACGCGGCGCTACGTGCACGGCGAGCGGACGCGGTTCATCTCGCCGATGGCGCTGTTCCTGTTCTCGGTGTTCCTGATGTTCGCGGTGATGTCGAACCTGGGCCACCACAAAGGCACGTCCAAGCATGCCGCCAAGGTCTCGGCCGAGATGTCGAAGGAGGAGAATCAGCGCAAATCGCTCGAAATCCAGCTGACGACCTTCCAAGCGGTGCGCGGCGCCACGCCCGGCGATCACAAGGAACTCGACGAGAAGATCGCCAACACCGAACGCGACCTGAAGGCGCTGGCGGTGCCCGGCCAGATCGCGGCGATCGCCCAGCCGAGCGACGGCAATTCCCCCGATCGCCTCAAGCTGCAAAACAACGGCTTCGGCACCGGGATCGACTGGTTCGACGATATCGTCAGCCACACCGCAAAGAATCCCGAACTCGCCGCCTACAAGCTCAAGACCTACGGCTATAAATATAGCTGGGCGCTGATCCCGATCTCGCTGCCCTTCATCTGGCTGCTGTTCTTCTGGCGGCGTGACGTGGGGCTGTACGACCACGCCATCTTCTCGATCTACTCGCTCAGCTTCATGTCGCTGGCGGTGGTGGTGCTGTTCTTGGCAGGATGGATCGGCGCGCCCTCGGCACTGATCTGGCTGGCGGTGCTGTGCGTACCGCCGGTGCACATGTATCGCCAACTGAAGGGCGCTTACTCGCTCGGCCGCTGGGGCGCGACGTGGAGGACCTTCGCGCTGCTGATCATCACGACGATCACATCGAGCCTGTTCCTTTCCTTCCTGGTGTGGATGGGGAAGGAGTAGTCTTCGTCATGTTGACGGTTATCGCTCCAATATATGCATCAGCATCGGCGCGTCCTGCAGGCTGGCCGAACCTTCCAGCTTCTCCAGCGCGTGGGTGACGCAGCGTTCCGGCCCTTCGTGCGTGACCATCACCAGCAGTACGCTGCCGTCGCCGGCCGCGCCGCGCTGGATGAGGCTCTCGATCGAGACGCCGGCATCGCGCATCGCAGCGGTGATCTCGGCGAGCACACCGGGACGATCGGCGACGGTGAAGCGCAGATAGGCACGGTCGCGGCGTTCGCCCGCGGGGGCAGGGGTTAGCGTGGCGAGCTGCGAGACCGGCATGGCGAAGGCGGGGCCTTTCTCGCCCCGCGCGATGTCGATCAAATCGGCGACGACGGCGCTGGCGGTCGGACCCTCGCCTGCTCCGCGACCCTGGAACAGCAGCCGCCCGACAAAATCACCTTCGGCCAAGACCGCGTTCAGTGATCCGGTGACGTGCGCCAGCGGGTGATCGAGCGGGACGAGGCAGGGGTGGACGCGCTGGAACAGGCCGTGGCTGTTCGCCTCACCCAGCCCCACCAACCGGATGCGGTAACCAAGCGCCGCAGCCTCGGCGATGTCGGCGGCCAGCACATGGCGGATGCCGGTGATCACCACCGATCCGAAATCGATCGCGGTCCCGAAAGCGAGGCTGGCGAGGATCGAGAGTTTGTGCGCCGTGTCGACGCCGTCGATGTCGAAGCTCGGATCGGCCTCGGCATAGCCCAGCCCCTGCGCCTCGCTCAAAACCTCCGCGAAATCACGGCCTTCGGTCTCCATCGTCGAGAGGATGTAATTGCAGGTGCCGTTGAGGATGCCGAAGACGTGACCGATCCGGTTGGCCGCCGCGCCTTCGCGCAGGCCCTTGATCACCGGAATGCCGCCCGCCACCGCCGCTTCATATTTCAATGCCGCGCCAGTCGCCTCGGCGGTCTTCGCCAATTCAAGGCCGTGGTGCGCGATCATCGCCTTGTTGGCGGTGACGAGGCCCTTGCCCTGCCCGAGCGCGGCGCGCGCCAAGGTCAGTGCAGGCCCATCCGAGCCGCCTACCAGTTCGACAACGACATCGACATCGTCGCGATTGGCGAGCGCGCTGGTGTCGTCGGCCCAGTCGAAGCGGGTGAGATCGATGCCGCGATCACGCTTGCGATCGCGCGCCGAGACGGCGGTGATCGTGATCGGCCGTCCGGCGCGCCGCTCGATCAGCGCGGCATTGGCGTCGAGCAGCTTGACGACGCCCGCGCCGACGGTGCCGAGCCCGGCGAGGGCGATGCGGAGGGGGTGGGTCATATCTCTCGCTTAATCGTGGGTCCGCCCGAAATCGGGCGCGGCGTCGTCCTGGCCTTGCTCGATGATCGAGCGGCGAATGGCGCGGGTGCGGGTGAAGAGGTCGAACAGGGCATCGCCATCGCCCCAGCGGATCGCACGCTGGAGCATGGTGACGTCTTCGGTCAGGCGCTGGAGGATTTCCAGCACCGCCTCGCGATTGTTGAGGAAGACGTCGCGCCACATCGTGGGATCGGAGGCGGCGATGCGGGTGAAGTCGCGGAAACCGCCGGCGGAGAATTTGATCACCTCGCCCTGCGTCACTTCCTCGAGGTCCGAAGCCGTGCCGACGATCGAATAAGCGATCAGGTGCGGTACATGGCTGGTGACGGCCAGCACCAGATCGTGGTGGCGCGCGTCCATGATCTCGACTTCGGCGCCCAATTTCTTCCAGAAAGTCGACACGCGCATCACCGCGGCGGGATCGGTGTCGCCGTCCGGGGTGAGGATACACCAGCGGCCCTTGAACAGCGTCGCGAAGCCCGCATCCGGCCCACTATGCTCGGTGCCGGCGACGGGGTGGCCTGGCACGATCACATTGTTGGGGAGCGCCGTACGCAGGGTGTTGGCGACGGAAAGCTTGGCGCTTCCCACATCGCTGACGATCGCATCGGCCGGCAGATCGCCGGCAATGGCAGCGGCGACCGGGCCGACCGCGCCGATCGGTACGCACAGGATGACGAAATCGGCATCGATCACCGCTGCGCCGGGCGTGTCGGTGATGTCGTCGCACAGGTCGATCGCCCGCGCGCGTTCGCGCACGGCGGCGGCGGCATCATGGCCGGTGATGCGCACGGGGGGCATGCTCGCCCGGATACCGCGCGCGATCGACGAGCCGATCAGGCCGAGCCCGATCACCGAGACGCGCGCGAACGGCAGCATCAGGCGCCCGCCTCGGTGACCATCTCGCGCAAGGCGGAAGCGACACGGCGCATCGCTTCCTCTTCGCCGATGGTGATGCGCAGAGCATGCGGCAGGCCCTGTCCAGGCAGCCAGCGCACCGCGAGGCCGCGGTCCATCAGACCCTTGTAGGCGGTCTCGGCGGTCAGCTTGCCCTCGAACAGGACGAGGATGAAGTTCGCCTTGCTAGGCACGGCGCGCAGGCCCGCATTGCCGAGGCTCGCGATCTCGTCGGCGAACCAGCCGCGCCACTCATCGTTGTGCGCCTTGCTGCCGGCGACGAAGTCCGCGTCGCCGAGCGCGGCGATGGCGGCGTCCAGCCCGGCGGTGGCGACGTTGAACGGCGCGCGGATGCGGTTCATCGCCTCGATCACCGGCTCCGGCCCATAGCCCCAGCCGATGCGGCCGGCCGCGAGCCCGAAGATCTTCGAGAAAGTCCGCGTGATGATTACATTGGGCTGGGTGCGCGCCAGTTCCAACCCGCCATCTTCGTCCGCGGCGTCGAGATATTCGGTGTAAGCCTGGTCGACGACGAGCAGGCAGTCCTTCGGCAGGCCCGCATGCAGGCGGGCGAGCTCGGCGCGGCTTGTATAGGTGCCGGTCGGGTTGTTGGGGTTGGCGACGAAGACGACGCGGGTCCGCGCGGTCACCGCTGCGAGCAGCGCGTCGATGTCGGTCGCATACTCCTTGTCGTCGGCCTCGATCGGCACCGCGCCGACGCGCCGCGCCGCGATCGGATAGACCGAGAAGCCGTAGCGGACGTACAGCACTTCGTCGCCGAGACCGGCGAAGGCACCCGCCGCGAGGTGAAGCACCTCGTCCGATCCGGTGCCGTGGACGATGCGATCGGGCTCCAGCCCGTAATGCGCGCCGATCGCCTCGCGCAGCGCGACAGCCGCGCCATCGGGATAGATTTCCAGCGCCGAGGCCGCCGCCGCGAACGCCGCGCGCGCCTTCGGGCTGGTGCCCAGCGGATTCTCGTTGGAGGAAAGCTTGACCAGCCTGATGCCGTCTTCGCCCGTCGAACGCCCGGGCACGTAGGGTGCGATCGCCTGGATGTACGGCTTGGGAATAGGCGCGTTCATGAGGCTCTCGCTCAGGCTAGGCTCCGCCTGGGGGACGGAGAGAACCGAAAGCCTTGGTTGTATCTGGTCGGGGCGACAGGATTCGAACCTGCGACCCCTTGACCCCCAGTCAAGTGCGCTACCAGGC
>CAXTMT010000171.1:0-5712 GCA_964245355.1 uncultured Sphingomonadaceae bacterium
GGCCGGCAGCGGCAAGCTCGTCGGGCTTCAGCGGCTTGTCCGACGCGCCGAAATCGACGGTCTTCGCCTTGATCTGCTTGATGCCGCCGCCCGAGCCGATGGCCTGGTAGTTGAGGCCGACGCCGGTCTGCGCCTTATAGGCTTCGGCCCACTTGGCATAAACGGGAGCCGGAAAGGTAGCGCCTGCGCCGGTCATGTCGGCAGCAAGGGCGGCACCGGAAATGGCGATCGCGCCGATCGCGGCGACGAAGGTCCTGAACATGGAATTCCCCTGGTGAATGCGGCCTCTCGCCGCACGCTCGCGGTCTAGGCTGGGTTCATGACAATATGGTGACTCAGGTGGCCACCGCGACGGTGCTTCCGTCTGCCGAAACCGATCGTTAGAGAAGGCTTCGATCCTGGGAGCTCGCCTGCGTAGATGGCCGACAGTCCTTTCCCGAACGATGCAAGCGTGACGCCGGACTATGGTAAGATGGGCGCTGTGGTCGCCGCCGTCGATTGGGAGCGCTCCCCGCTGGGCGCGCCGGACGGGTGGCCCGACCTGCTCGCCGCGACGCGGCGGCTGATCCTTCCCTCGAAAGCGCAGACCGTATTGTTCTGGGGTCCGGACTATGTGGCGCTCTACAACGAGGCTTACGCACCCGCGATCGGCGCGAACCATCCGCGCGCGTTCGGTCGCCCGGCGATCGAGCATTGGGGCGAGCTGTGGGACGATCTCGAACCGCTTTTTCGTTCGGTGCGCGAAGAGGGCAAAACCGTGTTCGCCAAGGATCGCCCTTTCTATCTCGAACGGCACGGCTATCCCGAACAGGCCTATTTCGACATCTCCTACTCGCCGATCACCGAGCGTGACGGATCGATCGCGGGCATCCTCTGCATGGTGACCGAAACCAGCGACCGGGTGCGCGAATCGGCGGCGCTCGAAATCCTCAACGACACCGCGCGCCGTATCGCCGCCGAACTCGATCTCGAGAAACTGGTGCAGCAGGTGGTGGATGCCGGGGTTGAGCTGACCAGAGCCGCATTCGGCGCCTTCTTCTACAATGCACTGGGTCCCGAGGGCGAATCCTACACGCTCTATGCCCTATCGGGTGTCGAGCGCAGCGCGTTCGAGACGTTTCCGATGCCGCGCAACACCAAGGTGTTCGAACCGACCTTTTCGGGCACCGCGCCGGTGCGCTCGGACGATATCACCCGCGATCCGCGCTACGGCCGCAACGCGCCGCACCAGGGCATGCCCGAGGGCCATCTGTCGCTGCGATCCTATCTCGCGGTGCCGGTGATCTCGCGGTCCGGCGAGGTGATCGGCGGGCTGTTCTTCGGCCATCCCGATATCGCCGTCTTCGACGCGCGCGCCGAGCGGCTGGCGATCGCGATCGCGGCGCAGAGCGCGGTGGCGATCGACAATGCCCGGCTGTTCGATGCCGCCCGCCGGCTCAACGAAACGCTGGAGGCGCAGGTGGCCGAGCGCACCCAGGAGCGCGACAGCGTGTGGCAGGTCAGCCGCGACATGCTGGGCGTCGCCGATCTGCACGGCGTCTGGCAGAGCGTGAACCCGGCGTGGACGCGCATCCTCGGCTGGGAGGCGAGCGACATCGTCGGCCGCACCGCCGACTGGCTCTATCACCCCGACGACGCGATCGAAACCAACGCGGCGATCGGGAAGCTGGCCGCCGGCGAGCCGACGATGAGCTTCGAGAATCGCTTTCGGACCCGCGACGGCAGCTATCGCAACCTTGCCTGGACAGCGGTGCCGTTCCAGGATCGCCTGTTCACCGTCGCCCGCGACGTGACCGGGGAGCGCGAGCGCGAAAGCCGGCTGGCCGAAACGGAGGCGCAGCTACGCCAGGCGCAGAAAATGGAGACCGTGGGCCAGCTGACCGGCGGGATCGCTCATGATTTCAACAATCTGCTTCAGATCGTTACCGGCAATCTGGAGACTCTGCAGCGGATGATGCCGGCCGATGCGCCGCGCCTGCGCCGTGCCGCCGACAATGCGATGGCCGGCGCCCAGCGCGCCGCGACGCTTACCCAGCGACTGCTGGCCTTCTCGCGCCGCCAACCGCTGGCGCCCCGCGCCGTCGACATCAATCGGTTGATCGATGGCATGTCCGAGCTGATTCACCGCACACTCGGCGAACCGGTTGTGATCGAAATGTCGCTGGCATCCGGCCTCTGGCAGGTCGAGGCGGATGCCAATCAGCTCGAAGGCGCCATCCTCAACCTCGCAATCAACGCCCGCGATGCCATGCCCGAGGGCGGCAAGCTGATCCTCTCGACGTACAACCGCACCGTGTCCCTAGGCGAGAAGAAGGACGGCGCGCCGGGCGATTATGTGATCCTGTCGATCGCGGACAACGGCACCGGCATGGACGAGGCGACGCTGGCGCGGGTGTTCGAACCCTTCTTCACCACCAAGGACGTCGGCAAGGGCACGGGGCTCGGCCTCTCGATGGTTTACGGCTTCGTACGCCAGTCGGGCGGGCATGTCCGCCTCCACTCGACTCCCGGCGAAGGCACGACGGTACGCATCGTGTTGCCGCGCCTTCATCAGGAGCAGGCCCTCATCGAGGATGTTCCGATCGAACCCGCGGCGCCCGCCGCCGAAGCCCAACCGGGCGAGACGATCCTGATCTGCGAGGATGACGACGCGGTGCGCGCCCATTCGGTCGAGATGTTGCGAGAGCTCGGCTACGAAATCCGCGAGGCCGCCGATGGCGCTGCCGCCCTGCGTCTGCTCGAACGACGTGGCGACCGGATCGATCTGCTGTTCACCGATGTCGTGCTGCCCGGCGGGATCACCGGCGCGATGGTGGCGCAGCAGGCCCGTGCGCTGCGGCCCAGGCTGCGCATCCTGTTTACGACCGGCTATGCCCGCGATGCGATCGTCCACCACGGTCGGCTCGATCCCGGTGTAGCGCTGATCACCAAGCCGTTCAGCCGGGCGGACCTTACCGCGCGGGTGCGGGCGATGCTGGATCAGGCGGTTCGATAGACACCGTCATCCCGGCGCAGGCCGGGATCCATTCGCGTTACGGTGACGGGGTATAGAATGGATTCCGGCCTTCGCCCAAATGACGAAAAGGAGCGGGCGCCTACCGCGCCGCGTGGTTGAGATAAAGATACGCCGGATTGAACCCAGCCAGCCGCTCCAATCCCGCCAGATCGCCGATCTCGACGCGCCCGGCGCGGAAATCGATCAGCCCCGCCTCGCGCAATTGGCGCAGGGTGCGGTTGACGTGGACCGGGGTCAGCGCGGTGGCGTCGGCGAGATCGATCTGGGTGATCGGCATCGCATAACCGCTCGCATTGGCGAGACCCACCGCCGCCAGCCGCGCGCGCAGTTCGCAGAACAGATGCGCAAGCCGCGCCACCGCCGAACGCCCGTAGGACGCGATCCACTCGCGATGGATCGCCGCATCCACCGTCGTCGCGAACCACAGGACGCGGCTCAGATGGTGGTGCGTCGAAACCAGCGGCAGCAGCCGATCGTGCGGGAAGATCACCATGCTCGCCGGCGTCAGCGCCGCCACCTGATGATCGAGATGCTTCAGCACGAAGCCGTGCAGGTCGACGAAATCGCCCGGCACATGGATCGCCAGGATACGGCGCCGGCCATCGGGCAGTTCGGCCTCGCGGCTGACGAACCCTTCGACCAGCAACTGACTGTTCTTCAACGGGACCTTGGCCGGCGCGACGCAGGCGCGCGCGGCATATAAGCGCTGCTCGCTCGCCGCATTGGCCAACGCACGGCTTTCCTCATCCGAAACTTCATCGGAGCGCCGCAGCCGCTCGATGAGCGGCGCAACCTGCGCCACACTGACCTCGGAAACCATTCCTACGCGCGAACCCCCCCGGCTCTTGCTAAAATCGAACGCGCCGCCCAGCCGGTGCTTCGGAACCGAAACCATGGCGCGCAACGTCAACAAACGCCATTGATCCATGTGAAGATCAATCGCCTGCGCGAAGCTTCCGCAAGATCAGTAACTTCGTGGCCACACGCGGACGCCACGCTGCTCCGGCAGGCGCATCGGCCAGCAATTTGGTCCATAGCATGTCGGCGGATGCGAGATCACCCGAAAGTGCATCGGCAAGGCCGAGGAAATAGCGCGGCGCGGGATTGCCGGGCGCAAGCTGAGCCGCGCGATCATAGGCATAGTGTGCCGCAGGCGTCACGACGTGACCGCCATATTGGACGAGCGCGTTGCCGAGCCCGATCCACAGCATCGCATCCTTCGGCTCGTGGGCGATGGCCCCGCGCAGGATGCCGATCGCATAATCGGCATCGCCGTTGCGGATGAGCGTATCGGCGGTGTCGAGCACCTCCGCATCGCGGCCGACGCCGTACATCCAATCCTTGCGCTCCTGCGCGAAGGCAGGATCGGTGGGGGTCGGCACGTCGGCCGGGCTGACGGCGTGGCCCGCGAGCCCCGGGTGCCCCTGCCAGGCATAACCGGCAGCGGCGACCATCAGCATCGCGCCGACAAGTTGCCCGACCAATGCACTTCGCCCGGCGAACCACCACAGAGCGACGCCCAGCGCGCCCGCGAACGATAGGAAGACCAGCCAGCCGATCATCGCCGGCGCCTCAGGGAACCCGCCGCGACGCCCACCCCGATCAGCAGCAGCAGCGCCGGCGCCAGCCACAGCAGCCAGGTCGATCGATCGAGCGGCGGCGCATAGCTCACCCAATTGCCGTAGCGGCGGACGAGGAAGGCGCGCACCGCCTCGGGCTTGTCACCTGCCAGGATGCGCTGGCGGACGAGGCTGCGCATGTCTCCGGCAAGCTCGGCATTGCTGTCGGCGATCGACTGTCCCTGGCAGACGAGGCAGCGCAGCGTTTCCATCAGCGCCTTGGCTTTGGCTTCCTGCGTGGCGTCGGGGAGTTGGACGTCGGCATAAGGCGCCGGTGGGAGGTCGCTGTCGGCCAGCGCGGGCGCGGCGACGATCGCCAGCGCGAGAAAAACGAAGCGTGTCACTGCGCCATCGCCTTGCGGATCTCGTCGAAATGCTGGGGGCCGATCGCGCCGATCACCTGCAGGCGGATCATCCCCTTGCCGTCGACGACGAAAGTCTCCGGCACACCCGACGAACCGAAGTCGATCTCCACCTGCCCGTCCCGGTCCGAGCCGATCCGCTGATAGGCATTGCCGTAACGCTGGAGGAACGCCGCTACCGCCTCCGGCCGATCGCGCACCGCGATGGCGACGATGGGGACGTGTTGCGCGGCGAGGGCCGCCAGCACCGGCGCCTCGGCCGCGCAGGGTACGCACCAGCTGGCGAAGAAATTGACGAGGTGCGGTCCCTGCCCTTTCAGGTCGACGGCGGCGAGTCCCGGAATGCCGTCGGTCGCGGCAGGCAAAGCGAAATCGGGCACGGTCGCGCCGACCATCTTCGAGACGATCGTCCGATCGTCGGGCTTGTGCAGGCCGAGGACGAACGCGGTGGCGAGGCCGATGAACAGCGCCAGCGGCAGCCACAGCACGAGCGAGCGCCGGTTCACAAGCCACCCCCCTCACGCTTGCGCCGGCCTTGCCGCCATTCGCGCCAGAGGCGGCCGATGAGGGTCAGCACGCCGCCGAGCGCGATCAGCGCCCCGCCCGCCCAGATCAGGGTAACGAACGGCTTCCACCACAGGCGCAACTGCCAGCGGCCATCCTCCGCCTGCCGGCCGAGCACGGTGTAGAGCTGGCCGTCGAGGACAGTCTGGAT
>CAXTMT010000172.1:0-5704 GCA_964245355.1 uncultured Sphingomonadaceae bacterium
CCCCTGAAGAGGAGGGGCTTATTGTCGATAATCGCCTGCGCATCCTCATAGGCGATGTTCGCCGCGATCCGCACCAGTGCGCGGGTGAAGCGCCAGCCGGTCAGTTTGCCGTCCGCCGCAATCGTCAGGTGGCAGGCCAAAGCCGCGCGGTCGGCGCCCGCCTTCAGCGAGCAGATGTCCGCCGACAAGGTTTCCGGAAGCATCGGCACGACGCGATCGGGGAAATAGACGCTGTTGCCGCGCTTGCGCGCCTCGCGATCCAAGTCCGATCCCGGCCGCACGTAGAAACTGACGTCGGCAATCGCGACGATCGCCTGGAAGCCGCCCGGATTGCCCGGATTTTCGTCGGGCGCCGCCCACACCGCATCGTCATGATCGCGCGCGTCGGCGGGATCGATCGCAACGATGGGCAGGTGGCGCAGATCCTCCCTGCCCCCATCCCCAAAGGCGCCGAGCGGGATCTTCGCCATCTTCTCCGCCTCGGCCAGCGTATCGGGCGAAAACAGGTTCGGGATGCCGAGCTTGTGGATCGCGATCAGGCTGAAGCTGCGCGGCTCGAACGGCTGGCCGAGCTTCTCGGTGACGCGCGCCATGATCCGCGGCGGCCGTCCGGACTTTTCGGCCAGCACCAGATCGCCCGCCTTGGCCTCCCCCGCATCCGACACCGCCAGTTCGTACTTCTCGCGCTTGTCGACGGGCTTGAGCCACAACCGATCCCCCTCGGCGCGCAATACGCCAAGGATCTGTTCCTCGCCACGCGCCAGCCGCTTCATCGGATGCGCGACCCAGCTCGTCCCCGCCTCTTCGGTCCGCGCCAGGATACGATCGCCGACGCCGAATGCGGCGCCCTTGCGCCCCCGCTCGATCACGCGCAGCCGGGGCGGCGGCGTCTCGGCATGCCAGCTTTCGGGAACGGCGAACGCCTGCCCGCCATCCCCGATATCGACGATGCGCAACACCGTGACCTTCGGCACCCCGCCCATCTTGTGGAAGGCACGGCCGGGAGCGCTGTCGATCAGCCCCTCGTCCGCCATGTCCTTGAGCAAGGCCTTGAGCGCGATCTTCTCGTTGCCGTGCAGCCCGAACGCCCGCGCGATCTCCCGCTTGCCCGCCGGCCCTTCGCTCGACGCGATGAAATCGAGGATTTGCTGGCGCGAAGGCAGGCCCGGAGGCAGGGGTTTCGCCATCAGGAAAGATCGGGGAAATCGGGGCGGCGGCGCAACCCCTCGATCTGCTCGTTATCCAGTTCGCCCAGCGCGGTGGAGACGACCAGACACTCCGCGCGGTCCTCGATTTCCTGCAGCGTCGCGACCGTCACCAACCTGTGCAGCGGCCCGCGCTGCTCGCTCCCGTGGACGATCAGTACGCAATCTTCGTCCCAATCGGGCGTGGGAATCATAGGGAGACCTTCCGCATCATGGTGGGCCCGGAGGGACTCGAACCCCCAACCTAGCCGTTATGAGCGGCCAGCTCTAACCGTTGAGCTACAGGCCCCGGCTTTCACCTAGCGGAGCCCCGCCGCCGCTGGCAAGCACCGGAACGGTGCAACCTCGCGTTGCAGGCCCGCGAAACTTTATTATACTGCCGGGCTTCCATCCGACAGAATCGGAGACGTTTGCGCGTGATAGATCAGATCGATCGTAAGATATTGGACACGCTGCAGGACGACGGCCGCATCACCAACGTCGATCTCGCCAAACAGGTCGGGCTGACCGCGCCGCCGTGCCTGCGCCGCGTCCGCACATTGGAGGAAAGCGGCGTTCTGAAAAGCTACCACGCCAAGCTCAACGGTCCGGCGCTGGGCTACGGCATCATGGTCTTTGCGATGGTGAGCCTGAAAAGCCAGGCCGAGGATGCGTTGCAGGCCTTCGAAACGCACATCGCCTCGCTGCCCGAAGTGCGCGAATGCCATATGCTGAACGGCGAGATCGATTTTTTGCTGAAGATCGTCGCGCACGATCTTCAATCCTTCCAGAGCTTCCTCACTTCGAAACTGACGCCCGCGCCCAATGTGGCGAGCGTGAAGACGTCGCTCACCATCCGCACCTGCAAGGATGCGATGGGCGTACCGGTCGACGGCGTCTAGCCTGCCGTCCTCCCCGTCGCGCGACGACGGGGAGGATAAAGATCATCACGTCGCGGGGTGATCGATCAGCGTGATCCAGAAATCGCCGAGATCCTTGCGGGCGCCGGTCAATTTGGCGAAGCTCGCCTTGGCGGCGGCCTTGTCGCCCGCGCCATATTGCGCTTCGCCGAGCCGGGTGTTGATGACGTTGGCATCGACGCCGCCCTTCTGCAGCGCGACGTTGTAGAGATCGATCGCCTTCGCAAAATCACCGTAGCCGTAATAGGCATCGGCGGTCGACAGCGCCGCCTTGCCGGTGGCCGCGGCCCGCGCGCTTTTGTCCGATCCGGCGAGCGAGGCCTTGTCGGCCGCGATCTTGCCGGTGACGATCGCGTTGATCTCACTGGCGTTGCGGTTGCTGGCGAGGGTGATCGCGCCCTTCGACACACCCGCATCGATCACGGTTTTCGCCTCGCCGGGGTAACGCTGGTAGATGGCTTCGACATATTCGAGATATTCATTCCCACCGTGCAGAGCATTGGCCGCCAGATCGAGACGGAAGATATCCAGCTTCAGATCGGAATCCTGCGGCGCGCTGTCGCGATAGAGCAGCAGCGAATCATGCCACACGGCGCCGGTGGGCTGCGCTGCAACCCACTTTTTCGAAAGCTCGATGCCCTGCTGGCGCATCGCCGCGAAATTGGGATCGCTTGGCTTGGCAGAATAAGCGATGACGTAACCGCGCCCGTACCAAGCGGGATCGACGGGCTGGTTGGCAGCCTGCTGCCGAGCAATGCTATCGGTGAGCGCCTTCAGCGCGGCCGACCCCTGATTGCTCAGTCGCAGGCTTTCGACCAGCAGCGGGGTAAGATCGGGATCGGTCGAGCCGGCATCGATCGCGCGCTGGAAGGATACCGCCGCTTTCGCGTAATCCTTGGCCTGATAGGCGAACTTGCCCTGGGCGGCGGCCAGCGATTTGACCTCTTCGGGCGGCGTCTTCGACGTGGAAAGCGTCATATCGACGCCTTTGCCCAGTTCGGCCATGTCATTGGTGCCCTGGCCGACCTGAATCAGCCAATGGCCGACATAGAATTTGTCTTCGTCGGTCGTCACCGTGGCGGCCAGCGCATCGATCAAAGGCTTGGCGGTCGCGAAATCCTTCTTGGCGAGCGCGCCCTGAATGGCCTGCGCCTGCTTGATCACCGCATCGGATGGCTTGACGGGCGCTTCCTTCGCCGGCTTGTCCTTGGCGAGCGCGGGGCTGGCCGTCACACCGAGCGCGAGGGCGATCCCGAGCGCCGCGATCGAAACATGCTTCATCGGCTTCTTCTCCTTGATGGCCAGCCTGAGGGCGTGGCCCGAACGGTTCATCGCTAATCCGCCGCCGTCGCCGGGGCAAGTCGCGGGGCCGCTCTCGCCCTTGCGGACTGAACAGCGGCTGATCGCCGAACACCCGACTTCCTGAAAAAGCCGCTTCATCCACAGAAAAGCCTCGCGCGTACGTGCGTGTACGCGGGCGCGGGGTGGCCAGAAGGCGGTTTCGTCCCTAGATGAGAGACCGGCGTTCACGACGTCGCGCCACCCGAATAGAGCAGACTGGAAAACCGACTTGGCCACCGTACCGCCGCCGCCCGCCGAGGGCAGCGACATCTCCCCCATCAACATCGTCGACGAAATGAAGTCGAGCTATCTCGACTATGCGATGTCGGTGATCGTCGCGCGCGCTTTGCCCGACGTGCGTGACGGGCTGAAGCCGGTCCATCGCCGCATCCTCTACGCCAGCCAGGAGGGCGGTTTCGTCCCCGGCCGGCCGTACCGCAAGTCGGCCAAGATCGTCGGCGACGTGATGGGCAATTACCATCCGCACGGCGACAGCGCGATCTACATGGCGCTGGCCCGCATGGCGCAGGATTGGTCGCTGCGGCTGCCGCTGATCGACGGCCAGGGCAATTTCGGATCGATGGACCCGGATATGCCGGCGTCGATGCGCTACACCGAGGCGCGGCTCGCCAAATCGGCGATGGCGCTGATCGAGGATATCGACAAGGACACGGTCGATTTCGGCCCGAACTACGATGGTTCGCGGCAGGAGCCTCAGGTCCTCCCCGCCCGCTTCCCCAACCTGCTCGTCAACGGCGCGGGCGGCATCGCCGTCGGCATGGCGACCAACATTCCGCCGCACAATCTGGGCGAAGTGCTGAAGGCCTGCCGCGCCTATATCGACAAGGAAGTGGTGGGCGGCGCGCTGATCACCAACGACGAACTGATCGAGATCGTCCCCGGCCCCGATTTCCCGACCGGCGGCCTGATCCTCGGCCGCGGCGGCGCGCGCAAGGCCTATACCGAGGGCCGCGGCTCGGTCATCATGCGGTCGCGCCACGAGATCGAGAACAAGCGGGGCGATCGCACCTCGATCGTGCTCACCGAAATCCCCTATCAGGTCGGCAAGGCCGGACTGGTCGAGGCGATCGCCGAGGCGGTAAAGGACAAGCGCATCGAGGGCGTCTCGGACATCCGCGACGAATCCAACCGCCTGGGGGTCCGCATCGTGATGGACCTGAAGCGCGACGCCACGCCGGATGTCGTGCTCAACCAGCTCTGGCGCCACACGAGCGCGCAGACGAGCTTCCCGGCGAACATGCTCGCCCTGCGTGGCGGCCGCCCCGAAATCCTGACGCTGCGCGACATCATCGAAGCCTTCGTCCGCTTCCGCGAGGAGGTGATCACCCGCCGTTCGAAATTCGAATTGCTCAAGGCCCGCGACCGGGCGCACACCCTGCTCGGCCTCGTCATCGCGGTCTCCCACATCGATGAGGTGGTGGCGACGATCAAGGATTCGAAAGGTCCGGCCGAGGCGCGCGTCAAGCTGCTCGCGCGCGATTGGCCGATCGCCGAGATCGTTTCCTACATCCGCCTGGTCGAAGCTACCGAGGTCGAGATCAGCGGCGACACCTACAGGATGAGCGAAGCGCAGGTCCGCGCCATCCTCGCGCTGCGCCTGCAGCAGCTCACCGCGCTCGGTCGCGACGAGATCGGCGCGGAACTGGAGGCGCTCGCCCAATCGATCGGCGAACTCCTCGAAATTCTCGGCAACCGCGCCCGCCTGTACGAGATCATGGTCGAGGAACTCGACGCGATCGACGCGGCTTTCTCGACGCCGCGCAAGACCACGCTGGCTCCGGCGGGCGACGATATCGACGACGAGGATCTGATCGAGCGCGAGGATATGGTCGTCACGGTGACGATGGGCGGCTACATCAAGCGCACCCCGCTCGACGCCTTCCGCACCCAGGCGCGCGGCGGCAAGGGCCGCTCGGGCATGGCGACCAAGGACGAGGATGCCGTCGCCAAGCTGTTCGTCACCAGTACGCACACCCCGGTGCTGTTCTTCTCGACCGCCGGCAAGGTCTATCGCAAGAAGGTCTGGAAGCTGCCCGAAGGCGCCCCGCAGGCGCGCGGCCGGCCGATGGTCAATCTGCTGCCGCTGGCCGCCGGCGAGACGATCTCGACCGTGTTGCCGCTGCCCGAGAACGAGGACGAATGGGGCAAGCTCCACATCCTGTTCGCCACGGCCAAGGGCCTCGTCCGCCGCAACAGCATGGACCAGTTCACCCGCGTGCCGACCGCCGGCAAGATCGC
>CAXTMT010000173.1:0-5700 GCA_964245355.1 uncultured Sphingomonadaceae bacterium
GATGCCGGCGACCGCGCCGCCGTCGTGGAGCGGCGCGAAGCTGTAGATCCAGAAGGTGTCCTCGATCCGTCCGTTCCGGTTCATTCTGAGCAGCTGGTGCTCGGTCGAGAAGCCGCGGCCCGTCTCTACGACCGAGGCGATCTGCGGGCCGAGCACGTCCCATATCTCCGCCCACACCTCGCCGAACGGCCGGCCCAGCGCCCAGGGGTGGCGTTCGGCAAGCACGGGCGCATAGGCGTCGTTATAAAGGATGCGGAGGTCGGTGCCCCAGTGCACGGCGCCGACGATCGGCGTGTTGAGGCAGATCTGCACCGCGGAACGAAGCGCCTGGGGCCAAATCGCGGGGCCGCCCAAAGGCGTCGCCGCCCAGTCGTGCGCGCGCATCAGCGCGCCCATCGCGCCGCCGCCGGTCAGGAAATCGGGAACGCTCGACGAAGCGGCATCATCACGCGAGGACATGCGGGCAGATCATCCTTCCCTCGCGGCGAACCCCGACTCAAGCTGTTGGTGCGCTTCCACGAACCGCAGCATAGGTTTTCGAAAGCGCCCGGGGAAGCATCGATCATCCCGTTGATCGGTCAGATAAAGATCGCTCCGCCGCTCCGCCGGCTCTTGATCCTCGGCTTTACAATGTAACCATAATCGCTGATTCAACGCTGGACACTATGCTTGGGTTCGCTCCAAGATCGAACGATCAGTGGGGGAGTTGTTAGACATGGGACAGCAAATCTTTCTTCCGGCGCCGGCGATCACCATCAAAGAGGACAGGATTCAGGGAGACGTGCTCGTCGGTCTGCAGAAACGGGCCGAGATATTCGCGTTCTTCACGATCGCGACGAGCCCCAAGTCGCTGGCCGACTTCAGGACCGCGCTGACCGCGCTCATCCCCATGATCGCCACCAGTGCGGAGACACGGGATTACGAGATCAATCACGGGCCGATGGTGGTCAAGACCAACATCGCCTTCACCGCCGTCGGTTTGAAGAAGCTGAAGGCATCGGGCATCCGCAAGTCGGACAAGGCGTTCCGCAAAGGCATGAAAGCGCGGGCCGCGGATCTGGGCGATACGGAGACCGAATGGCTGTCGGCCTATGCCGATCACGATTTCGACGGGGTCCTGCTGATCGCGGCATGGGACAAGGTGACGGCCACGGCCGCGTCGCTGGCGGCGGCCAAACTCACGGCCATTCGGACCTTGTTCGGCGGATCGCTGCATGTCGCGCACCAGGAACTGGGCAGGTTGAACGCCGCGGCGCCGGGACACGAAGTCTTCGGCTTCGCGGACGGCGTCTCGCAACCCGCGGTCGAAGGGCTTCACAAGCCCGTCGCCGCCGAGGATCAGAGCTTCGCCGGGCAGGACATCGT
Organism: uncultured Sphingomonadaceae bacterium; assembly: GCA_964245355.1. Taxonomy (GTDB): domain Bacteria; phylum Pseudomonadota; class Alphaproteobacteria; order Sphingomonadales; family Sphingomonadaceae; genus Sphingomonas_I. The sequence goes on from CAXTMT010000173.1 coordinate 1,366, forward strand.
CAAGCTCGGCGACTTCATTCTCGGCAACTACGACAAGGAAGACGGCACGAAGGCGACGCCACCCGCGCCATGGATGGAAAACGGGTCGTACATGGTCTTCCGCCGGCTGCGTCAGCATGTGAACGCCTTCAACACCTATGTCGCGGGTAATTTCAGCGGCGTCGCCGACAGCCCCGATCATCTGGGGGCCTTGCTGATCGGACGATGGAAAGACGGGACGCCGATCGCGCGCGATCCGCTGCAGCAGAACGCGGCGCACGACGAGAGCCAGCCGACCGAGAACAACGATTTCGAATTCGGCATACCCGCCGTCGGTCAGTCGCGCTGTCCGTTCAGCAGCCACATCCGGCGCGTCTACCCGCGCAGCGACATCCAGTTCGGGAAGGGCCATTCGGAGGCGCGGCGCATCCTGCGCGCCGGGATCGCGTTCGATCACACGGCGGCATCGCCCGGCGACGAAGGCCTGTTGTTCGTCTGCTATCAAAGCTCGATCGTCGACAAGTTCGAGTTCATCCAGACCGCCTGGGCAAATAAGTCCAGTATCCGGTTCGCGCCCCCCTATCCTTCGGCGCTCAAGCAGAACATGCCGGCGAAACCGGGCATCGATCTCATCATCGGACAAGGGACGGCGCCTCGCGACGCCGATTGGACGGTCGACAGCGCCGCAGGTCCCGCACGGAAACTGTCCGCCGTTCCCAAGTTCGTGACCGCGACCGGCGGCGAATATTTCTTCTCGCCGTCGATCGACGGCTTGAGCCAGTTGGCGCAGGGCACCGCCTGAAGCATCGTACAAAGTGACGCCGGATCATGCGGGCCGCGATGCGATTGCGCTTTTACCGTGCGCGTGAAGACGGGGATCGACGCCCCGCGTTCGCCGGCGGCCGCAGCGCCGTCACCTCGGCGGCCATGCCGCGTGTCCGCACGTCGAACCCAATCGTCTGGCCGACACGTACGCCCTTGAGCAGCGCCGGCGGCGTAGCCTTGAACGTCATGGTCATCGCCGGCCAGCCGACCGTCGGGATCGGCCCGTGCTTGATGGTGAGCGTGCTGCCCTTGGCGTCGACCGCGGTGACGACGCCGGTGCCTTGTCCCGTCTTCGCGGCGGCGTGGTTCATGCCGGGCATGTTCGCCATTGACTGGGCCGGCGCGGACCCGGCGGCGAGGATGGAGGCGGCAACCAACAGGGTAGATGCTCTCATGAGGAACTCCTTTGCTGAGAGGCGTGGGAAACGGAAGTGCTGCGCCGCGTACGCAGCAGCAGATAGGCAGCGGGCAGTACGAACATCGAAAGCAGCGGCGCGGTCAGCATGCCGCCGATCATCGGGGCGGCGATCCGGCTCATCACCTCCGAGCCGGCGCCATGCCCAAGCAGGATCGGCAGCAGGCCGGCGAGGATCACGGCAACCGTCATCGCCTTGGGCCGGACGCGGAGCAGCGCGCCCTCGCGCACCGCCGCCGCGACCTCGGCGGCATCGGGATCGTCGCCGCGCTCCGCCAGCGCCTGCTTGAGATAGATCAGCATCACCACGCCGAACTCGGCCGAGACGCCCGCCAGCGCGATGAACCCGACGCCGGTCGCAACCGACTGGTTGAAGCCGAGCAGGTAGAGCATCCAAATGCCGCCGGTCAGCGCGAACGGCAGTGCGCCCATGATGAGCGCCGCCTCGTCGAACCGCCCGAAGATCAGGTAGAGCAGCACGAATATGATCAGCAAAGTCGCGGGCACAACCAGCTTGAGCTTCGCCACAGCGCGTTCGAGATATTCGAACTGGCCGGAATAGGCGATGCTGACGCCGGGCGAGAGCCTGACCCGCTGCGCGACCGCGCGTTGCAGATCGCCAACCACCGAGGCGAGATCGCGCCCGCGCACGTCGACATAGACCCAGGTCGAGGGCCGGGCGTTCTCGGTCTTGAGCATCGGCGGGCCATCCGCGACCCTGATGGCGGCGACGGTGCCGAGCGTGATCTGCTGGCCCGAGGGCGTGAGGATCGGCAGGGTCCGCAGCCCTTCAAGGCTGTCGCGCAGTTCTCGCGGGTAGCGCACGCTGATCGGATAGCGCGCCAGCCCCTCGACCGTCTCGCCGATCGTCTCGCCGCCGATCGCGCCCGACACGACCCCCTGCACGTCGGCGATGTTGAGCCCGAACCGCGCCGCGGCAGCGCGGTCGATGTCGACATCGACATAGCGCCCGCCCGTCAGCCGCTCGGCGAGCGCCGAGCTGACGCCCGGCACGGTCTTGGCCACCGTCTCGACATCATGCGCGATACGATCGAGCTGGGCGAGGTCTGCGCCCGACACCTTCACCCCGATCGGGCTCTTGATGCCGGTCGCGAGCATGTCGATGCGGTTGCGGATCGGCGGCACCCAGACGTTGGCGAGGCCGGGCAGCTTCACCGTGCGGTCGAGCTCCTCGACGAGCTTTTCGGGCGTCATGCCAGGACGCCACTGGTCACGGGGCTTGAACTGGATGGTCGTCTCGAACATCTCGATCGGCGCCGGATCGGTCGCGCTCTCGGCGCGGCCGGCCTTGCCGAACACGCTCTCGACTTCCGGCACGGTCTTGATGAGGCGATCGGTCTGCTGGAGCAGCGCGCTTGCCTTGGCGGCGGACAGGCCGGGCAACGCCGACGGCATGTAGAGCAGGTCGCCCTCGTCCATGTTCGGCATGAACTCGCCGCCGAGCCGTGCGAGCGGCCACGCCGTGGTCGCGAACATCAGCAGCGCGATCGCCAGCACCGTTTTCGGACGGCGGAGCGTCCAGTCGAGCGCGGGGCGATAGCGCCGGGCGAGGAGGCGGTTGACCGGATTGGCCTGCTCCGCCGGGATGCGGCCCCGGATCAGCCAGCCCATCAGCACCGGCACCAACGTCACCGACAGGATCGCCGCCGCGCCCATCGCATAGGTTTTGGTGAAGGCCAGCGGCGCGAAGAGCCGGCCTTCCTGCCCCTCCAGCGTGAACACCGGCACGAATGAGAGGGTGATGATGACCAGGCTGAAGAACAGGGCCGGCCCCACCTCGGCCGCCGCGTCGGTGACGATCCGCCAGCGGGTATCGCCAGCCAGCGACTCGCCCGGATGATCGGCTTGCCAATGCTCGATATGTTTGTGGGCGTTCTCGATCATCACCACCGCCGCATCGACCATCGCGCCGATCGCGATGGCGATGCCGCCCAGCGACATGATGTTGGCGTCGACCCCCTGGAGCCGCATCGCCGGCAGCGCGGCGAGCACACCGAGCGGCAGGGTCAGGATCGCGACCAGCGCCGAGCGGACATGCCAGAGGAACAGCGCGCAGATGATCGCGACGACGAGGAATTCCTCGAAGAGCTTGTGGGAGAGATTGTCCACCGCCCGGTCGATGAGCTGCGAGCGGTCGTAGGTGGGAACGATCTCGACGCCGGGCGGCAGGCTTGCTTTCAATATGGCGAGCTTGTCCTTGACGGCCGCGATCACCTCGCGGGCGTTCTTGCCCGAGCGCAGGATCACGACGCCGCCCGCAACCTCTCCATCTCCATTCAGTTCGGCGATGCCGCGCCGCATCTCCGGCCCGGTCTGAATGGCGGCGATATCGCCGAGCGTGACGGGAATGCCGCCAGCGGCGGTTCGAAGCAGGATGGTGCGAAAATCGTCGAGCGTCTTCAGATAACCTGAGGCGCGGACCATATAGTCAGCCTCGGCCAGCTCCAGCACCGATCCGCCGGCCTCCTGATTGGCCTGCTGGATTGCCTGTACGGCCTGCTGAAGGGTGATGCCGTAGGCGGCGAGCTTCACCGGATCGAGCACGACCTGATATTCCTTGACCATGCCGCCGATGCTGGTGACCTCGGCGACGCCAGGGACAGTCTTCAGCTCGGTGCGCAGGAACCAGTCTTGCAACGAACGAAGCTGCGCGAGATCGTGCCGGCCGCTGCGATCGACCAGCGCATATTCATAGACCCAGCCGACCCCGGTCGCGTCCGGCCCAAGTGCGGCGGTGGCGCCCCGCGGCAGCCGCGCCTGCACCTGATCGAGATATTCCAGTACGCGGCTACGCGCCCAATAGAGATCGGTGCCGTCCCCGAAGATCACATAGACGAAGCTATCGCCGAGGAAGGAATAGCCACGCACCGTCTTCGCGCCCGGCACCGAGAGCATGGTGGTGGTGAGCGGATAGGTGACCTGGTTCTCGACGATCCGGGGCGCCTGGCCCGGCCAGCTCGTGCGGATGATGACCTGCGTGTCGGAAAGATCGGGCAGCGCGTCGATCGCGGTGGAGCGCAGCGCGACAAGGCCGGCCGCCAGCAGCGCGAGCGCGCCGAGGATCACGAACAGCCGGTTGGCGACCGACCAGCGGA
>CAXTMT010000174.1:0-2195 GCA_964245355.1 uncultured Sphingomonadaceae bacterium
CTATATCCGCAAGCAGGGCGTCGAGTACGACGATGTGATGAACGACCAGCGCAAGGTCGTCTACGAGCAGCGCGCCGACATCATGGATGCCGAGATGGTCGACGACGTGGTCGAGGATATGCGCGCCGAGACGATCACCACGATCGTCGGCACCCATTGCCCGCCGGGCTCCTACCCCGAGCAGTGGGACGTCCCGACGCTGAAGACCGCGATCACCGAGACGCTCAACCTGGAGCCGCCGATCGAGGATTGGATGCAGGAGGAGATGGTCGAGCCCGAACTCATCGCCACGCGCATCCAGGAGATGTCCGACGCGATGATGGCGGCGAAGGTCGCCGACACCGGTACGCAGACGTGGCGCGATATCGAGAAGAGCATCCTGCTCCAGACGCTCGACCATCATTGGAAGGAGCATCTCTCCACGCTCGATGCGCTGCGCCAGGTGATCCACCTGCGCAGCTACGCGCAGAAGACGCCGATCAACGAATATAAGCAGGAAGGCTTCGCACTGTTCGAGCGGATGCTGGAGGCGATCCGCGAGGATGTGACGCGCAGCCTGAGTTTCATCCGCTTCAGCATGGGATCGCCCGAGGAGATCCAGAACCAGCTGCCGCCGATGCCCGATTTCGTGACCACGCACATGGATCCGTTCACCGGGCTCGATGACGGCGCCGATCAGGGTGTGACGAACAGCGGCGGTTTCATCACCAGCCGGGTGGCGCCGATGCCGATGGCGCTGCCGGATATGCCTTCGGAGCTGGGCAGCGATCCGGCCGAATGGGACGGCAAGATCAGCCGCAACGCGCCGTGCCCGTGCGGCTCGGGGCGCAAGTATAAGCATTGCCACGGGCAATTGGGCTGAGGTGAAACCGTCACCCCGGCCTTTGCCGGGGTGACGGATCTTACTTCGACCGCTTCAGCGGCTTCAGTGTGATCCAGATATAACCCACCGTCGCCACGATCAGCGCCGCCGCGAAGATATGGTGGAACGGGATTTCGTCATGATTGCCGAGATAATTGGCCACCGCGCATCCCAAGGAGGCGGCAAGATATTGCCAGATGCTATCCTCGGGCTCGGTCGCCGATGACGAGCGCTGGAGGAACAACACCACCAGACCGGCAAAAATAGCGACCGTGATCCAGTCGTAAATCGTTTCCACAGGCCCACGCTCCTACGGTTCATCCTGCCCGGATGGACGCGCGCCCGCGCGTCGGCAACCGCCGGATGATCATCGTCACAATTGTTCATAAAGTCGAGTGAAACCGAGAGGATCGCCGATCAGGTCACGGCATGCTGCGCGGCGAAGCGCGGATCGGCCCATTCGCGGTGCGCCATCACGGCGGCCAGATGCTCGGTCGCGCGCCAGACGTCGGCATGGCCCAGATAAAGCGGGGTCAGCCCGAAGCGCGCGATGCCGGGGGCGCGATAGTCGCCGATCACGCGGCGGGCGATCAGCGCCTGGATGATCCCGTAGGCGCCGTCATGTTCGAACGAGATGTGACTCCCGCGCCGAGCGGGGTCGGTCGGCGATACGAGCCTGATCTCCGGGCATGCGGCGGCTACGCGGGCGGCGAACAGATCGAACAGCGCGATCGATTTTTTCCAAAGCGCGGCGCCGTCCGCTTCCAACATCAGGTCGATCCCGACTTCGGCGGCGAGGAGGCTCAGCATCGGCTGGGTCCCGCTCAGGAAGCGGGCGATGCCGGGGGCGGGGGCGTGTGTGTTGTCGAAGGCGAAGGGCGCGGCATGGCCCCACCAGCCGGCGATCGGGTTGGTCAGCCGATCCTGCAGGGCGCGCGCGACATACAGCCACGCCGGGGCGCCCGGCCCGCCGTTCAGATATTTGTAGCTGCAGCCGACCGCCAGTTCCGCACCCGCAGCGGGCAGATCGAGCGGGACCGCGCCGATGCTGTGGCTCAAGTCCCAGACGATGGCCGTGCCGGTCGCCGCGGCGCGGGCGCTGAGTGCAGCCATGTCGGCGCGGGCGGCGGTGCGGTAGTTGACGTGGGTGACGACGGCGACCGATACGTCCGCGTCGATCGCCGCCGCCATCCCGGCGCCGGGGACGCTGCGGAACGGGCGATCGAGCAGCCGGGCCACCTCGCCGGCGACATAAGCGTCGGTCGGGAAATTGTCGCTTTCGGCCAGGATCGCGCCGGGACGGAGCTGCGCCGCCGCCATCACCAGCTTGAAC
>CAXTMT010000174.1:2205-5617 GCA_964245355.1 uncultured Sphingomonadaceae bacterium
AGCCGCGCGATCTTGTCGCCGATGCGGTGCGGTGCCTTCCACCAATCGGCTTCGTTCCAGCTGCCGACGAGGCCCTCGCCCCATTCGTGGCGCGCGATCGCATCGACCCGACCGGCTGTCGCGCACGGCAGGGGTCCGAGCGAATTGCCGTCGATGTAGTTTTGTTAAGTGGTCAGTGGTAAGCGATCGCGAAAGCCGCGCAGGGCATCGGCAGCGTCCAGCGCTTCGGCTTCGGCAAGGTTCGTCGGGATCATGCCCCCCTGTTGCCGAGCCGGCGTCGCTCGGGCAAGCTCGACCTCTTCAAGGGGACGTTTCATGGCAAGCCGGGCAGCGGATGGCATCGCAGGCGAGGAGATCGTACGCGATCACGGATTGGTGCGCGGTGTCGGGCTGTGGCCCTTCACGCTTTCGATCGTCAACGGCGTCGTCGGCGCGGGAATCTTCGCGCTGCCGGCGGCGATGGCGGCGGCGGCGGGCGACAAGGCTTTTCTGGCCTATCTTGCCTGTGCGATCGTGATGGGGGCGGTGGTGCTGTGCTTTGCCGAGGGCGGCAGTCGCGTACCGACCAGTGGCGGCGCCTATGGCACGGTCGAAGCGGCATTGGGACCGCGGCTCGGCTTTCTGGCGGGCGCCTATATCTGGATCGCGAGCGTCCTCGCCTGCGGTGGCGTCGCCGCGGCCTTCTGCGATGCGATCGGCACGATGGCGCCGGTGCTGGCCGGACAGGCTACGCGGATCGCTTCATTGCTCGTGATCTTCGGCATGTTCGCGACCTTCAACATCATCGGCGCGGGGATGGCGGCGCGGATCATCGCGTGGAGCACGGCGGTGAAGCTCGTGCCGCTGATCCTGTTCGTCGGAATCGGCGGCTGGTGGATCGCGAGCGGACATGCGGCGCCGTCCGCTCCAGCCACGGCGCCGCTCGGCGGCAATTTCCGCGAGGCGATGATCCTGGCGCTCTTCGCCTTCTGCGGGATGGAGACGCCGATTTCGGCGAGCGGCGAAGTTCGCGATCCGGCGCGCAACGTCCCGCGCGCGACCATGCTCGCCATGATGATCGTGCTGGCGCTTTATCTTTCCATCCAGTTCGTCGCCGAACGGCTGCTGGGCACCCAGCTCGGCCGCTCGGGCGAGCCGTTGGCCGCAGGGGGCCGGTTGATCGATCCGCGTCTGGGTGTCCTCCTGTTCGCCGGAGGTGCCCTGTCGCGCCTGTCGTGGATCGGCAGCGACATCCTGGGGGCGCCGCGCGTACTTTTCGCTTTCGGGCGGGACGGCTTTCTACCGGCGGCGCTCGGCCGCACCCATCGCCGCTTCGCCACGCCTTATGTGGCGATATTGGTCCATGCCGCGCTCGCCTTCGTGTTCGCTGCGACCGGCAGTTTCGCACGGCTGGCGATCTGGTCTACGCTGGCGACGGCAGGGCTTTACTTCCTCGCCTGCTGGGCGGCGCTTTTGCTGCGCCGGCGCGGCGTGGCGGTGCTCGGCAAACCCTTGTCTTTCGCGATCCTGCCAGCGGCGGCGTTGTTGGGGATGGTCGGCATGGTGGCGCTGGTCGCAATCGCCAAGCCCGAGGAGATCGGCGGATTCATCGGCGTCACGCTTGCCAGCCTGGCGCTTTATTGGGCGACGCGGCCACGCCACCGCAACGGTTCGGTCTGACGTCAGGCCGCGGTTGCCAGCCTATGGTCGGCGCCACTAGGGTCTGGACATGAACACCGTTCGATCGGGGGTGCCGATGGGCATCCTCACCTATCTGATCTGGGGGCTGCTCCCGCTTTACCTGCACCTGCTGGCGAAGCTCGGGCCGCTGTCGATCGTCTCGCATCGTATCCTGTGGTCGCTCCTGCTGCTTGTCGCGATCGCATTGGTGTGGCGGCGCGGGGCCAAGCTGCGCGCGGTGGCGGGCAATGCGCGGTTGCTGGGTACGCTGACGGTCTCGGCGGTACTGATCGCGATCAACTGGCTCGTCTACATCTACGCGGTCAACAGCGATCAGACGCTGCAGGCGAGTCTCGGCTACTTCATCAATCCGTTGCTGAACGTGCTGCTCGGCGTGATCGTGCTGCGCGAGCGGATGGGCCGGATCGAGATCGTCGCGCTGTTGCTGGCGCTGACCGGGGTGCTGGTGCTGGCGATCGGGCAGCATGCCGTGCCGACGCTGGCGCTGGCGATCGCCTTCAGCTTCAGCCTCTACGGGCTCGTCCGTAAGCTGGCGCCGGTGGATGCATTGGAGGGCCTGCTGGTCGAGACGGTGTTGCTGGCGCCGCCCGCACTCGCGTGGGTCGGCTGGCACGACGGGTTCGATCTTGCCGGCCTGTCGCTGCCGCTCGTCGCCGCGAGCGGGGCGATCACCGCGACGCCGCTGCTGCTGTTCGCGGCTGCCGCCAAGAGGCTGCGCTTCGCCGAACTCGGCCTGCTCCAATATATCACGCCGACGATGCAGATGTTGTGCGCGGTGCTGGCGTTCGGCGAACGGCTGACGCCGGTGCATCTGGCGGCGTTCGCCTTCATCTGGGTCGGGCTGGCGGTCTATGCGAGCGCGACGTGGCGGCGGGCGCGGATGGCGGTGACTGCTCCCGAATAGCGACACGCTAAAGGTTCAACAGCGCCGGATCGCCGCCCTGCGCGGTGATGTTCACCGAGAGCGCCCGTTCCACCGCATAACGCAGCAGCGCATGCGGCCCGCCCGCCTTGGGACCGGTGCCCGACAGACCTTCGCCGCCGAACGGCTGGACGCCGACCACCGCACCGGTCATCGAACGGTTCACATAGACGTTGCCGGCGGGGACGGCGGCGCGGATTTCTTCCGAGAAACGCTCGATCCGGGTGTGGACGCCGAGCGTCAGGCCATAGCCGCGCGCGGCGAGGCAGGCGGCGACGTTCGCGATATCGGCAGGATCGTAGCGGTAGATGTGCAGGATCGGGCCGAACACTTCCTTCTCAAGGAAATCGGGGCGGGGCACCTCTGCGATCACCGGACCGAAATAGCTGCCCCTCGTCGCCCACACGCCGGGATCGAGGCGGCGGACGATCTTCGCCTCGCGCTCCAGCCGCGCGACATGGGCCGCCAGATCGGCGCGGGCCTCCTCGTCGATCACCGGACCGACATCGGTTGCCGGGTCCGACGGATCGCCGATCACCAGCGCCTCGAGTGCGCCGGCCAGCGTCGCAATCGTCTCGTCGGCCGAGTCCTTGGGCACGAACAGTATGCGCAGCGCCGAGCAGCGCTGCCCGGCCGATCCGATCGCCGAGACGATCACGTCGTCGACCACCTGTTCCTTCAGCGCAGTGGTGTCGGCGAACAGGCCGTTGAGGCCGCCGGTTTCGGCGATGAAGGGCAGGATCGGACCCTCCCGATCGGCGAGCGCGCGGTTGATCGCGCGCGCCGTATCGGTGCCGCCGGTGAAGGCGA
>CAXTMT010000175.1:0-5585 GCA_964245355.1 uncultured Sphingomonadaceae bacterium
GGGGTGCGCTGGGGCCGGGGCGACGACGGGCCATATGCCGCCAGCGGCGAGCGCAAATATCTCGATCGCGAAGAGCGGAGCCGCGTGCTAGCAGCGATGGAAGCGTTCGATCCTGAGCGTTCACTGTTCGCGCTTGTTCTGGCGTGGACCGGCGCGCGCGTCAGTGAGGTGCTGGCGCTAACGCCTGCTTCGTTTCAGCTCGAAAGTGCCGTTGTCACCATCGTCACATTGAAGCGCCGCAAGCCGAGCATTCGCGAGGTGCCAATTCCACCTGCCCTGATGCGGCGGCTGCAACATTGCTTCTCGTTGCGCCGGTCTCAACGAACTGGCGACATGACGCAACGGCTCTGGCGGTTCACCCGCGTCACGGCATGGCGGTTGATCAAGAGCATCATGCAAGCCGCGCGGATTACAGGACGTCGCGCATGCCCACGCGGCCTTCGTCACGGCTTTGGTGTTGGCACCCTGCAATGCGGAGTGCCGCTCAATCTTATCCAGCGCTGGATGGGCCACGCACGCATGCAGACCACCGCCATCTACGCCGCCGTGTGCGGCCCGGAAGAAATTCTTTTTGCCCAACGTTTCTGGTGTGCAAATCTAACTCGTCGAACTGACGTTCCCGCTCGGAGCATCAACTCAAAGTAACGACGGAAGCCGCAGCTTCACGCTCGAATTTTGCCAATTCATGAGGATGTTTTTCACGCGACAGTCTGTATCCAAGGAACGCGAAAACGCAGCCCGCCGATCCTGCGAGCATGCTAAGCAGCGCCATAACGCTTCCCCAAATCTTGAACAAAGTTTCCATGGAATCATAATAGTCGGCGATTGCTTTGTTTGCTTGCCTAGTCACGTCTTTGATCGCCCAGTCGAGCTGTCGTTGGGACGCGGCCCTCGCTGCCGCATCATAGGCCTCTAGCAGAGACTTAAATTGGCGCTCCGCCCCTTTGTCGGCTTCCACAAGAGCCTTTTCAAACTCTTTCATATAACGCGACTGATCACCGGCGCTTCGCCCAGATTTAAAATTCCGAAGAGCGTTCGTAACGGCAGGTGTCAGAACTAGATGCAGTTCGCCTTCTTGCGCTTTTAGGGAGAGCCAAGTCCGCGTATTCAGGATTTTGCAACGCCGGCGTAATTTTGATTTCCGGAATCTTGAACTTGGCAGGCTCGATGGTCGGGCGATCAGAGGGAATAAAAATTACCGCAAGAGAAATCGCCATAGAGATCGCGCTGACACCGAAAAGAATCCAATGTAGCACGGCGCGCATGGCACGTAGCTCCGCTACTGATACCGAGGCTGCATGCTAGTCGGCTTTTTGTCATAACGCAATTCGCACGTTGCGCCGGTGAGCTGGTCTGGCACGGACAAACGGATATCTGGGGCGAGAATTGTTGGCGGGCCGTTCTGGCGTGTTGAGGTGACGGCCAATGCCCCGGCTGCGAAACCGAGCCCGATGGAGGAGGCGACCATGAGGCCGCTTGCGCGTCGCATTGCTTTCTGAACTGGGGACAGGGATGCGCGCGGCAGATCGCCCGAGCGCGCACGCACGACGCCGATGATAATGTCAGTGAGTCCCGCGCCAATCAGAACAGCGGCATCTGCCGCAAATGCCTCTGTAGGCAGATGCATTTCAGTTACCGCGAACGTCCCGATTTGCAATGAAGTCGTTAGCACGGCACCCGTGCCGACGCCGCGCACGAATCCGCTCAATTTCTGAAGAGTTCTTGCACGCATCAATATCCCTATGAGCGGACACGAGTGGTGCGATTAAACCCTCGCGCAGGCTCGTTTTCGGCTTGAAGTGAAGACACCTAAAGGCCGCTGCCAGCATCTCGGTCATCATGGGCAAGCATGGCGAAGCACCGTGCGCGGCGTCAAAGGTAATTCAAGCCGCTAAATCGTTGTTTGATAACGATTACCGAAGATTTCTTGAAAGCAATGCGCGCCGGTGAGGCCTCGCAGGTGGAAATACCCACCCCTCGACCCTTTATGACGTTCCTTCTTGCACTGCGATCCACTGCAGCAAAACACTTTTGCGCGCGCAGATCGTAATTCCGATTCGAAAAATCGGAAGGGCATCATTGTCGACGAGATTGTAATCGCAGCGGCGATGCTTGCTGTCGCCAAAGATGGGGTGCCGCTCAGCCTCATCCAAACGCTGGATGGGCCACGCACGCATGCACACCACCGCCATCCACGCCGCCGTGTGCGGCCCGGAAGAAAGCGCGTAGCTTTTGGCGAGATGTTCCGGTCGCTCCATGACCGACCTTTCGCGTGAAGCCTCAGAACGAATGACGCATGCAAAGTCTGATCCGGTGGAAAGCAGAAAAGATTCGCGCTCGCGGCGGAATGGATGACAGGAGCGAGCCACGTCGCGCTGGCCTTCAACCGGCAATTCGTGGGGCAGTTCGCTCATTTCGAGCACGTGCGGCATCTCATCACCGACCGGCACGGCCTAGACACCGACATGCTATGGGCACCCTACGATCTCGTGCGGGATACGCCGAAGAAAATTACCTATCGCCGCCGCACGTGAGGGACAAGCGCTCTTCATTCGCAGCGCCTATCGAACCACTCCAGCCTCTTTCTCTCGCTGTCGTGATCCTTCACGGCACGCGCGAGATCAATCCACTTGTTCTGATCGAGGTGGGTGATCTGCATGGGGCGAGCAAACCCGTTGTATTGTATTCCTCACCAGCGATGCCCGCGCAAAACGCCTGAAAGTAGCGGGGCGCGTGGACTATTTTATACTGTACCACACGCTGCGCCCCCCGCCGTGGCGCACGAGATGCTGCTTTTCGACAAGCTGCCGGAAATGTTCCTTCAACGTGTTGCGGCTGGCCTTTGTGAGCTTGACCATTTCGCCCATGCTGACGCGGCCATGTTCGCGCGCGTGTTCGACGATGCGCAGCGACAGTTCGGGCAACTGCGCCAGCACGAGCTTCTCGCGCTCGACCTTCTTCGCCAAGCGCCGCATCTGTTCTTTCAATGCCTTCAGGAAGAAGAGGAGCCACGGCTGCCAGTCGGGTTTCTCCGTGCGGATCGTCGCTTGAGTCCGGCGCAGGGCACGGTAGTACTCCTCCTTGCTCTGCTCGATTACGCTTTCCAGCGAGCTGTAGGGCACATAGGCATAGCCCGCCCGCATCAGCAGCAGCGTGGTCAGAATCCGGGACAGCCGCCCGTTGTCGTCCTGAAAGGGATGGATTTCAAGGAACACGACGACAAACACGCCTGCCGCCAGAAGCGCATGCAGCGGCTGCTTGGCACCGGCCTGACCGAACCAGTCGACGAGCTCGGCCATGAGGCGAGGCGTATCGAACGGCGTGGCCGTTTCGAAGATGACGCCGATCTGCTTCCCGGCGTCGTCAAACGCCACCACGTTGTTCGGCGATGTCTTGTAACCGCCGCGATGCCAGGCATCCTTCTCGCTGTGGATCAGAAGGTCACGGTGCAGTTGCTTGATGTGGTTCTCGGTGACGGCCATATCCGCCCATGAACGAAACACCAGCTCCATCGCTTCGGCGTAACCGGCCACTTCCTGCTCATCGCGGCTCGCGAAGGATTTGATCTCGAGGTTGGAAAGCAGGCGTTCGACCTCGCGATCCGAAAGCTTGCTGCCCTCGATGCGCGTCGAGGAGCCGATGCTCTCGATCGTGGCGACGCGGCGCAACGCCGAAAGGCGGTCGGGTGCAAGCGTGCCCAAGGCGCGCCACGCTCCCTTGAACTCGTCGATTTCGGCGATCAGGGCGAGGATTTCCGGGGTGATCTGGATGGTGCTGGTATCGATCATGGCACCCGATTATACACCCATTTACACCCAAAAAGACAGCCTAAAAAGACACTCAATTCCGCCCAATAGGGCGTAAGCCATTGTGAAACATTCAGTTTCACGCCCCGCTGGCCGGTCGAACCCGTTGTCCAACCTTCCGGTTAGAAATCGATCCGCCGCGCGGGCACGCCTTAGTCAACGTGCGGCTTCCTGCTCTGCGATCCATGCCATCAGCACGCTCTTTCGTGCGCAGACTCCCGCGCCGATCCGGAAATGCGGAATGCGCTTGTTCTGGATGAGATTGTAGACCGTGCGACGGTGCTCGGCTGAGCCGTACATGAACTCGGCAATGGCGTCCGCTCCGTACAGAATGTCGCCCGCAAGTGAACCGACCACAGGTGAAGCCAGTGCGCGCGGCGTGCCGGCCTCAATCTGAGCGAAGCGGCAACTGCTGTGCGAGGGCGGTGGGTTCATAACGATGCGCTGCGCTGGCGCCGGATACGCGGAAGTGTCGCCGTGGTTCATGTTCTTCTTTTTGTTTGAGAGCATTCCGACGCGCCGTGCGCCGGAATGCTCCATCAATAGTCGCACGGCCGCCCGAACGTCAGGTTCAAAATTGTTTTGAACAAAGCCGGTCAGTAGTCGGCCTGGCCTGGCGCGCTGGCGTCCACGGTCGTACCGATCTTGCTAGTTTGCTCAAGATAGGATGGGTCGAGTGGCGGAAGATGCGAACGCGGGTCCAGCTTCACGGTCGTGAAAAAGCTGATCCACAGGTTTTGGCGCGTGACCACGCCTCCAAGCGTTTCCCATACAAGGAGATGTTCGCCCGCCCGACTATTCACCTCAAACTCGATCTGCTTCAAGCGAAAGGCCGCCCGAGCCAAATCCCTGACGTTGACATGGATGGCAACCGCGAAGCACCCGACCACAGCTATCGTCGCGGCCCAGAACCACCACGGTTTTCCGGATATCTGCTGCTGCAAAAACCATGTGACGCCCGCCAAGAAAACGGCAGCAATCTGGAACCCAAAGCCGGTTCTCGCCATCAGCTCCGCGCGCAAGGCTGCATACTCGGCCAACAGGATTTGAATGCGATCCTTCTGGGTTAAATCCGAGAGGCCGCTCAGCCGGTTCTCATCGCGCGTTGGCATAGGGCCCAGACGAGTATTTAGTCGACGGTTGAATAAATATCTGAATACAACGCTAGACACAACTGACGGATTGTGCCCCGCACCGTCAAAATTGTTTTGAACAAAGCACGTTGATTGTCGGCGCGCGCGCCTATGCTGTACGTCAAGGCATCAAAAACAAGAACAAGGAGACGCCATGACAGACACTATTCACATCGGAAAGCGCTTCGTGCCGCTGGAGCACATCGTGCTCTTGGAGCCTTTCGATCCCTCGACGCAATCGCGTATTCAAAGCGAGCGGCCGTTTCAAACGCGGATCGTTCTGATCGACCGGGATTCCGTTCTTTCCGAAGAGCCGCTTGCAAAGCTCGCTGAGCGTCATGCCTTCCGCATACTGGCTGATGACGGTATTGCGGTCAGTCCGATGGTCCACTTCACTGTGGAGGCCTTTGAGCAGAAGGAAGGGTTCACGCCGAACAAGCCGTATAAAAGTCGTCTGCTGTGGCGTAACCCATCGCAAGCCTTCGAGAGCAAGTTGCTTCTAACAGACCCAGAAGCGCTTCTTGCTGTCGCGGTGCGAGGTCAAGCAGCCGAACCCACCGAAGGCCAGCAGGCACCGCAAGCTGTTCGCCGCCGGCGACGGACCACGACACCAACCCCCGCATAGGGGGCGCGTCCGCCAGCGGCG
>CAXTMT010000176.1:0-2227 GCA_964245355.1 uncultured Sphingomonadaceae bacterium
TTGGCGAGTTCGGCGAGCAAGGCGCTGTCGCGACTCGCCAGCGGCGCGACGCCCTCCGCGACGATTCGCGCGCGCAAGTAATCGGCGCGCTCGCGGGTGGGGCCGAGCGGCGCGGTGAGGGCCAAGCGGCGGACCGGCGGCAGCGGCGCGGGATCGCACCCGAGGTGGCGGATCAACGGCAGCAGGAAGAGATGCGCCGTGACGAAGGCGGAGACCGGATTGCCCGGCAGGCCGAGGACGATCGCGCGCCCTAGCCGCCCGGCCATCAGCGGCTTGCCGGGCCGCATCGCCACCTTCCAGAAATCGAGCGTCGCCCCGGCCTGGAGCAAGGCGGGCCGCACCAGATCATGATCGCCGACCGACACGCCGCCGGTGGTGACGACGACATCGGCGATCGTCGCCGCCTCGGCGAAGGCGGCGACCAGCGCATCGAGCCGATCGGGGACGATCGTCTCGCGCATGATTTCCACCGGGCGGCCCGCGAGCAACGCCGCCAGCATCGGCCCGTTCGAGGCCGGGAGGAGGGGCGGCGGCGCGGGTGTGCCCGGCGGCACCAACTCGTCCCCGGTCGAGAGCAGGGCGATGCGGACGCGGCGCGGGACGGCGAGCGTCCCATGTCCGCCCATTGCGGCCAGCGCGATGCGGGCAGGGTTGAGCAGATGACCGGGTTCGATCAGCCGCGCACCCTCGGCAAAATCGGAGCCGACGTGGCGGACTTCGTCACCCGCGCCGGTCGGCCCGTCGCCGGCGAGGGTCAGTCGATCGCCGTCGCGGGCGGCCTCCTCCTGCAGCAGCACGGTGTCGGCGCCTACGGGCAGCGGCGCACCGGTGAAGATACGCGCGGCCTGCCCCGCTGTCAGCGCACGATCGAGCTCACGCCCCGCCGCGCTCTGGCCCACCACCGTCCACGGCCCCGGCATGTCGGCGAAGCGCAGCGCGTAGCCGTCCATCGCCGAAAGATGCACCGACGGCTGGCTTCGCCTGGCGATCACCGCTTCGGCGGCAAAACGCCCCGTTGCCTCGACCAGCGGCACAGGCTCGATCGGCAAAGGGGCGGCCAGCGCCAGCAGCCGCGCCTGCGCCTCGGCGACCGGCAGCAATACGCTCACGCCCGCCAGTCGCCCGAACGTCCGCCCGATTTGGCGAGGAGGCGGACGGCCGAGATCGTCATGCCGCGATCGATCGCCTTGGCCATGTCGTAGAGGGTGAGCAAAGCGGTGGAGACAGCGGTGAGCGCCTCCATCTCCACACCGGTCGGCCCGGTGGTGGCGACGGTGGCGGTGCAGGCGATGCCATGCTCTTCCAGCGCGAGATCGATTGTGACCTTGCTGATCGCGATCGGGTGGCACAGCGGGATCAGATCGGGCGTGCGCTTGGCCGCCATGATACCGGCGACCCGCGCCACCGCCAGCGCATCGCCCTTGGCGAGCGCACCTTCCCGGATCGCGGCCAATGCCTCCGCCGACATGGCGATACGCCCCTCGGCGATCGCCTCGCGCCTGGTCGACGCCTTGGCCGACACATCGACCATGTGCGCCGCTCCGCCATCGTCAAGGTGGGTGAGCTTGCTCATGCGGCGAGCAGCGCGCGGGTAGCGGCCTCGACATCGGCCTGCCGCATCAAACTCTCGCCGACGAGGAAGCAGCGCACCCCGTGATCGGCCATCGCGGCAAGATCGGCGTGGTTGCTCAGGCCGCTCTCCGCAACGAAAGTACAGCCCTCGGGGGCGCGGCCGACGAGTTCGTAAGTCCGCGCGAAATCGACCGAGAAGTCGCGCAGATCGCGGTTGTTGACCCCGATCAGCCGCGACTGGAGCGCCAGCGCGCGATCGAGTTCGATCGCATCGTGCACCTCGACCAGCACATCCATACCGAGTTCGATCGCATGCCGCTCGATCTCGGCGGCTTGACCGTCGTCAAGCGCCGCCATGATGACGAGGATCGCATCGGCGCCGAGCGCGCGCGCCTCCAGCACCTGCCACGGATCGACCATGAAATCCTTGCGCAGGCACGGCAGCGCGCAAGCCGCGCGGGCGGCGACCAGATAGGCGTCCGCACCCTGAAAATAAGGTTCGTCGGTGAGGATCGAAAGGCAGGTGGCGCCGCCGGCCTGATAGGCGCGGGCGTGCGCCGGCGGATCGAAATCGGCGCGGATCAGGCCCTTGGAGGGCGAGGCTTTCTTGACCTCGGCGATCAGGGCGAAACCCGCCGCGCTGGCCCTGGCGAGT
>CAXTMT010000176.1:2237-5535 GCA_964245355.1 uncultured Sphingomonadaceae bacterium
GGAGTGCGGCGCGGAAGCCGCGCGGCGAAGTCTGCGCGGCGGCTTGCGCCTGCAGATCGGCGAGCGGGACCGCTTGCTTGCGCGCGGCGACGTGGGCGCGCTTGGTATCGAGGATTTCGGTCAGGCGATTGGACATGCTGCGGCGCTATAGGGCGCGAGCCGGCACGTCGCCAACTGTCGTCGGAATCGTTCAGTGCACTTCGAAACGCGTGACGCCCTTTCCGGTCTCGCCCGTTGTATTGGCGACCATCCAGGAGAGTTCGTAGCTGCCGGGCACCAGCGGCTTGTCGAGTCCGAGATCGAGCTTGGCCGCCCCATCGTGGTTCACCGCGTTGATCGCGATCGGCTGGTCCATCTTCATCCCCGGCATCGCCGTCATGCGCAGACTGAACTGCGTGTTGTCGGAGAGCACCGCCTGATCGAACCCGAGCCGGACCGCGGTGGAAGCGACGCCGACGGCGGCATTGGCTGGACCCGAGCTCAGCAGCACGGGCGGCGCGGCGACCGTGGCGGTGGCAAGGCCGACGGAGAGGAGCGGAAGCAGCAAGGCGGTGTGCATGGGATTTCCTCCAGGAGTGAGCCTCTAGGGCGATGCTGACCGTCGAAACGCCGCCGCTGCCGATCGGGTTGCGCATCGCTACCGATCCGCGCCAGACTGCTCTCCGGGTAGGGTGGGGGCTGTGGCTATGCGATTCAGGTTGCTGTTCCTCGTGCTGGCGCTCGCCGCGACCGATACCCGTGCGCAGGGCTACGGCCCACCATCGCCGACGCCGTGGCTGGCCCCGCAGCGCGCGCCCGAGCCGCGCAGCGCCTCCACCGATCTCGATCGCCGCCGGCTCACGGCAGCCGCCGATCGGCTCGCGTCGCAGCGGCCGGGGGTAGTCGATGCCTATGTCGTCGTCGTCGCGCTCGACAGCGATCCCGTCTTCGCCAGCGAAGCGCGCAAGACCGCGCAGGTGCTCGCCCAGCGCTACGATGCCGTCGGACGTACGCTCGTCCTCGCCGGGATTGAGGTACACGATTTCGATCCGCTGCCGCGCGGCAGCCCGGAAACGCTCGCCACCGCGCTGGCCCGCGTTGGCGCGGCGATGGACCCGGCCGAGGATGTCCTGATTCTCTACATCACCGCGCACGGCACCCCCGCCGGCATCGCCTATCGCGATCGGGGCGAGATGCTCGCCACCCTGTCGCCCGAATGGCTCGACACCGCGCTGAAGCACGCCGGCGTACGCAACCGGATGGTGATGATCAGCGCCTGCTTCTCGGGCCTGTTCGTCCCCAGGCTGAGCACACCCGCCGGGGTCGTGATCACGGCGGCAGCGTCGGACCGGACCTCGTTCGGCTGCCAATCGGATAACGATTGGACCTTCTTCGGCGACGCACTGATCAATCACGCCTTCCGCAAGGGTCAACCGCTCGGCGCTGCCTTTGGCGAGGCGCGCGCGATGATCGGCAAATGGGAGGCGCAAAGCCATTTGATACCGTCACAACCGCAGATCGCGATCGGGGCGCAGGCCGCCGCGTGGCTCAAGCCGCTGGAATTACGGATGCCTAAGCTGGCCGGCGCCCCGGTCGGCCGCCCGGCGACCGACGTGATCGACCGCGCCGTCGCGGCGAATCACTGAACGAGACCGGAGTGCCGAATCAGACCGGCGCTTTGTCCTCGCCGCCCTTGATCGCCAGCCGCTTGGTATAATGATGCCACGCGAACACCGCCGCCGCGCCACGATGCGGGCGCCAGGCCTCGGCCAGTTCGCGCACCCGCTTTTCCGATGGCCGCTCGTCATGCCCCAGCAGATGGCCGACTTCGGCCTGCACCGCGAGGTCGCCCGCCGGCCAGATATCGGCGCGCCCTTCGGCGAACAGCAGATAGATTTCGGCCGACCAGCGGCCGATGCCCTTGATGCGGACGAGTTGGGCGATCGCCTCCTCGTCGTCCACCGGCAGCGCCATCAGGTCGAGCGCGCCGCTCGCGACCAGTTCGGCGAGGCTCTTCACATAGCCGATCTTCTGACGCGAGAGGCCGGCCGCGCGCAACTCCCCGTCGGGCATCGCCGCCAGCGTCGCCGGATCGCACCCGGCACCGACCGCCGCCTCCATCCGGTTCCAGATCGCGCTCGCCGCCGCCACGCTCACCTGCTGGCCGATGATCGTGCGCAGCAGCGTCTCGTGGCCGCGCTGCCGCAGGCGCGGCTCGGGATAGCCGTGACGCTGCAGCCCGGCAGCGAAGCCGGGTTCGATCTTTGCCAGCGTATCGAGGCTCGCTTGCAGTTGCTCGGTCGAAAGACCCACATTAAGGCTCCGGTTGCAAAGAGGGGCATTCTGTCCTTATGAGACAGACTGTCTCAAATCATTGCGTTCGGACAGGGAGGTCAGATAATGCCCAAGTTGATCGTCGTCACCCGCGAAGGCGACGAACGCGAGATCGAGGGCGATACCGGCCTCACCGTGATGGAAGTGATCCGTGACGCCGGTATCGATGAGTTGCTGGCGCTGTGCGGCGGCTGCTGCAGCTGTGCGACCTGCCACGTCCATGTCGATCCGGCGTTCGCCGATCTGCTGCCGGCGATCTCGGCCGACGAGAGCGATCTGCTCGATAGCTCGGACCATCGCGACGAAACCTCGCGCCTGTCGTGCCAGTTGCCGTTCAGCGACAAGGTGGACGGCCTGAAGGTCCGCATCGCCGAAGAGGATTGAGCCAAAATCCCTCTCCCATTTTGGGAGAGGGCAAAGACGGTCGTTTACCCCCGCGCCTTTGCCGCATAAAGCGCGATCGCCGCCGCGTTCGACACATTCAAACTCTCGATCTTCGGCGATATCGGCAGTTTCGCCAGCTCGTCGCAATGCGCGGCGGTGTTCTGCCGCATCCCCTCGCCCTCGGCGCCGAGCACCAAGGCGAGCCGCGGGGCCGTGCCGATCGCCTCGTTGAGCGTCCGCACCGCGCCGCCCGCCAGCCCGATCCGCCAATATCCAGCCTCGCTGATCTCGCCCAAGGCGCGCGCGAGGTTCACCACCCGCACCCACGGCACGAACTCCAGCGCCCCCGAAGCGGACCGTGCCAACGCACCCGATTCGGGCGGTGCATGGCGATCCTGGGTGACGATGCCGAGCGCATCGAACGCCGCCGCCGAGCGCAGGATCGCACCGACATTGTGCGGATCGGTCACCTGATCGAGCACCACTAGCGGGCGCCGCCGGTCCTGCGGGTCCGCGGCGCCCTGCTCCAGCAAGTCGCCGAGCCAGACATCCTCCAGCGGATCGACATCCGCGACCAGGCCCTGGTGCGGCGCATCGGCCG
>CAXTMT010000177.1:0-5527 GCA_964245355.1 uncultured Sphingomonadaceae bacterium
CGCTGGTGCCGATCGGGGCGGTCGCGACGTTTCTCGAACTCCGCCGCCGAGTGGGCAACGAGGAGGATTGGAACGCGATGGTCGCGCATATCCGCGCGATCCCCGGCCCGGTCGCCTGCGAGGAGCCCGGCCTGTGCCTCGCCGCCGGCAAGGGCTTCGAGATCGATTTCTTCCTCTATGGCGAGGCGATGGCCACCGGCCACGGCGACGCGCTGCTTAGGCAGGCGATTGCCGCCCACCGCTTTGCCGCGATCGAGCGCGAGGAGCCCTCACCGCCGAGCAGGCACGAACCGGCGAACCCGATCTGGACGCCGATCGACGCCGCCTTCACCCCCGCCTTCACCGGCGACGACGGGCGCAGCCTGCTCGTGCCGCGATGATTATCCGCCGCTGGCTGCCGTTTCTGCTGGTCGCGGCGATGCTGCTGCCCTTCCTGTTCGTCACCATACCGCCGCTGACCGACGCGCCCGGCCACCTCGCCCAATTCGCCATCCCCGCCGCGCCGGCCGATAGTCCGCTGCATCGATACTACGACTTCCACTGGGCACTGCGGCTGAACCTCGGCACCGATCTGCTCGTCGAAGGGCTGCGCCACCTGATCGGCCTCCACGCCGCCTTCTGGCTGGTGACGGCGGCGATCCCCTGCCTGACCGCGCTCGCCATCCTCGCGCTGGCGCGGGTTGCGACGCGGCTTGCGGGGGCGGGAACGAGCTGGGCTTTATGCTTCTGCTACGGCGGCGCCTTCCTCTACGGGCTGCTCAATTACGAGCTGGCCATGGCGCTTGCGCTGCTCGCCTTCGCCGGTTGGATCGCGCTGGAGGAACGGCGCGGCTTGCGCGAGGCGCTCGCGTGGGCAGTGATCCCCGCATTGATGATCGCCCACGCAATCGGCGGCGCGCTGCTGCCGGCGATGATCTTCGCGCGCGAGCTCGCTAAGACAGATCGAACCCTAGGGTGTATCGACATTCAACTCGATCCTCCCCTGCAAGGGGAGGTGGCATCGCGCAGCGCTGACGGAGGGGTGTCACCCTCTCGAGAGCGGGATACCCCTCCACCACCGGCTTCGCCGGCGGTCCCCCTCCCCTTGCAGGGGAGGATCCCGCTGCCTCCGACTGAATGTCGACGCGGCCTAGGCCGGCGCCTCGTCGCGCTGCGCCCGCTGCTGGCGCTGCTGCCGGCGGTGATCCTGTGGAAGCTGACCGGATCAGGCGGCGGGCTGGCGATCCATTATGATCTCGGCGGCAAAGCGACCGCGATCGTCACGGCCCTGCGCGACCAGAACCGGCCGCTCGACATCGCCAGCATCCTGGCTGTCCTTGCCGTGCCGATCGCCGGCCGCCTGCTCGGCGCCCGCTACACGCGCGAGAATGCGGCGGTGGTGGCGATCGTCGGCCTGCTGTTCCTCGCCACGCCCAACCAGCTCAACGGCTCCTTCGCCGCCGACATGCGGCTGATCCCGCCCCTCATCGTCCTGCTGCTCGCGTTGCAGGATTGGTCGGCAGTGCAGCCCGACTGGCGGCGCGGCATCGCCATCGCCGGGGGTGTGCTGGTTACGCTGCGGCTGGCGATCACCACCGTGAGCTTCATCGGCTATGCGGCGAGCTATCGCGCCGAAACCGCAGCCCTCCCCCACATCGCGCCCGGCACCCGTGTGCTGGCATTCGTCGACCACCCCTGCCGCGCCTCGCGCAGCTGGCGGGGTGCGCGGCTCGATCATCTGCCGGCGTTGGCGACGGTCGAGCGCGGTGCCTGGACCAATGCGATGTGGGACGTCGGCGACATCCACCTGCTCCACATCGCCTACCGCCCCTCGCCGCTCTTCACCGACGATCCCTCGCAATATGTCTGGCCGGCCGATTGCCTCGACACCATAGCGCCGACGACCGAGGAGGAGCGCCGCACCGCGCGGCGGACGATCGATCAGGCGATGCCGTTGCTGCCGCTCGACGGCATCGACTATCTCTGGCTGGTCCGCGCCAAGCTGCCTGTCGGGTCATGGGCAACGCGCCTGACGCCGGTTTGGTCGAACGGCGCGAGTACGCTCTACCGGGTCAGCGCCGCTGGCGGATCATCGCCGCATTGACGTCGTAACCGGGCGGCATCGCCTCCGTACAACGACCGGGCCGCACGAACAGGCAGACCTGCTCCGACCCATCGGCCGGTAGCGACTTATATTTGCACATGCGCAGCTTGTACGCCGGATCGAGGGCGATGAAGTCGCTTGGGCCGGCGACCACCATGTCGAACGCGCCGGCATGGGCGTACATCGCGTTCACGGACTCGAGGAAATAGATCGGGATCGGTCGATCGACGTAGAGATAAGCGACGCGCTGATCGCGCGACGGGTGGAGATACGCGAGCCCGCACGCCCCCGCTTCGCGATGCTCGGCGCGCATCAGCGCGATGGCGTGTGCGCCGCCGGTCCATTGCTCGCGACCGCCCGGCGAGGTCGCCGTCGCAACCGAGGCGCCGATCCACAGCAGCGCCGTTCCTACCGCGATGATACGCGGACGCGGCCAGTGCGCCCCCAGCCACAGCATCGCTTCGGCCGTGCCCAACCCGGCAAGCAGCAGCGCCAGAACCTCGGAAAGCCAGATGAAGCGATATTCCTTGTGCGGGATCAGGCTGTGTACCGCGACGTTGATGATCGCTACCGCCAGCAGGATCGGCTGCCGCCGCGCGCCCCACAAGGCCAGCGCGACTAATATTGGTGCCGCCCAGCCCCAGATCCGCATCTGGTTCAGCAGATACCAACCGGCCGGCTCGACCCCGTAATCGACGCTGCGATTGACGACGAGGTTTTGCTGGAAATTGTGCAGCATCCACGCGAACGGCACCGCCCCGTGCGTGGCATCGACGATGCCATCGATCGCCAATCCGCCAAGCCCGCCCAGCACCACCCAGCCCCACGCGCGCCAATCGAACCGGCAGCAGAGGATCGCTAAAATGCCGACCGCCGGCACAAGCTGGAAACGCGCGCTGACGCACAGCCCGAGCAGCAGTCCACCCGCAAACAGCCGCCGCCGGTCGCGCGCCCGATCGGGCAGCAGCGCC
This sequence comes from uncultured Sphingomonadaceae bacterium, assembly GCA_964245355.1. Classification (GTDB taxonomy): domain Bacteria; phylum Pseudomonadota; class Alphaproteobacteria; order Sphingomonadales; family Sphingomonadaceae; genus Sphingomonas_I. The sequence continues at coordinate 3,055 of CAXTMT010000177.1, forward strand.
CACGCCGCCGGTACGAACAGCGCCACCGCGATCGTGTCCGACAAGGCGCGGCCGGAAAAATAGACAAGCTCGAACGCCGTCGCGAGCACCAGCCCGGCGACCAGCCCATGCAACCGCGACACCCGCAGCGCGATCGCCATCCCGAAACCCACGATCATCAGCGACAGCAACGCAAGCAACAGGCGCGGCAGGATCAGATAGAGCGTCCCATCGGGGTCCAGACCCTTTCCCAGCCCGATCGGCGGCGCCAGCAACGTCGGGATCAGCCAGCTGCGCATCCCCGCGCGATATTCCCAGGTCACGACCGATCGCCCGGTCACCATCCCATAGGCCGGCTCCAGATATTGCCAGACCTCATCCGGGTGGTGGAACAGCTCGAAGAAAGCGGTCGGCAGGCGCAACGCCGTCGCCAGCAGCAGGATCGCCAACAGCAGCCGACGATCGCGATCCTGCATCTACATCACCCTTTGGCCTTGGGCTTCACATAGAGGCTGGCGATTTCGGGTAAAGCGCCGCGCAGTTCCGCCTCGGCCTCGGCGATGATCCGCTCGACATCGCCGGCACGGACCTCGTCCTCGAAATCGACGTCAGCAGCGACGAACACCCGGTCGGGCGCGACCTGCACGGTGACGATCGCGCCGACACCAGTCACCTCGGCCGGCCGCCCCAGCACCGCGCGCACCCGGTGCGCCAGATCCGGATCAGCCCGCTCGCCGATCAGCAGCCCCTTCGATTCGCGCGCCAGCACGAAGGCGACCCCCGCCAGCGCGCAACCGATCACGATCGAGGCAATGCCGTCCCAGCGCGCGTTGCCCGTCACCTGCACCAACGCGAGGCCGATCGCGGCGACGACGAGCCCGAAGATCGCCGCCGAATCCTCGAACAGCACGATGAAGCTCGATGGATCCTTCGATCGCCGGATCGCCTGCCACCAGCCCTGATCGCCCTTGGTCGCCCAGAACTCGCGCACCGCCACCACCCACGATCCGCCCTCGAGCAGCGCCGAGACACTCAGCACCGCATAGTTGATCAGCGGATCGGCGACCGGATGCGGATCGAGCACATGGAGGATGCCCTCGTAGATCGAGAGGCCGGCGCCGGTCGCGAAGATCAGGATCGCGACGACGAAGCTCCAGAAATAAAGCTCGCGCCCGTAGCCCAGCGGATGGCGCTCGTCGGGCGGCAATTGGCTGCGCTTCTGGCCGTAGAGCAGAAGGATCTGGTTCACGCTGTCGACCACCGAGTGAAACCCCTCGGTCAGCATCGCCGACGATCCGGTGAACCCCGCCGCGACGAACTTGGCGACGGCGATGCCCAGGTTCGCCCCGAGCGCCGTCACCAGCACCATGCGATTGCCGCTCGACATGCCATTTCCCTCGTCGATCACCGATTGTTGACAACGCAACCACGCAACCGAAAGAGCCGGGTGGTTCGACCTCCTTCGAGGCGGAGTGACGAAGATGCTGCGTACCCTCACCGATCTCTACGGCTCATCGTGGCGCTATGCGCTGGCCTGTCCTCTCCTGTTCCTCGTACCGGTCGTGGCGGAAGCGGTGCAGCATGTCGCCGAATATGCTCAGGATTTTTACAACAATATCGCCAGTGCGAGGGCGGTGGAGCACGGCCTGCTCCGTACAAGCTTGGGCAGCATCAAGATTCTGTCGCTGTTCCTTGCCGGCTATTGGCTGATGCGCTGGCTGGAATGGCACGATCCGGTGCGTACCGTCGGCTTCGATCGCGCCAGCTTGCGTACTTTCCTGCCCTTGCTGGCACTCGATCTGGTGCTCGCCTTGCCGCCGATCTGGGGTCCGGTTTTCTCGCCTGCGTTCGCCAAGCTGATCCTGTGGATCGGCCTGCCGTCTTTCCTACTCGGCGTACTGATCTCGGATTGGAAGCGAACCGCGGCATTGGGCGAGGCGGGCGGCCCTGTCCATTCGATCCGGCTGATAGCGCCAGTCTTTCTCTGGGCGTTCGGGTTCAGTCTCGCGGCGATATTGCCGCCGATGGCCGTCCATTACGCGCTGGGCTTCGGATCGATGAAGGCAAACGGCCTCGCGCAGTTCGCGATGTTGGCAGCGGACACATTGTTCGTCGGTTATCTCGGCGCGATCGTCGCGGCCGTGCCGTGGTACATCTCCGAGCGCGCCCGAAAGCGCCGGATCAGTGTGACTGCATACTAGGCGGCGGCACCACATTAGGCATCGGCACATAGACGGGCGGGGCTAGGAAGCGCGCGGCAGTTGCGATCAACGCAACAGCTAACACCGCACCACCGCCAGCGCGCCATCGTCCGCTGGGTAGTTTTGGCCACCCGATCGCCAGCGCCAGCGCTACGGCGACCATCGACCAGAGGTGGTAGCGCAGGTCGCAGGCGATGCTCGCCACCGCGAAGCTGCCGCTCATCGCCAGCGCCGACAACGCCAGCGCACGGGCGAGGCGGGCCTGCTCGCCCTCGGCACCCCGCAGGCCCCAC
>CAXTMT010000178.1:0-2160 GCA_964245355.1 uncultured Sphingomonadaceae bacterium
CTACTGATACGAGCATCGCCCCAAAGCGATGCTCGTATCAGTAGCGTAGCGCCCCATGGGACGCGGAAACCGGCCTCCCTTCCTTACGAAGGGAGGCTGTTTCTTTTTGGGCAACCTCCTCCCCCGTGAAAACGGGAGAGGGTAAGAACAGCGTCGCCCACTCAATTCTGCGCGAGCATCGCTTCGGTGCGCGGGATCGCGGGAGGCGTCCCGACGTCGAACCACAGGCCTTGATGGACCACGCCGTAGACGCGGCCATCAGCGATCGCCCGATCCCACAAAACATTCATCGAAAAGGACCCCTCGGGCGCCCCTTCGAACAATCTCCGGTGGAGCAATTGCACACCGGTGAAGACGAACGGCGCCACCCGCCCCGGCTTGCGGCGGGCGAGCTGGCCGTCCGCCGCCATGTGGAAATCGCCCTGCCCCGCATGACAGTTCGCGCGCGCCAGCGGCACCATCAGCAGCAGCGCATCCATCGCCGCATCGTCCCACCGATCGGCGAGCAGGCGGATCGCGTCGACCGGTCCGTCGATCCAAAGATTGTCGCTGTTGACCGCGAGGAAGCGATCGTCGGCGATCAGCGGTAGCGCCTTGGTGATGCCGCCGCCGGTTTCCAGCAGCGCGGCGCGCTCGTCCGAGACGAGCACCTCCAGCCCCTGTACGCGCTTCAGATGCGCCTCGACCGCGTCGGCGAGATAATGGACGTTGACCACGGCGCGCTCGACCCCCCCGGCGCGCAGGCGATCGAAAACGTGCTCCAGCAAGGGTTTACCGGCGACTTCTATCATCGGCTTGGGGCGCGTGGCGGTGAGCGGGCGCATACGCTTGCCGAGGCCCGCCGCCAGCACCATCGCGGTGCGGACCGGCGCGGTCGAGGGCCTTGGACGCAGTGCCAACGGGGGCTTGATGCTCATGGCGTGAAGCCGTTCCAATAAGCGGCGCGCTTGTCCGGCGGCACGGCGGTGTCGTACCAAAGCTTCACCGGCGCCAGCGCCGGGTGGGCGAGATCGCGCTCCAGATAGGCCCAGACGCGCGGCTGATACGCCAGGTAGCGCGGCTTGCCGTCGCGCTTCCACAGCCGGGTGAAGATGCCGAGGATCTTGGCGTTGCGCTGCGCGCCGAGCAAAGCATAAGCCGCGTCGTCGATCGGCCCGTAATGCGCGAGCATCGCCGCCTCCAGTTCGGGCGCCACGTCGCGCCGCGCATCCTGCAGCAACGAGACGAGATCATAGGCCGGGTGGCCGGCGAGCGCGTCTTGGAAGTCGAGCAGGCCGAGACCGCCATCCGCCAGCAGCATGATATTCTCGGCATGATAATCGCGCAGAACCGTCACCGATCGATCGTCGGCGATCGGCGCCAGCGCTTCGGCCCACGCTTCATCATGGCCGGATGGGACGATGAGGCCGACCGCAGGCATATACCATTCGGGGAACAGCGCCGCCTCGCGCGCATAGACCGTCCTATCGTAGGGCGGCAGATCGCCCGCCGGATGCCGGTGGAGATCGCGCAGCAGATCGATCGCGGCGGTGTAGATCGGCGTCTCGCGCGCCGGATCGGCGGCGATCACCTCGGCCATGCGCGCGTCGCCGAAATCCTCGAGCAGGATCAGCCCCTCGTCCAAATCGCGGGCCAGTACGCGCGGCGCCTTGAAGCCGAGATTCTGCAGGTGATCGGCGACGGCGAGGAAAGGGCGGCTGTCCTCATGCTGCGGCGGCGCGTCCATCAGCACCGCCGATCGGCCCGGCGCGACGGCACGAAAATAACGGCGGAAAGACGCATCGCCGGCGAGCGGCCGGATTTCCGCATCGCCCCATCCGGCGGCGGCGAGGAACGGCGCGGCGGCGGCGGGCGGGATCATCGCAGACAGGTCATTTCGGGCTTGGCGGCGACCATCGCCCGCCCCAAGCCGCGCCCGCCGCCCAAGTCAAGCGCCGGCCGCCTCCGGTGAGCGGTTCGAGGGTCAGCGCAAGAGCGTCGGGCCACAGATCGGGAGCGCGTTCGGGCCATTCGATGAGCAAGGCGGTGTCGGTGAGGGCATCGTCGAGGCCCAGCTCGGCGAGATCGTCGGGATCGTCGATTCGGTAGAGATCGACATGCCAGACGGGGATGCGCACCTCGGGCGAGGCGTAGGGCATGACGGGGTGGGGAGGATAAAGA
>CAXTMT010000178.1:2170-5486 GCA_964245355.1 uncultured Sphingomonadaceae bacterium
GGTAGCTGGGGCTGGCGGCTTCCTCTTCCAGGCCCAACGCGGCGAGCAGGCCGCGGGCGAGGGTCGTCTTGCCGCTGCCCAAGGGGCCGGCGAGGGTGATGACATCGCCGGGTCGAAGGACGGCGGCGAAGGACGCGCCGAGGGCAAGGGTGGCGGCTTCGTCGATGAGGAGATGAAAGGCCATCTTTATCCTCCCCACCCCGTCATGCCCGCGAAGGCGGGAATCCATAAGCGCGGACCTTGCGTTTTCTCTGTCAGACGCAGTGCGTCTGGATTCCCGCCTTCGCGGGAATGACGAAGACATTGTGACATCACGCCCCCGCCACCGGCAGGTGGATGACGATCTCGGTCCCCTTCCCCGGTTCCGAATGAATCCGGAACGTGCCGCCGTGCGCCGCCACCAACTGGCGGGCCAGCGGCAGGCCGACACCGCGTCTCCCGCTGCGTTGTGGGTGATCCTCGGTCAGCATCGACGCGCCGTCATCCCCGAGCAGCGCCGCCTGATCCTCCTCGGAAATCCCGGCGCCGGTATCGCTAACCTGCACCTCCACCCACTCGCCGATCACCCGGCTGCGCAACAATATGCGTCCCTCGGGCGGGGTGTGCGCGATCGCGTTGCGGACGAGGTGATCGAGGCAGCGGCGCAAGCGGGCCGGATCGCCCACCACCGCCCCGCTTTGCGCCGGAGAATCGACGAGCAGCCGCACCCCGGCGACGGTCGCCCTATCGGCGGCCAAATGCGCCGCCTCGCGCACCAGCGTCGCGACGTCGATCCGCTCGGCCGACAGCGGCAGCGATCCCGCCTCGCCCTGCGACAAATCCAGCGCGTCGCCGATCAGCGCCTGCAGATTGGCGGTCGCGCTGAGGATCGCGGCGACATACTCCCTCGCGGTCCCCGGCAGTTCGCCCGCATAGCCATCGGCCAGCATCTCGGCGAAGCCGGCGATCGAGGTGAGCGGCACACGCAGTTCGTAGCTCATCCGCGCCAGCGTACGGCCCCGCGTAGAACTGGTTTTCTCCAATTCCTCGTTGCGGGTGCGCAGCCCCTCCTCGACATTATGCCGCGCGGTGATGTCGACGATCGCGACCAGCGCATTGCCATCGGGCAGGGGGACGGCGGCATAATCGAAATGGCGCCCGTCGTTCAGCGCGAAGCGGCCGGCGCGGTGCTGGCGATCGAGCGTCGCGATGCGGACGAGCTCGCGGATCAGCGCGGCCTGGCGCGGATCGGCGAGGCGCGGGGCGATCGCCTGGACCAGCGCATCGAGGTGCGGGTTGGCGACCAGCGCCTTTTCCACCAGCCCCCAGGTCTCGCGGAACCGGCTGTTCCACAGATGCAGCCGGCCATCGGCGGCGAACACACCCACGCCCTCGAACAGATTGTCGAGCGTGGCGGCGCGGACCTGGAGCAAAGTGTCGCGCGCGCTGGCCAGCGCCAGATGCTCGGTACGATCCTCGCAGATCATCAGCAGCCCGCCATCGGGCAAAGGCTGGGCGACGATGCGCAGGTGGAGGTTGCCGGGAAGCTGCCACGTTTCCTCCATGGCCTCGGCAAGCTGGAACCAGCCGCGCCGATCGTTGCGCCATGCCGGATAATCGCGCATTTCCGGTACGCGGCCGGCGGCGCGCATCTGATCGAGCAGGCGTTCGAAGACGGGATGTTCGTCGAGCCGATCGCGATCGAGCGCGAACAGCCGCTGGAAATTGGCGTTGTGGAAGCCCAGCGTACGATCGGCGCCGAACTGGGCGACGCCGGCGGAAAGGCGATCGAGCATCGCACGCTGCGCCGCGCCGAAGCGGGCGAGCTCGGCGCGTACCTCCTGTATCTCCTGCATGTCGATCGCGAAGCAGGCGGCGCCCTGCGGGCCGAGCGACACCTCGACCGAGCGCATCATCCGCCGCTGGCCGGCGACGATCGCGGGGGCGACACGGGTTTCGACGCCGTCGCGCCTCTCTATCCGGCCCGCGCCACCCTCGATCAGCGCGAGGTTGCGGCGCACCGCATCGCCCGCATCGCGCGCCTCGACCGCGCCGGCATAAGCCGGGTTGACGAAGGCGAGGTGCCCGGTCGCGTCGCGCTGCCAGATCGGGAAAGGCGCGGCCTCGATCAGCGCGGTGAACGACACGAGCGCACGGTCGAGCCGATTGCCGTCGAGGGTCAGTCGGTCGATCGCAGTCTGTGCGGCGGTGGCATCGGCGATCCAGCACAGCAGCGCGGGCTCGGGCAGCGCGGGATCGGCGAACGGCGCGCCGTCGATGGCAAGGAAGCGATCGGTGCCCGGCAGGCGGATCGTCAGCGCGAGCGGGGCTGAGGTGGCAAGACTTTCGCCAGCGGCCGCCATCAGCATCGCGAGTTGATCGGCGTTGAAGCCGGCGTTTTGGAGATCGTCGAGCCGTTCCGGCACCGCCTCCAGCCCTAGCCATGCACAGGCACGATCGCCAATCGCGATGCGGCCGTCTGCGAACAGCAGGAAGGAGGCCATCGGCGCTGCGTCGAGCAGCGCTTTTGAGAAGGCGCCCTCGGCAACCATGCCTTCGCTCGCGCGGATGCGGCGGAGTGCCAGCAGGGTCGCCGCCGCCGCAACGCCGATCCATGCCGCTGCCAGCAACGCGAGCGCGATCAGGCGGATCGTCATCGGCGGAGGGGGCGCTGGAGCATCGGCCCTGCCCTAGCCCGGATCGACGGCTTTTGTCTTGCAGCGAAACGATCCTCCCCGGCGCGGGGAGATGGCGCGCCGAAGGCGTGACGGAGGGGGCTTTCCAACAGGCGCACCGCCTGCGGAAAGCCCCCTTCACCACTCGCTGCGCGAGCGGTCCCCCTCCCCGTGCCGGGGAGGATCAGGTCAGTAGCGGTAGTGGTCCGGCTTGAACGGGCCGCTGGTCGAAACGCCGATGTAGCCGGCCTGCTTGTCGGTCAGCTTGGTGAGCTTCACGCCCAGCTTTTCGAGGTGCAGCGCGGCGACCTTCTCGTCGAGATGCTTGGGCAGGACGAAGACGTTGTTGCCATATTCGCCCGGCTTGGTGAACAGTTCGATCTGCGCCAGCGTCTGGTTGGTGAAGCTGGCCGACATGACGAAGCTCGGATGGCCGGTGGCGCAGCCCAGGTTCACGAGGCGGCCCTTGGCGAGGACGATGATCTGCTTGCCGTCGGGGAATTCGACGAGATCGGTGCCGGGCTTCACTTCGGTCCACTTGTAGTTCGACATGGCGGCGATCTGGATCTCGCTGTCGAAATGGCCGATGTTGCAGACGATCGACATGGGCTTCATCGCCTTCATGTGATCGGCGGTGATCACGTCGGCATTGCCGGTCGCGG
>CAXTMT010000179.1:0-1051 GCA_964245355.1 uncultured Sphingomonadaceae bacterium
CTGAAGGGGAGGGGCTTTAGTTGAGTGATATGACCCCCCTCGACACACTCCACACCACCTTCGGCTTCAGCGCCTTCCGCGGCCGGCAGGCGGAGGTGATCGAGCGCGTCATGGCGGGGGCGCCGACGCTCGCGGTGATGCCGACCGGCGCCGGCAAGAGCCTGACCTATCAGATCCCCGCGCTCTGCCGCGCAGGCACCGGCCTCGTCATCTCGCCGCTGATCGCGCTGATGCACGATCAGGTGCGCTCGGCCGAGGCGGTCGGCATCCGCGCCGCCGCGCTCACCAGCGCCGACGACAATCGCGAGGAGACGATGCGGCGGTTTCGGGCGGGCGATCTCGATCTGCTCTACGCCGCACCCGAGCGCGCCAATCTCGACAGCTTCCGGCGGATGCTCGAAGAGGTGCCGCTCGCGCTGATCGCGATCGACGAGGCGCATTGCGTTTCCGAATGGGGGCATGACTTCCGCCCCGATTATCGCCTGCTGCGCTCGTTGGTCGAGGCGCATGCGGACGTCCCCCGCCTCGCGCTGACCGCCACCGCCGACAAGCACACCCGCGCCGATATCCTCGCGCAACTCGGCATTCCCGACGAGGGCCTGATCCTCGCCGGCTTCGACCGGCCCAACATCCGCTACCTGATCAGCCCGCGCGACGGCATCGCCAAGCAGCTCGCCGGCTTCGTCGCCGAACAGGAGGGACCAGGCATCGTCTATGCGCAAAGCCGCAACGAGACCGAGAAGCTCGCCGCCGCGCTCGGCAGCCCCAAGCGCCCGGCGCGCGCCTATCATGCCGGGCTCGATCCGAGCGTCCGCGCCGCCGCCAGCCGTGCCTTCACCGCCAGCGAGGATATGGTGATGGCGGCCACGATCGCGTTCGGCATGGGCATCGACAAGCCCGACGTCCGCTTCGTCGCCCACGCCGGCCTGCCCAAATCGATCGAGGCTTATTATCAGGAGACCGGCCGCGCCGGGCGCGACGGCGATCCGGCGGTGGCGCAGATGTTCTGGGGCGCCGAGGATTTCTCGCGCGCCCGGCGGCGGATCGAGAC
>CAXTMT010000179.1:1061-5475 GCA_964245355.1 uncultured Sphingomonadaceae bacterium
AACCCAACCGCCGCGAGGGCGAGCGCCAGCGGCTGAACGCGCTCGCCGGGCTGGTCGAGACGACCGGCTGCCGCCGCGCCGTGCTGCTCCGCCATTTCGGCGAGACCCCGCCCGCCACCTGCGGCAATTGTGACAATTGCCTCAACCCGCCGCAGAGCCTGAACGCCACCAGGGTCGCGCAGAAGCTGCTCTCCGCCGCCTTCCGCACCGAGATGCGCTTCGGCATCGGCCATCTGACCGACGTGCTCGCCGGCAAGGAGACCGACAAGATCTTCGCGCAGGGCCACCACAAACTCTCGGTGTTCGGCATCGCCGATCTGGTCGAACAGAAGCTGATCCGGCCCGTCGCCCGTGCGCTGATGGCGCGCGATGCGCTGCGTACCGACGAATATGGCGGGCTCTCGTTCGGGCCGGGCGCGAAGCCGATCCTGAAGGGCGAGGAAGAGGTTTCGATCGTCCTGCCGCCGGCGCGCAAGGAACGGCGGCGCGACCGGACGGAGGACGGGCCGCACGATCCACTGTTCGAAGCGCTGCGGGCCTGTCGGCGCGATCTCGCCAAGGCGCAGGGTGTGCCGCCTTATGTCATCTTCCACGATGCGGTACTGCGCGAGATGGCTTCGGCGCGGCCCACCTCGCTGCGCGCGCTGGGGGAGATCGGCGGCGTCGGCGCGAAGAAGCTGGACGCTTACGGCGGGGCGTTTCTGGCGGTGGTGCGCGGGTTCGATTGAACCGTCCTCCACGCGGCAGGCCGGCCCCCGACCGTCTCCGGCTTTCAGGACCTTCCGCGATTCCCGTGCGTTGACAGGCATCGTCAAAATACAGGGGATGCATCATGAAGAAACTACGCACTACCGTTGCCGCTTTCGGCCTGCTCGCCGGTTTCGCGCAGGCAGCGAACGCACTGACCCCGCGGGCCTTCGTCGAGAAGGCGGGCGCCTCCGACACGTTCGAGATCGACTCCGCCAAGCAGATGACCGATTCGAAGAATCCGGCGATCGCGCATTTCGCCCGCGAGATGATCAAGGCGCATAGCGAGAGCACACAGTTGGTGGTCGCCGCCGCCAAGGCCGATCATCTGGCGCTGAAGGATCCCGAACTCACCGTCGCCCAGCGCGCCGACATCACCGCGTTGAAGGCGGTGCCCGGCGGCAAGACCAAGGACGATCTTTACGTGAAGCAGCAGAAAGCGGCCCACATGGACGCTCACGCGCTGATGCGCGGCTATTCCAGCACCGGCGGCGCACCGCATCTGAAGATGGCTGCGGCGAAGATCCTGCCGGTGGTCGAGATGCATCAGGGCATGCTCGGCAAGCTGTAAGGCAACCAGATCCCCTCCCTTCCAGGGAGGGGCGTTTGGTGTAGGTTGCGGCGATGTCTAGCCTAGCCATCCCACGCCGCACCCTGATCGCCGGAACCCTCGGCATCGCCGCTGCCACGCTTCTCCCGACTCGCGCCTTCGCCGATATCGACACCGGCGACCTCCACGACATCACCCGCACCATCGCGCCGATCGATGGCACCGAACGCGCCGCTCGCCTCGAGCGCGCCAGGCGATTGATGCGCGACGATCATATCGATGCGGTGGTGATCGAGCCCGGCGCCTCGCTGATCTACTTCACCGGCATCCACTGGCATTTGAGCGAGCGCCTCACCGCCGCGATCCTGTTCGCGAAGGGCGATCCGATCGTCGTCACCCCCTTCTTCGAGGCGCCGTCGGTGCGCGAGACGCTGGGTGTCCCGGCCGAAGTGCGCGTCTGGCAGGAGGATGAGGACCCGATCGCGGTCGTCGCGCAGGCGCTGAAGGATCGTGGCGTCGCCACCGGCACGGTCGGCATCGAGGAGCGGGTGCGCTTCTTCGCCAGCGACGGGCTCGCCGCCCGCGCGCCGCACGTCCGCGTGGTCTCGGCGAACCCGATCGTACGCGGCTGCCGGATGATCAAGACGCCGGCCGAGATCGCGCTGATGCAGGCCGCGACCGACGTCACCATCGCCGCCTATCGCTGGACGGTGCCGCGCATCCGCGAGGGCATGACGCCGGCGCAGGTCGGCGCGTTGATGGATGCGGCGACCGTGAAGCTCGGCGGCTCGCCCGAATTCGCGCTGGTGCTGATGGGTGAGGCGGCGGCCTACCCGCACGGCTCGGGCAAACCTCAAGCGGTGCGCGAGGGGCAGGTCGTGCTGATGGACTGCGGCTGCACCGTCCATGGCTATCAATCGGACGTGTCGCGCACCTTCGTCCCCGGCCGCGCGCCGGATCGGGTGCGCGACGTGTGGAACATCGTCCACGAAGGCCAGCAGGTCGCGATCCGCACCGCGCGAATCGGTACGCCGGCGGGGCAGGTCGACGATGCGGTGCGGCGTTTCTACGGGAGCAGGGGCTTCGGCCCCGGCTACCACCTACCCGGCCTCTCGCACCGCACCGGCCACGGCATCGGCCTCGACGGGCACGAATCGGCCTATCTGGTGCATGGCGATGCCACGCCGCTGGCGCCGGGCATGTGCTTCTCGGACGAGCCGGGCTTGTATCTGCCCGGCGAGTTCGGGGTGCGGCTGGAGGATTGCTTCCATATGACCGAGGCAGGGCCGCGGTGGTTTTCGGAGCCGCCGGTTTCGATCGATCAACCCCTATAGCCCGCAAAAATTGGGTGAGGGTGTCCCGGATTAGATAGCGCAGGTGCTCGGCTGCGCCTCGCCCCTCACCCTCCCACAAATCTCGTTCCTCGATTTGCGGGTCCCTCCCTCTCCCAAAATGGGAGAGGGTTTTGGAGGGGCTATTCCTCCTTCGGATACGGCCCTTTGCCGCCGTCAGCGATGAAGCGATCCACTGCCGCCTCCAGCACCGGGATCGTCACCGAACCCAGCCCCAGCACCATATCGTGGAAGGCGCGGATGTTGAACTTCGGCCCCAGCGCCGCCTCGGCCTTCGCCCGCCCGCGCCGGATCGCCATCTCGCCGAGGTAATAGGACAGCGCCTGCCCCGGCCAGCTGATGTAGCGATCCACCTCGGTCTCGATCTCATGATCCGAGAGCGCGGTGTTGTCGTGGAAGAAGCGCTGACCCTGGTCGCGCGTCCAGCCCTTGGCATGGATGCCGGTATCCACCACCAGCCGCGCCGCGCGCCACATCTGGTAGCTCAGCATCCCGAAGCGCTCGTAGGGTGTCCGGTAGATGCCCATCTCCTCGCCCAGCGTCTCGCAATAGAGCGCCCAGCCCTCGCCATAAGCCGAGATGTACATGTGGCGGCGGAAGGGGAGCTGGCCCTCATTCTCCTCGGCCAGCGGGATCTGCATCGCGTGGCCGGGCGCGCTTTCGTGGAGGGTCAGCGCGGGGAGCTGGAACAGCGGGCGCGAGGGCAGATCGTAGGTGTTGACCAGATACACGCCGTCGCCACCGCGCCCGGCGGTGTAGAAGGGCGCGATGTCGGCGGGCACCGGCACGATGGCGAAGCGCTTGCGCGGCAGGTGGCCGATATATTGGCCGACCTTGCCGTCGACGCGCTTGGCGACCCAGGCGGCCTCCTTCAGCAAGTCTTCGGGTGTTTTGGCGTAGAATATCGGATCGGTGCGCAGGAAGTGGAGGAAGGCGGGGAAATCGCCCTTGAAGCCGGTTTCCCCGATCACCCCATCCATCCGCGCCCGGATCTTGGCGACCTCGGCGAGGCCGATCGCGTGGATCTGCTCGGGCGACATGGCGACGGTCGCATATTCGGCGATCTGGGCGCGGTAATAAGCCGGCCCGTCGGGCAGCGCCTCGGCGGCGAGCGTGGTGCGCGCGCCGGGGATGTAGCTGTCGTGGAGGTAGGTGCGGAGCTTGGCGTAGGCCGGGATCACCGCCCGGATCGCGGCGATGCCTTCGGCACGAAGGGCGGCCTGGCGCGCAGCGGGGATCACCGTCGGCATCGTCTTGAACGGTGCGTAGAGGCCGGTCGCCTCGGGCATCTTCGCATCGGCGACGGCATCGAGCGATTTCTCCCGCCCGGCGAGCGTCACCTTGGGCGGGGTGAAGCCTCGCTTGAGGCCGGCGTCCATGTTGGCGGTCTCGTCGGCGAACAGCTTGGGCACCTGGCGCAGGCAGGCGACGTAGTTGACGTAATCCTGCTCGGTCCTGAACGTCTCGCCGGCGAGATAGCCGAGGCCGCTCCAGAAGCTGCTGTCCGAGTTGAACGGCATCTCATAATCGTGGAATTTGAGGCCCGCGATCGCGGTATCGAGCCGGTAGCGATAGAGCGCGATATCCACCTGCCGTTCGCGGCCGAAACCCTTGGCGGGGATGGCGTCGAGCGTCGCGCGCGAGGTCTCCAGCCGCGCCAGCCGCTTCGCCTGCGCCGCCGGGGTCACGTCGCCGAGACGGGGCGGAATACCGCGCTCGTCCTCGCCAAGGCCGCTGTCGGCCTTTTCGGCGGCGGCATCGGCGG
>CAXTMT010000180.1:0-5435 GCA_964245355.1 uncultured Sphingomonadaceae bacterium
CTGCGGCACCGGGCGGTGACGCCGCTGCGGCGCTTGCGGACACGGTGCCGCTCGACGAAGGCAGCGACAATGGTGCCGAGGCCGAGGCACCACCGGCTCCGCCCGAGCTTCCCGCCGCGGCGCGCCGATCGATCGACGTGGTCGGCATCTCCAGCATCTACGGGCCGGACACGTTCGGGGCGATGGACGGCCGCTATCTGGCCACGCTGATGCGCCGTATCCAGGGGCCGATCGCCTCACGCTGGGCGGAGGTGGCGTTGCGCCGTGCCCTGCTCGATCGCAGCGCCGCGCCGGCGGGCGAGGGGCAGGCCGATTGGGTCGCCGATCGGGCGTCGCTGCTGCTGCACCTGGGCGAGTCCAACGGCGCGCGGATGCTGGTGCAGGGCGTCGACGTCGATAATTTCAGCCCGCGCCTGCGCGATGCGGCCTATCAGTCGGCGCTCGCCTCGGCCGATCCCGCCGGGCTCTGCCCGCTGACCGCAGGCGACGAGACCGTCGGCCAGCAGCCCGCGTGGCCGATGATCCGGTCGTTCTGCGCCGCGCTCTCGAACGATGCCGCCACCGCCAATGCCACGATCGGGCGTGGCGGCGGCGGTGATCCGGTCGATCATGCGCTGGCCGAAAAGCTCGTCGCGGCCGGTGGCGGGCGGCGGGTGATGCCGATCGACTGGACCGCGGTCGATACGCTGACCGACTGGCGCTTCGGCCTCGCCACCGCGCTCAACATCGTGCTGCCCCAGCCTTTGCTCGATGCCGCGCCTTTATGGTTCAAGGCCTGGCTCGCCCAGGCGCCGATGCTGGCGGCCTCCGATCGCATCGCACCGGCGCGCGTCGCGGCGACGATGGGGGCGGTTTCCGCCGCCGAACTCGTCGACCTTTATGGCCGGGTGATGGACGAAGCGGGGGACATCGATACTGACAGCCCGTCAGGGCGTCTGCGCGCCGCCTATCGGGGCGACGATGCCGATGCGCGCGTCGCCGCGATGCATGCTTTGTGGGACGCCAGCGCCGATGCGGGCGAGCGCGAGCGTTATGCCTCCTCGATCCTCACCGCCCGCGCCGCCGCCCGCATTGCCCCTTCGGCGGATCGGCTCGACGATCTTCCGGCGTTGCTCACCTCGCTGTTCGCCGCCGGGCTCGATACCCAGGCCGAACGGTGGGGCGGGATCGCTGCGACCGCGAAGGGCGAGGATGGCGACAAGGTGTGGGCGCTGCTGTCGGTCGGAGCGCCGAGCCCCCCGCTCGGAATCGATGCCGCGCGCCTTCGTGCCTATGCCAAGCGTGCCGGCGACAAGGGCCAGCACCGCACCGCGATGATCGCCGCCGCGCTGGCCGCCCTGGGACGGCTTCCTCTTGCGGATGCGAAGACAATAGCGCAGGACTATGGGACGCAGCTTGGGGGGCAGGCGACGTATGCGGGAGCGCTCCAGAAGGCGGTCCGCGGTAATAGTAAGGGCGGTGTGGCAGTGTTGGTGGCAACGGGGATGCAGACGCCCGGCTGGGAAGGGGTTCCCGCCGGCGATTTCTATCATATGCTGGCGGCGCTTCGCGCGGTCGGCATGGAGCCCGAGGCGCGGATGATCGCGGCCGAAGCGGTCTCGCGCCTGTGAGTACCCGCATCGCCAGTGCCGCCGACGAGCCGCTGATCGAACGCTTCCTCGAAATGATGAGCGCCGAGATGGGCGCCGCGCGCAACACTTTGATGGCTTACGGTGCCGATCTGCGCGCTGCCTCCGAAGTGGTGGGCGGCGCGCTGGGTGCGGCCGACAAGGACTCGCTGGGTCGGCTGGCCGATAGCTGGGCGGAGCTCGCCCGCTCGACCGTCGCGCGCAAGGCGTCGGCGCTGCATCGCTTCTTCGGCTTTCTCCAGGAAGAGGGTCTGCGCGCCGACGATCCGAGCGCGGCGCTGCCCAAGCTCGGCTCCGCGCGCCGTCTGCCGAAGGTGTTGGGCCATGCCGAGATCGATTGCCTGATCGCGACGATGGAAGCGCGGTTGGAAGAGAACCGTTCGTGTCAGAATCTGCGGATGGCTGCCTTGGTCGAGCTGCTCTACGGATCGGGCCTGCGCGCGACCGAGCTGGTCTCGCTGCCGCGCAAGCTGTTCAGCGCCGATCGGCCGTTCCTGATCCTGAAGGGCAAAGGCGGCCGCGAGCGGCTGGTGCCCTTGTCCGATCGGGCGCGCACCATCGTCGCCGAATATGCCGCGCTGCTGCCCAAGGACAGCCAGTGGCTGTTCCCGTCGGGCGAGAGCCACCTCAGCCGTGTGCGCCTGCACCAGTTGATCCGCGACCTGGCGATCGAAGCCGGTGTGCCGCCCGAGCGGGTGAGCCCGCACGTCCTGCGCCACGCCTTCGCCACGCATCTGCTGGAGGGCGGCGCCGATCTGCGCGCGCTGCAGACGATGCTCGGCCATGCCGACATCGCGACGACGCAGATCTACACCCATGTCGACAGCAGCCGGCTGGTGGAACTGGTCAACAGCCGCCACCCGCTGGCCGACGAAGGCCGGGCGCAAGCGGCCTGGCCCTGATTGACGCCCGCGCGCCACGCTTCTAACCGCCCACGCTGATGGTCGCTTTCCTCGATTTCGAGAAGCCGCTCGCCGAGCTTGCCGCGCGCATCGACGAACTGCGCGAGACGTCCGACGCGAACAATTCGCTGGATATCGGTGCCGAGGTCGCACGGCTCGAAGTGCGGCGGGAAAAGTCGCTGCGCGACCTCTATGCCAAGCTCACGCCGTGGCAGAAGACGCAGGTCGCGCGCCATCAGGAGCGCCCGCACCTGAAGGATTATCTCGCCGGCTTCGTCACCAATTTCGTCGCGCTGGCGGGGGATCGTGCCTTTGCCGACGACCAGGCGATCATCGGCGGCCTGGGTCAGATCGCCGGCCGCAAAGTGATGGTGATCGGCCACGAAAAGGGCGACGATATCGCCACGCGGCTCCAGCATAATTTCGGCATGGCCAAGCCCGAAGGGTATCGGAAGGCGATCCGGCTGATGCAGCTTGCCGATCGCTTCGGCTTGCCGGTGGTGACGCTCGTCGATACCGCCGGCGCCTTCCCCGGCGTACAGGCCGAGGAGCGCGGACAGGCCGAGGCGATCGCCCGCTCGACCGAGCAATGCCTCGCGCTCGGCGTACCGATGGTGGCGGCGATCGTCGGCGAGGGCGGCTCGGGCGGCGCGGTGGCATTGGCTTCGGCCAACCGTGTGCTGATGTTCGAACATGCCATCTATTCGGTGATCTCGCCCGAGGGTGCCTCGTCGATCCTGTGGCGCACCGCCGATCGCGCCGCCGATGCGGCCGAAGCGATGAAGGTGACGGCACCCGATCTGAAAAGCCTCGGCGTGATCGATCGCATCGTCCCCGAACCGCTGGGCGGCGCCCACCGCGATTCGGCGGCGGCGATCGCCAGCCTGGGCGCCGCGATCGGCGAAGAGCTCGACGCACTCGGCCAGCTCGATCGCGCCGCGCTGATAAACCAGCGCCGCGATAAATTCCTGTCCATCGCCTGACGCGCGCCGGGGTGTGCGCGAACCCTTGCTCATCGTCGCCGCCGCGCTGATCGACGCGGATGGCCGGGTGCTGCTCCAGCAACGACCCGAGGGTAAATCGCTCGCCGGCCTGTGGGAATTCCCCGGCGGCAAGATCGAGCCGGGCGAAACGCCGGAGGAAGCGCTGGTGCGCGAACTGGACGAAGAACTCGGGATCGGCGTGGTGGCCGGCGACCTCGATGCCGGCGCCTTCGCCAGCGCGGCGCTGGACGACCGCGCCCTGCTCCTGCTGCTGTATCTCTGCCGCGTCTGGACGGGCGAGCCGCAGGCGCTGGAAGGCGGCGCGGTGCGCTGGGTCGATTTTGCGGCGATGCGCTATCTGCCGATGCCGGTAGCGGATCGACCGCTGATCGGGTTGCTGGAGAAGCTGATCGGCACCTGACTATCGTCATTCCGGCGCCGGCCGGAATGACGGAATTGGGATCAGTCCTTGGCCTTTAGTGCCGTCGCGAGGCTGGCCGTCGCCGAGCCCCGCTTCGCCGGTTGCGGCTGATCCGGCCCCGGTGCCCAGCCCGTGACGAAGATCGTCTCGAAGCGCTCGCGGGTGCGCCCATCGGGATCGGCTTCACGGGCGAACGCCGCTTCCAGCGCTGCCAGATGGGCGCGCCCCGGCCACGGCGGCGGCTGCCCGGCAAGCAGATTGGTCGCCGCCATTCCGCGCAGATCCTCGATCAGCCGGAACACCGATCCGTAGCGAACGACCAGCGTCTCGCCATCGGCTACCGGCATCTGGAAGCCGGTACGGGCAAGCAGATCGCCCGCCGCGCGAACGTCGATCTGCGGGTGGATACGCGCCGTGACCGCGCCACCGACGGCGGCATCGGCGGCGAGTAACGCGCGGCGTAATGTCGCCAGGCTCCCGGCCCCGAGGAACGCCCCGAGAAACAGCCCGTCGGGCTTGAGGGCGCGCCGGCACTGGACCAGTGCGCCGGGCAGATCGTTGACGGTATCCAATACGCCGGTCGAGACGATCAGATCGAAACTGGCGGGCGCGAACGGCAGGCGATCCTCGTCGCAACACATGCCCGCCGCCGCCGCCGCGAAGCGTGGGCCGGCGTCGCAGGGCGTGACGGTCATCCCGCGTGTGCGGAGCTCGCGTGTCAGCGCTCCATCCGCGCAGCCCAGGTCCAGCGCCTGCCCGAATGTCCGCGTCACCATGTCGAGCCGGTCGATCAGCCCCTCGCGCATCGCGGCGTGAACGAAGTCATGTGCCGCGAAGCCTGGCTGAGCGCGGTCGCGGCGATGACGGCGGAGTGTGCGGTCGAAGATTTCGGGAGGGATGGATGACACGCGCGCGCTTGTGCAGGAGCCGTCCCTTGGCGACAAGGCGGCATGGCGATCGCCGCTTTCCTGCAACCCTGCCGCGCGCTGCTCGATCGCGTCGTCGGCTTCGCGCTGCCGCCGCGCTGCCCCGGATGCGGGATCGTCGTGGCGAGCGACCACAGCTTTTGCCTCGATTGCTGGCGCGCGCTCGATTTCCTGGGTGGGCCGGCCTGCGGCCAATGCGGCGCGGCGGTGGAACTGGTACGCGATGCCGACAGTCGCTGCGCCGCCTGCCTCGCCGATCCGCCGGCCTACGATCGATTGCGCGCCGCCGTCGCTTACGGCCCGATCGCCCGTGCTTTGGCGCTGAAGCTCAAGCACGGCCGTCGCCCGGGGATTGCGATCACGATGGCGCGGTTGATGCGGCGGCGGGTCGAGGGTGCCGTGCCCGATCTGCTGGTGGCGCCGGTGCCGCTGCATCGCGGCCGCCTCCGGTCGCGCGGGCTGCAGACCTTCTACCGGATCCGCCTTCCCGCCCAGACGCGCGGCGAGGCCGACACCCTCTGCGCCCGCATCCGCAGCGCCCGCGGCGCCTGCGTCGTGCTCAGGACCTGAGCTCC
>CAXTMT010000181.1:0-5392 GCA_964245355.1 uncultured Sphingomonadaceae bacterium
GCACCAGCAGGCGCTGGCCGTGCCCGCTTCGGCGCTGCGCGCGGCGATGGGCTGGGTCGAGTGGCCGGCGCGGCTCCAGCGGCTGACGAGCGGCCCGCTGCCCGCGCTTCTTGCCCCCGGCACCGAATTGTGGATCGACGGCGGGCACAATCCGGCGGCGGCACGCGAGATCGCGGGCTTCTTCCGCCGCCGCCTGCCGCCCGGCGGCGGCTTCGACATCATCCTCGGCATGCTCGCCAACAAGGATCTGGCCGGCTTCCTCGAACCATTCGGCGGCAGCGGCGCGACGCTCCATCCGGTCGACATATCCGGCCACGCCGCGCACGATGCCCAGGCGATCCGGCGCGCCGGCGGCGATGTGGGATTGACGGTAGGCGAAGCGACCACGTTCGGCGCGGCGCTCGAAGCCATCGGCAGACGCGACGCTGCGCCGCGCGCCGCGCTGATCGCCGGTTCGCTTTATCTTTGCGGCGAGGTGCTCGCAGCGAACGGCACACCACCGCAATAATCCTCCTATTGCGATTGACTCGCAATCGCATCAATGCCAATTTCCTTCCGATACGAGAGGAAGGATGCCATGAAGCCGGAGCTGGAATTCGACATCCCGAGGGGCGGCCTGCTGCCGCATAGGGCGCCGCACTGCCCTTTCACCCGGCTGCTGCTGTTCGGGATTAGACGGATGGCGGCCGGCGGGCTGCACGATGCGCACGCGGCGCATGCCTTGTTCGCCGGTTTCGGCATCAACTTCCGTCGCCCGCTGGTGCTGCTGCGCGCGTTGATGGCGGAGACCGCGCGCGCGTCGACGGTGAAGCTGCTCGTCGCCCCCTGCTGCTGCCCGCGCATGACCGCGCACGAGGACGCGTTGCTGGGCGCGATCGTCGGCGCCAACAGCGCGCCGCGCGCCTCGGCCGCCGCACTCGCCGATCTGCTCCACATCGCATCGGCGCTGGGTGTCCTCGGCAGCGCGCAGGCGGTGGAGGCGAGTTTTGCCGATCTCGGGATGCCATTGGCGCCGGGCGAATAATCCTCCCCGGCACGGGGCGGATCCCGTAATGGTCTCCCATGTTCGCCCGCGATCCCACTGGCGGCCGGCCGCTGACCGAAGGCGAGTGTGCCATCGCGTGGCGGTTGTTCGGGCCGGCGTTGAACCCCCGACCCGTCCGCCTCCACCGCGCGAAATGGTTTCCCTTCCAGGCCCGCGACGTGACGATGGCGCCCGATGGCGACATCTGGTTCCACCCCGACGGTGGTCTGTGGCGCGAGGATTTCGCCGCCGAAAGCCCCCTGCTTCGCGCGCTCCTGGCCCACGAACTCACCCACGTCTGGCAACACCAACGCGGGCTTTGCCTGCCGCTGCGCCGCTTGCCCTTCGCGCGTTACGATTACGCCCTCACGCCCGGCCGCCCGCTGGAGCGCTACGGCATCGAGCAGCAGGCGATGATCGTCCAGCACGGCTGGGATCGGCTGCGCACCGCCACCCCGCTCGGCCCCTATGCGGCATTGCTGCCCGCGACGCGTGACGCCATATCGCCGCAACCAGGAGATTCCACGTGAGCGACTATGACGCGAGGCTCGGCCTCTACATCGGCGGCGAATGGCTGGGCAGCGAGGGCCGCGAGCGCCAGCCGGTCTACGATCCGGCGACCGGCGCCGTGCTCGGCCAGATCCCCCACGCCACCACCGCCGATCTCGATCGCGCCCTGGAGGCCGCCCAGCGCGGTTTCGAAAGGTGGCGCAGGACGCCCGCCGCCGAGCGTGCCGCCATCCTCACCCGCGCCGCCGCGCTGATCCGCGAACGCGCCCCGCGGCTCGCCCGCATCACCACGCTGGAACAGGGCAAGGTCTTCGCCGAGGCCCAGGGCGAGCCGGGCGCCGCCGCCGCCGCGCTGGAATTCCACGCCGGCGAGGCGCAGCGCATCTATGGCCGGGTGCTGGAGCGCCCGACCGGCACCCGCAGCCTCGTCCTCCAGCAGCCGATCGGCCCGGTCGCCGCCTTCTGCGCGTGGAATTTCCCGGTGATCAACGTGGTGCGCAAGCTCGCCCCCGCGCTCGCCGCCGGCTGTTCGGTGATCCTGAAGCCGAGCGAGGAGACTCCCGGCGCCGCGGTCGAGGTGTTCCGCTGCTTCCAGGATGCGGGGCTGCCGGGCGACGTCGCGCAATGCGTGTTCGGGGTGCCCGACACCGTCTCGCGCCACCTGCTCGCCTCGCCGGTCACCCGCAAGCTGAGCTTCACCGGATCGGTGCCGGTCGGCAAGCATCTCGCCCGCCTCGCCGCCGATACGATGATGCGCACCACGATGGAGCTGGGCGGCCATGGCCCGGTGCTCGTGTTCGACGACTGCGATCTGGAGCATACGCTCGACATCCTCGTCACCCACAAATTCCGCAACGCCGGACAGGTCTGCGTCTCGCCCACCCGCTTCGCCGTACAGGAAGGGATTTACGAAGCCTTCGCCAGGGGCTTCGCCGAACGCGCCGCCAAGCTAACGGTCGGCAGCGGCCTGGGCGACGCCAACGTCGGCCCGCTCGCCAACCCCCGCCGGATCGAGGCGATGGAGGCGATGGTCGCCGATGCCACCGCCAAGGGCGCCCGCCTGCTCGCCGGCGGCAATCGCACCGGCGACAGCGCCGCCAATTTCTATCGGCCGACGGTGCTTTCCGAAGTCTCGGCCGATGCCCGGGCGATGACCGACGAACCCTTCGGCCCGCTCGCGCTGATCCACCCGTTCGAGACCGACGACGCCGCCATCGCCGAGGCCAACCGCCTGCCCTATGGCCTCGCCGCTTATTGCTTCACCGAACAGGGTCGCCGCCAGAACCGCCTCGCCGACGCGATCGAGGCGGGGATGGTCGCGATCAACGGGGTTCGCCTCTCGTGGGCCGACGCGCCGTTCGGCGGCTGGAAGGATTCAGGCTTCGGATCGGAGGATGGCCCCGAAGGCGTCGCCGCGCATCTCGCCACCAAGGCGGTGCATATCAGCTAGCGAGGCCGATCAGCTCGTCCACCGAAATCCCGTACGTCGCGCAGATATGGTCGCACAGGCGGCGCTTGGCCGCGTTCATCTCCGCATAAGCCGCCTCCTCGGCGGGCTCGTGCGTCAGGTCGACGGTGTGCGGATCGGGCACCATCGCTTCCCACGTCAGCCGATGCCGCGCCGCCGCCGACCGCACTTCCGCCACCAGGGCACGGCCCGCTTCGGTCCCATCACTCGCTGTCGTCGCCATCGTCCCTCAACGAACCAAAATCGTTGTGGACGCAACCGTCATCCCGGCGAAGGGGGACCCGGCACGACGGTTGCGAGGGTGGGGACCGCCTACTGATTCATCGAGTCGAAGAAATCCTCGTTCGTCTTGGAATCCTTCATCTTGTCGAGCAGGAATTCCATCGCGTCGGTGGTGCCCATCTGCATGAGGATGCGGCGCAGCACCCACATCTTCGAGAGCTTCGATTTCTCGACCAGCAGCTCCTCCTTGCGGGTGCCGGACTTGCCGACGTCCATCGCCGGGAAGATGCGCTTGTCGGCGACCTTGCGGTCGAGGATGATTTCGGAGTTGCCGGTGCCCTTGAACTCCTCGAAGATCACCTCGTCCATGCGGCTGCCGGTATCGATCAGCGCGGTGGCGATGATCGAAAGCGAGCCGCCTTCCTCGATGTTGCGCGCCGCGCCGAAGAAGCGCTTCGGCCGCTGGAGGGCATTGGCGTCGACGCCGCCGGTCAGCACCTTGCCCGACGAGGGCACGACGGTGTTGTAGGCGCGGCCCAGACGCGTGATCGAATCGAGCAGGATCACCACGTCCTTCTTGTGCTCGACCAGCCGCTTGGCCTTTTCGATCACCATCTCGGCGACCTGGACGTGGCGCGTCGCGGGTTCGTCGAAGGTCGAGGAGACCACCTCGCCCTTCACGCTGCGCTGCATGTCGGTGACTTCCTCGGGCCGCTCGTCGATCAGCAGCACGATCAGGAACACCTCGGGATGGTTCTCGGTGATGGCGCGCGCCATATTCTGGAGCATCACCGTCTTGCCGACCCGCGGCGGCGCCACGATCAGTGTGCGCTGGCCCTTGCCCTGCGGGCTGATCAGATCGATCACGCGCGCCGACTTGTCCTTCACGGTCGGGTCGGCGGGATCGAGCGTCAGCTTCGATTCGGGATAGAGCGGGGTGAGATTGTCGAAATTGACGCGCAGGCGCACCGCGCTGGGATCGTCGAAATTCACCGAGGTCAGGCGGGTCAGCGCGAAATAGCGCTCGCCGTCCTTGGGCTCGCGGATTTCGCCTTCCACCGTGTCGCCGGTGCGCAGGCCGAATTTGCGGACCTGGTTGGGGCTGATGTAGATATCGTCGGGGCCGGCGAGGTAATTCGCCTCGGGGCTGCGCAGGAAGCCGAAGCCGTCGGGCAGCACTTCGATCGTGCCGAGCCCCAGGATTTCCTCGCCTTCCTCGGCCTCCGCCTTGAGGATGCCGAACAGCAGATCCTGCTTGCGAAGCGTCGAGGCGCCCTCGACGCCGCGCTCCTCGGCCATGGCGACCAGTTCGGCCGGGGTTTTCTTCTTGAGGTCTTTGAGATGCATGGGGGGAGTCCGCTGGAATGCTGGAGAGTGGAACGGCGCGACGATACGGCGGTTCGGGGCTGTGAGGCTGGAAGGCATATGCCGCAAGAACCGCGGCGCCCGTCGGGGCCAGCGGTAATCGCCGGGCCGGGCAGCGTCAAGCCGGGAGGGGGATGCGGACTCCGCCGTTCAAGGACCCGTTGATGCGGACGACGGCCGAGGAAGGTTTCTCTGCCTCCCCCGGCGCTAATCCGGCTCTCGCGGTGCCGGAAGGTTACTAAGGTTAGGCCCACGCACCTCTGCTTGCGTCGGCGCGGGCAAGGCATCGGGGGCCGCGCGCGCCTCCCCCGCATCGTCTTCGGCGAGATTGGCGCGGAGGTTGGCGAAGTCGGCGGGGTGCATCAGCCGGTGCGGATCGGCGGGCGTGACCGGTTCAAGCAGCGCGAGCGCTTCGGTGATGGCGGGTGGGGCGATGGCGGGCGCGGCAGCAGGATCGGCACCACCGCCCCCGACAGGCCCACGCCTGCGATCGGCGGCATGGCCGTAGCGATCGGGATGGTGGGCGGCGAGCAGGAACATCAGCAGCCGATCGCTGTAGCGGCGGCGCATATAGACTGCCTCGCCATGCTTATCGAAATGCGGATGCTCGGTGCCGTTGACCGCGCGATCGAAGGCGATGTCGACGAGCCTTTTGTGCGCCTCGGCCAGCGCCGCTTCCCACGCGCGCGCGAAATTCTCCGCCCCCGGCGATCGGCGCAGGCGGTAGCAGGATTGCACGGACATGTGGACGGCGCGCGCCGCCTCCGCGACCGAGCCTGTATCGGCCAGGGCCTCGATGAAAT
>CAXTMT010000182.1:0-5382 GCA_964245355.1 uncultured Sphingomonadaceae bacterium
CCAGCGGCGCGTTGTTCTCATGCACGCCTACGCCCTGGTCGCCGGCCACGTTGATAAGCTGGTATCCGACGCCGCGGATCTGGAAATTCGACTCCGAGAAGCCTGCCCGGGAAAACGTGAGGTTGGGCACGGCCTGCTGCAGGCCTGGGCCACCTTCGATTCGTTGCGCCTTGAGCGCGTCTCCCGTGAAGGCAGAGACGGCGATGGGCACCGTCTGGACAGTCTCCCGCCGCTTCTGCGCGGTGACCACGATATCTTCCAATGCCGTGGCCGGCTCAGGTTTCACCGTCGTAGCTACGGTCGTGGCGGCTTGGCCGGGCGTTCCGCTCGGCGCAACACGCTCTGCCGGGTCGGCGGACTGCAGCGCCCTCAAGCCTGTGCTTTGGCCAAAGGCAGCCGTGGGAACGGCTAAAGCGGCCACGCTAACCGCAGCCAAGGCGGCTTTTCTAACGCTCGACATATCCGTCCCCCCCCAACCCTTGTCTCCGCGGCGACCACCGTTCCAAATCATGTTTGGAGTCGAGCAGCCGACACGGGCAGATCCCGTCTTATATTCACGAAGTTATATGTCTGAGTTGTCGGTGTCAACCTGCGTTCACGAGTAGCGATGAGATAAGGGATTCTGCATTAATCGATCGTCATGCGTGCAGCAGAGTCCGCGTCTGCATGTCTGAGATGTACACCATGCCCGCAATAGCCCGGCCTCCCCTTGTGCGGAGAGCAGAGCCGCGGCGCACGTACACGCCTCGACGCGGCGGTCAGACGCGTCCATGGTGGTTCGGCGGCGAGGAGTGCGGATGACGGAGCGTAGGCCTTCAACACATGGCAAGATGCCCATCCATGCAACGATCGCCCGAGATCTTGGAATCGCCATCGTCACCGGACGTCACTCTCCTGAAGAGGTTCTTCCAGGCGAGATCGCTGCCGGCGAGCGCCTTCACGTGTCCCGCACGGCCTATCGTGAAGCCGTGCGCATGCTTGCGGCCAAGGGCTTGGTCACGAGCCAGAAGAACTCCGGCACGCGCGTCAACGCACGTGACAGATGGAGCCTGCTCGATCCCGAGGTGCTTGGTTGGATGTTCGAAGGCGAACCCAGCCTCGATTTCATCCAAGACTTGTTCGAACTGCGGGCAGTAATCGAGCCCGCCGCCGCGGCTCACGCCGCCAGCCGCCGGACGCAAGCGCACCTCGACAGGCTGGAGGTTGCCCTAGCTAGGATGGAGCGCCACGGACTGACGCGCGAGGAGGGGCGGGCGGCGGACCGCGACTTTCACCACGGCGTGCTCGACGCCACGGGCAACACCGCTCTGATCGCGCTTTCCGGCACCATCAGCGCCGCGGTGAGTTGGACGACGGTGTTCAAGCAGCGGAGCGGCCGACCCGACCGCGATGTCATGCCCGACCATGCCGCCGTCCTCGATGCAATCCGCGCTCGGGAACCGCGAACAGCGAGACGGGCCATGGCGGAATTGGTCCGACTGTCCTTGAAAGATATTGAGTTGCAACCCGCGTTGAGACGTTAGACGCTGCTTGACACTAATGCTGGAGATAGGTCGTGTTCCACAGAAATACAGCACCGGCGACGAGATTCAACGCGCTCACACGATGGCTTCGCGCTTGGAGCGCTTGATCGCGAATACGACCGACGCGGTCCAAAAAAGATGGCACGTTCCAGGGCATATTCCGCTTCCCCCTTGTAGAATTCACGGTTGGCACGGCGACGCTGTTCGGGCAGCTCGATTCAGTCAAGCGTACGCAGGGTACGCTTGACGCGACCGATCTCGCGCAACGCAAGTGCTAAGGCCGTAGGCGCGTGGACAGGAGCCGATTCGTTCGAGAATGATCGACACGCTGGCGACGCCAGTGCGGATCGAGGTTTCCCCGTCGCAACACGTCGTCCCACTGCGCGGCTATTAGGCCGTCGTCGATCCTGCCCCCAACCAGTGTCGCGATATCGGGGCCGCGTTCAATGCTGTCAAACAAGTGCAAACGGAGTGCGGCGATATTCGGAATACGCGGCACGAAAGCGGGTCGCGATACGCTCGCCGTGCGCCTTGACG
Source organism: uncultured Sphingomonadaceae bacterium (assembly GCA_964245355.1). GTDB lineage: Bacteria > Pseudomonadota > Alphaproteobacteria > Sphingomonadales > Sphingomonadaceae > Sphingomonas_I. Next base: position 2,061 of record CAXTMT010000182.1, read on the forward strand.
ACGGCCGCAAGGTCGAGGTCGACCTCAAGAGCTACTCGGCGATCGATCACAGCTATGCCGCGACCGTCCACAAGACGCAGGGTATGACGGTCGACCGCACCCATGTGCTCGCGACCCCCGGCATGGATGCGCATTCGAGCTATGTCGCGATGTCGCGCCACCGCGCGGGCACCGTGCTTCACTATGGCCGTGACGATTTTGCGGCCGACAGCTCCGGCAGACGCTGGCGCGCGAGCGGCCGAAGGACATGGCGCTCGACTATGCCGACAGTCCCGCTGCCGCCGCGACGCTCGATCGGTCGGGCACACGCGAACAGGCGGCCCCAATTGAGCGTCAGACGGAGAGCGCCGCTTCGACCTACGACAAATCGGCTCAGGGACCCGGCTCGTTGGCGCACACCGATCGGGCAAAGGAACTCAGGGCAATGGTCGCGGCGCTGGTCATTGCGCCTAAGCATACGCCCGAGAGCTTCCGCGACGCGATGGCGGCTGCCGAAAAGGCAGCGCCGGGTCTCGACCGCAATCATGATTACGGGGCCGAACGGTGATGGCGGCCAGCGGCACGAGCGGCGCGCCGTTCGGCGGCCAGGGCTCCGGCCCAGGGATACAGCAGATCGCCTTCCTCTTGGCGATGGTAGCGATCTGGCAAGCTGGCCTCTGGTGCGGATGCAGATCCCCCTCGCCAACCGGTTCGCCATGATCGATCTCGTGCAAGAACATTAGTTGCATCGTCATGCGATCGAGCCGTGGCTGGAAGAGCGCTGGGCCTGGCTTGCCTTGCATCGCTACCACCTCTGGTTCGCGCTGGCAGCGCTGCCCGACGTCGTCGCAGCCAGCGTCGTGGAGGCGTTCGATCCGCGGACGTTCCGGCCCATGATCTATGCGCCGCTGGGCTGGCTCCGCGGCGGCGCGCTCAGATTGTGGCTGTATCAGAACTTGCGCACCGACAGTTGGCCGCTGGCCGTGATGATGCCGGTCACGTTTGCGTTCCCTGGCGGCGTGATTGCGGCGCGGCTGGTAGCTTGGCCACGCAAGCTCACGCATCTCCGCGGCACGAGGATGCGCATGTTCAACGGCGGGCCACGGCGGATCAGGCATCCGAGATCACACGGTTGAAGCGGGAACTCGACCGCACGCGTATGGAGCGTGACGCGCTAGAAAAAGCGATCGGCATCTTCGCGGAGGTGCTGAGATGAGCTTCCGATTCATCCGCGATCATGCCCGCCAGTGGCCTGTCCGGCTGATGTGCCGCGTCCTCGAGGTCTCGCCGAGCGGCTATTATGCGTGGCGCAATCGCCCGGAGCGCGCGCGTGTGGTCGCGAACCGAGCGTTGCTCGAACAGGTGCGTCGCCTCCATGTCGATCATCCTGGCCGGTATGGCAGTCCCAAGATGTATGCCGCGCTCCGCGCGGAAGGCGGGACGGCAAGCCGCGGCCGCGTCGCCCGACTCATGCGACGCCACGGCATCCGCGCTTGCCGGCCGCCGGTTCAATCCCTGCACCACCGACAGCCGCCATTATCTGCTGATCGCGCCGAATCTGCTGAAGCAGGAGCTCGTAGCGTCAGCGCCAAACCGCGTCTGGCTCGCCGACATCACCTACATTCAAACCGGCGAAGGGTGGCTGTATCTCGCAGCCGTGCTCGATCTTGCAACCCGCAAGGTCGTCGGATTGGCCATGCGTGACCATATGCGCAACCGAGCTGCCGCTGGCCGCTTTGATGATGGCCGCACAGCGGCAAAAACCGGCCGAAGGCCTCATCTGTAATTCCAATCGCGGAAGCCTGTACGCCGACGAGGCGTACAGGCAAGGAACTCGCCGCGATGAAAGCCACGCTGTCGATGAGCCGAACGGCATGTTGCTATGATAGTGCTCCGATGAAGAGCTTCTTCCCCAAGCTCAAAGTTGAGGTCTTACACTGGCGATGGACGACCCGCGAGCAAGCGCGACGCGACCTCTTCGCGTATATCGAGGGATATTATAACCGGCGGCGGATCCACTCTGCGCTCGGGTACATGACCCCGAAACAGGCCAAACGGCAAATGACCTAAACTCGTGTCCAAAAAACCAAGGGACCATCACAAAACCGGTCCGTGTGGCGGGCGATCCGCTCGAACGCCGAACCGGCAATCGTTTTACTTGGATGAGTGGTGCCGCTTTAAGCAAGAAGGCAAGCAAGAACATCGCCTCACGCCATGCTAACGACCGCTTTCAAAATAAAAGCGGTTTTGGGCGCTATCAACCATGTCGCTTCCTGTTCCAACATCGCAGCTAAGGACCGACTGTTGGTATCCACCACATTCGTCGTTCCCGGAACTCGATCCCAATCGAAATACTCAAGACAAGGACTCAGGCCTTTTCAACAATACCGACCGATTGTGCTCAACCACCATGCCGGGAAAGCCGGTTGCGGACATCGCCGATGCGCGCGAGAGCATCCATTGCTGCGTCTTGATTTGCGAACGCAAGACCTAGGGCTATCGCTTCAAGGACGATCAGCGTAACGCCGTGCATCGCGACGCGACCCTGCCGACCGCGTCGTGCTGGGACGATAACGTCGGCCTGTCGCGCCAGCTTTGGTTCGAGCGAATCGGTCACGAGCACGACCGGAACCTGGTGGCGGGAAGCCTCCTCGAACACGACCAGCACCTCTGCATAAGTACGGCCGTAAGCAAGGATCAATAGTCCGTCGCCCGGCCGTACGTCGAGCAGTTGGTCCGCTAGCCCGTTGCCAGTGGCGTTGATCGCGCGCGCCGCGCGGCCGTGACGATTGAGCAGGAGCGCGACATAGTCGGCGAGCGATGCCGACGGACCAATCCCGAAGATGAGGACGCGCTCCAGCCCGTTAAGCACGCGGATCGCCTGGACGATAAGCGCCTGCACGCCCGGCTCCGACATTTCGCGCAATGCCTCGCGGTGCGTGTCGATCACCGCCGCCACCGCCCGCTCTACGCCCTCGCCGACATCGGCGGTCGTGCGGCGCATATTGTCCGCGGGGTTGGACTCATCGGCGAGGCTGGAGGCCAGTGCGGCGCGCAAGTCGGCGAGACCCTTGAATCCCAGCGCCTTGACCGCGCGTACTACGGTCGCATCGGACGCGCCGATCTGCCGCGCCAGATCGGCCGCGGAGGTCGACAGCACGGCCAGCCGGTTCTTGCCGATGTGGCGCACGACGCGTTGCTCGGCCGGCTTGAGCGCATCGTAATTCGCAAGCACGAGCGCATCGAACGCCTTGCGCGAAACGAGACCGTCTTCGGAAGCGGGGGGGGCGTCTACTACCGCAGGTAAATTCATCGACAACAGCTCCATGTAGCAAATACGACA
>CAXTMT010000183.1:0-5380 GCA_964245355.1 uncultured Sphingomonadaceae bacterium
TCGTTCGACGAACCCATCGCGAACTGATCCATGTTGAGCTTGCCGAGCATGCCCGCGCCGGCGAGGAACAGCCGCTCGCTGACCGTCGATTCATAGGGCGGGATGAAGCCTTCCAGCATGCGGCTGGCGGCGGTGGTCTGCACACCTTCGGTGCAGAACAGATCCTTGATGCCGAGCGGTACGCCCGACAGCGGCCGCACAGCGCCGTCGGCGCGCTCCTGATCGGCGGCGTCGGCGGCGGCGAGGGCATGTTCGGGGGTATCGACGATGAAGGCGTTGAGCGCCTTGGCCCCGGCGACCGCATCGTTGAACGCCTCGGCGACTTCGCGCGCGGAAAAATCGCCGGCTTGGAAGCCGTCCCGGATTTCGGCCACGCCAAGGTCGGTCAGTTCGGTCATGCGGGCATTTCCATAGGTAAGACGTCGTCGGGGCCGCAGGTCATCAGCCTATCAGCCACAAAGAATCGCAAAAAATGGTTACTCGATCACTTTCGGCACGGCGAAGAAGCCATGCTCCGCCTGCGGCGCGTTGGCGAGCACGTCGTCGCGCTTGCCGCCATCGGTGACGACATCCTCGCGCAGGCGCAGCGTGTTCGGGATCACGGCGGCGAGCGGCTCGATGCCGGCGGTATTGACCTCGCCCAATTGCTCGATCCAGCCGATGATGTTGTTGAGCTCGGGCACCATCGCGGCGACCTCCTCCGCGGAAGTGGCGATGCGCGCGAGACTGGCGATTTTGCGGACGGTTGCGGCGTCGACGGACATGCTTTGACCCGGATTTCAGTGAGCGTGAGCGGCTAGCAGCCACCGGGTTTCGCTGCAACCTGCTCTACCCCCGTCATTCCATACTCCGTCCGTTCTGAGCCCTTCGACTTCGCTCAGGACGGACGGGGGAAATTGGGGTAGGGGCGCCCGAACACTTTTTCAGGGACACACAACTGCTCGCCCGCAAATTCCTCTATGCCATCGCTGCGATCGTCCTGCTGATCCTGCTTGCGGCGGTCGGCTGGAATCTGTTCCAGGATCGCATCCTGCGCTTCACCTTCGTCCCGCGCGTGGCGTTTGCGGCCCCGGTCGACGAGGTGGATTATACGAAGCCGGTAAGCTGGGTTGCGCGCCCTGATCTGCCCGACGATCCCGCGCACTGGCTGCCGCCCGGCGTCGCGGCGACAAAGCCGGGAGCCATCGCGGTCTTCTTCGTGCCGCCGACGACCTACCTTGGCCGCGATCGCTGGAATGCGCCGATCGATGATCCTTCGGCGGAAGCGCGGCTGAAGCTGTTCGTCTCGTCCCAGGCAAGCGCGTTCAACGGCGTCGGTACGATCTGGGCGCCGCGCTATCGGCAGGCGGTGGCGGGCAGCTTCCTGACCAACCAGGCCGAAGCGACGCAGGCGCTGGATTTCGCCTATCATGACGTCGCGCGCGCGTTCGACGCCTTCCTCGCCGCCATCCCGCCCGACAAGCCCATCCTGCTCGCCGCGCACAGCCAGGGCGCGCGCCACCTGATGACCTTGCTCGCCCGTCGGATCGCGGGGACGCCGACGGCGAAACGCATCGTCGCGGCATATGTCATCGGCTGGCCGATCTCGACGACCGCCGATCTGCCCAAGCTCGGCCTGCCGCCTTGCACCGCGCCCGCCCAGACCGGGTGCATCCTCAGCTGGCAGAGCTTCGGCGAACCCGCCAACACGCATTTCGTCACCGACCTCTACGATCCCTCGACCGGCCTGACTGGCGCCCCGCGCAGGGGTACGCCGATGCTCTGCGTTAATCCGCTGACCGGGACGGCAGGAGGCACGGCGCCGATGAGCGCCAACAAGGGCTCGCTCGTTCCGCGCCCCGGCATGGCCGGGGCCGATCTCCACGCGGGCATCGTGCCGGCGGCCTGCCGGCCCTCGGGCTTCCTCTCGATCGGCGAGGATCTGCCAGCGTTCACCGCTTACGTAATGCCCGGGCACAATTTCCACGTCTTCGATTATGCTCTGTTCTGGGGGAGCATCCGCGCCGATGCGGCGACGCGCGCGGCGGCGTTCCCTTGATCACCCGGGCCACGCTCGAATTCGCCGAGATGCTGCCCGAGGGCGGGCGGCTCGCGGGGCTCGACGTCGGCACCAAGACGATCGGCATCGCTTTGTGCGACTCGCTCTGGCGCATCGCCAGCCCCGCCGAGACGATCCGCCGCGCCAAATTCGCGGCCGACAAGGTGGCGCTGGAGGCGATCATCACCGCTCAGCATGTGAAAGGCCTCGTCATCGGCCTGCCGCTCAACCTCGACGGCACCGACAGCCCCCGCACCCAATCCGTCCGCGCCTTCGCCCGCAACATCGCGCGCGACGGCCTGCCGATCCTGCTGTGGGACGAACGCTGGTCCACCGCCGCCGTCACCCGAACGCTCCTGGCCGCCGACGCCAGTCGGGCGCGGCGGGCCGAACTCGTCGACAAACTGGCGGCGGCCTACATCCTGCAGGGCGCGATCGATCGGCTGGCGAGCGGCGGATTAGGCTTGACGACTTATTAAAAGTGATACACAAAAAGATGTCTGATGACGGCAGACATTTCGAAACCGGCTTCGCAAGAAGCGATTGGGAAAGACCGTCATGAAGATCGAATATAATGAGGCGAAGCGTCAGTGGACTATCGACGAACGCAAATTGGATTTTGAGGATGCCGCTGCGGTTTTGGCGGATGTGCATCTTACTCGTCCGATCGAGAAGGACGAGTTTGGGGAGCGGCGTTTCTTCACGCTCGGTAAATTGCGTAACGAGATTGTCGTTCTGGTCTGGACGCTTCGCGGTGACGTAACCCGGATGATCTCGATGCGGATCGCGCACCGAAGCGAACGAAAGGTATATAGAGATTATGCAGATCGATCCCGATGATGCTCCACTGCTGACCGCCGAATGGGCGGAAGGTGCCGATCTCTATCACGGCACCACGCTTATCCGCCGTGGCCGGCCGAAATCCGATGCGCCCAAGCAGCAGGTGTCGATCCGGCTCGATGCCGATCTGCTCGACAAGCTGAAAGCCACCGGCAAGGGCTGGCAGGGGCGGCTTAACGATATGCTGCGCAGGGCGATGGCTTGAAGCGTATCGTCTGGTCGGCAGCGCTGGCGCTGTCCGGTGCCGCTATCGCCCAGGAACCCGCTGAGCCCGCATCCGACGAGATCGTCGTCACCGCGCCCGGCGATTTGTTCGCGGTGCCGGTGACCAGGCTGCTCAAGGCGGTTGCCGCGTTCGACAAGGATCATGCCCGCCTCGCGCCGCAGGGCATCCTCTGGTTCGAACTCAGCCCGCGCGATCCGACAAAATGGGAGGGCCTCGCCGCGACGTTGACCAACGGCACCACGACGATCCCGGTGCCGCTCGATCCGAACGGGCGCTTCCGCCTGCCGGCTCTGCCACCCGGCGACTGGACGCTGCGCGCCAACCGAAAGGGATCGAGCGTCGCCTTCCGCGCTTTGGTCCGCACACCGGGCTACGATGCCGACAAACGGCGGCTCGGCGATATGCGGCTGCATTGTCGGGTGAATTGGGCGGTGCAGAGTGATCGCTTTTCCTTCGTCCAGCGCGCCGGCTTCGGCATGATCGGCGGCTGCGACACGACGCGCATCGCCTTCTTCTTCCGTGAGCGCCGCACGATCGCGGGGGCGTCGCTGCAGGGCAAGGCGCTGCCGATCGGCAAGGAAGGCCACAGCGTCTTCGCGCCGATCGGGGTCAAGGCGCTCGGCAACGACGAGATCATCCACCTCGCCTTCCAATAAGCCGCCGCTTGAGCCCCGGCGCATGGCCGGGTAAGAGACCGCTTTAATGTCCGCACCATCGCCCTCCCGCCGTTCCGAAGGAGATGCGGGCGCGTCGTTTCCGCACAGGCACCTGCTCGGCATCGCCGGCCTCGCCCCGCATGAAATCCTGTTCCTGCTCGACGAGGCGGAGCAGTGGATCGCACTCAATCGCGGTGCTGCCAAGCATGACGATCGCCTCGCCGGCCTCACCCAGATCAACGCTTTCTTCGAGAACAGCACCCGCACACTGCTGAGCTTCGAGATCGCCGGAAAACGCCTCGGCATGGATGTCGTCAACATGCATGCCGCCCAATCGAGCGTGAAGAAGGGCGAAACGCTGATCGATACCGCGATCACGCTGAACGCGATGCGGCCCGACGTGATCGTCATCCGCCACGACGCCAGCGGCGCGGTCCATCTGATCGCCGACAAGGTCGATTGTCCGGTGTTGAACGCCGGCGACGGGCGGCACGAGCATCCGACCCAGGCTTTGCTCGACGCGCTCACCATCCGCCGCCGCAAGGGGCGGATCGCCGGGCTGACCGTGGCGATCTGCGGCGACGTGCTGCACAGCCGCGTCGCGCGCTCGAACATCCTCGCGCTCGGCACCTTGGGCGCCGACGTGCGCGTGGTCGCGCCGCCGACCTTGATGCCCGCCGAAGTCGAGCGGATGGGCGTCACCGCTTTCACCGATTTCGATGCCGGGCTCGACGGGGCGGACGTGGTGATGATGCTCCGCCTCCAGCGGGAGCGGATGGCCGGCGGCTTTGTGCCCTCTCCAGCCGAATATCACGCGCTCTACGGCCTGACCCCCGAGCGGCTGGCCCGCGCGGCGCCCGATGCGCTGGTGATGCACCCGGGGCCGATGAACCGCGGCGTCGAGATCGCCAGCTCGGTCGCCGACGATCTCAATCGCTCGGCGATTCCCGAACAGGTCGAGATGGGCGTCGCGATCCGCATGGCCTGCCTCGACGTGCTGACCCGCACCCGGCGCGGCGTGGACGGCTGGTGAGCGTACTGGCGATCCTGAAGGGCTTGCCCGTCGGCGGTGAGGGCGATCTCCTCATTCGCGACGGGCGCATCGCCGCGATCGGCGCGTTCGACGTGCCGGCCGAGGCCGAGCGGATCGACGCGAAAGGGCTGATCGTCGCGCCCGGCATCATCGATGTCGGCGTCTTCGCGATCGACGTGCCGGCGTTTCAGGCAGGCGGCATCACCCGCGTCTTGCTGATGCCCGATCAGGCGCAGCCGGTGGAGACCGTCGCTTTGGTCGAGCGGATGGTGACGGCGGGGAAGCCCGGCGTGTGGGTCCACCCGCTTGCCGCCGCCACCCAGGGCCTCGCCGGCACCGACCTCGCCGAGATCGGGCTGATGGGGCGGGCAGGGGCGTGCGGCGTCGCCACCGGGCGCGGCTGGATTGCCGATTCGGGCGTGATGCAGCGGCTGCTGGCCTATGCGGCGTCGCGCGGCCTTGTCGTCGTCAGCCATGCCGAGGATGGTGGCCTCGCGGGCGAAGCGGTCGCTGAAGGCGGGATCGGACGACAGCGCCGCCGTGGTCACCGCCGACGACACGCGCGACCCGCAGAACTACCAGATCCT
>CAXTMT010000184.1:0-960 GCA_964245355.1 uncultured Sphingomonadaceae bacterium
CGTTCACCACCTGATGCGCACCGGCGAGGCGCGGCAGCGGCAGAGCGAGTTCGCCCGCCGCGTCGCTGTAGCGCAGCTTGCCGCCCAGCGAGGTCGCCTGCCAGTCGCCGCCGCGCGCATGCCACTGCGCGCCGACTGCGCGGATCACCTGACCGATGCGGTTGGCGACGTTGGCGGGATAATGCAGCGTGACGATCGGCACACCCGCCTTGGCGATCCCCGCTTTCTCGCCCGCGATCGCCTCGATCGTGTCGCCGAGGAAGGATTGGTGGTCGAGCCCGAGCTGGGCGATGCCGCACACCAGCGGCGCCTCGACCGCGTTGGTCGCGTCGAGCCGCCCACCCAGGCCCACCTCGATCACGCAGGCATCGGCAGGAATGCGGGTGAAGGCGAGGAACGCGGCGGCGGTGGTGACTTCGAAGAAGCTTGCGCCGATGTCGTGCCCGGCATCCAGCACTTCCCCCAGCAGTTCGGCGAGCAAGGCATCGTCGATCAGCTGGCCGGCAAGGCGGATGCGCTCGTTGAAGCGGACGAGGTGCGGGCTGGTGTAAGCGTGGACCTTGCGGCCCGCCGCCTCGAGCGCGGCGCGCAGGTATGCGCAGGTCGATCCCTTGCCGTTGGTGCCGGCGACGTGGAACACCGGCGGCAGGCGGCGCTCGGGATTGCCGATCCGGTCGAGCAGCAGCGTGATGCGTTCGAGGCCGAGGATATCGGCGCCCGGCGACAGGGTCGCGAGGCGATCGAGCTGCGCCTGGACGGCGGGATCGGCGGAGATGGCGTGATCAGGCATTTAGAACTCCCTCTCCCCGCTTGCGGGGAGAGGGCTGGGGAGAGGGGGAGTCCGGTAAAGCGAGCGTCGGTGCGCGCTATCGCTCGCGCCCGGGGCCCCCCCCCGACCCGGGAGGGGGGAGGGGCAGTTGGGGGGGAGGGCCCCGCCCCCGGGGGGCGTGACCCCCGGGT
>CAXTMT010000184.1:970-5374 GCA_964245355.1 uncultured Sphingomonadaceae bacterium
TCTCCCAACCCTCTCCCCTGAAGGGGAGAGGGCATGATGGGCATCAGGCCCGCGCCCCTTCGGCGATTCCCACGCTGTTGTGGCGCAGCGCCTTCAGCACCGCCTCCACCATCGCATCGGCATCGAGGCCCGCCTCGGCATATTGCTTCTCGGGCTTGTCGTGATCCTGGAAGCTATCGGGCAGGCGCAAGGTGCGCAGCTTCAGGCCGGCATCGATCAGGCCCTCGTCGGAGGCCATCGTCAGCACGTGCGCGCCGAGACCGCCGACCGCGCCCTCCTCGACCGTGATCGCCACTTCATGGCTGGTCAGCAGGCGGCGGATCAGCGCGACGTCGAGCGGCTTGGCGAAGCGCAGATCGGCGACGGTGGTCGACAGGCCCTGCGCCTCCAGCCGATCGGCGGCGACCAGCGCTTCGGCGAGGCGGGTGCCCAGACTCAGGATCACGACCTTCTTGCCCTCGCGGACGATGCGGCCCTTGCCGATCTTGAGCAGTTCAGGCGTCGCCGGCAACGCGACGCCGGTGCCCTGGCCGCGCGGATAGCGCAGCGCGATCGGGCCGGTGTCGTGCAGCGCCGCGGTGTGGGTCATGTGGACCAGCTCGGCTTCGTCGGCGGCGGCCATCACGACGAAATTGGGGAGCGTCGCCAGATAGGTGATGTCGAAGCTGCCGGCGTGGGTCGCGCCGTCGGCACCGACCAGCCCGGCGCGGTCGATCGCGAAGCGCACCGGCAAATTCTGGATGGCGACGTCGTGGACCACCTGATCGTAGGCGCGCTGCAGGAAGGTGGAGTAGATCGCGCAGAACGGCCGCATCCCCTGCGCGGCGAGGCCCGCGGCGAAGGTGACGGCATGCTGCTCGGCGATCCCCACGTCGAAGGTGCGTGTCGGGAATGCCTTGGCGAAGCGATCGACGCCGGTGCCGGATGGCATGGCGGCGGTGATCGCGATGATGCGATCGTCGGTCCTGGCTTCCTCGATCAGCGCATCGCCGAAGACGTTCTGATATTGCGGCGGCCCAGGGGGCGCCTTCTGCTGCTGGCCCGAGACGATGTCGAACTTCTGCACCGCGTGATATTTGTCCGCCGCCGCCTCGGCCGGGGCATAGCCGTGGCCCTTCTTGGTGACGACATGGACGAGGATCGGGCCTTCGGCGGCGTCGCGGACATTCTCCAGCACCGGGATCAGGTGATCCAGATCGTGGCCGTCGACCGGGCCGACGTAATAGAAGCCCAGCTCCTCGAAGAGCGTACCGCCCATCGCCATGCCGCGGGCGAATTCGTCGGTCTTTTCCAGCGCCTGCGCGATCGGGCGCGGCAGCCGCTTGGCGACCTTCTTGGCGAGATCGCGCAACGACAGGAACGGGCGCGAGGAAACGATCCGCGCGAGATAGGCCGACAAGCCCCCCACCGGCGGCGCGATCGACATATCGTTGTCGTTGAGGATGACGACGAGGCGATTGCCCGCGGCTTCCGCATTGTTCATCGCCTCATAGGCCATGCCCGCCGACATCGCGCCGTCGCCGATCACCGCGATCGCCTTGCCCGGCTGGTTCTTCAGCTTGTTGGCGATGGCGAAGCCCAACGCGGCCGAGATCGAAGTCGAGCTGTGCGCCGCGCCGAACGGATCATATTCGCTCTCGCCGCGCTTGGTGAAGCCCGAGAGGCCGCCGCCGGTGCGCAAGGTACGGATACGGTCGCGCCGCCCGGTGAGGATCTTGTGCGGATAGGCCTGGTGGCCGACATCCCAGATCAGCACGTCGCGCGGCGTATCGAACACATAGTGGAGCGCGGTGGTCAGCTCGACGACGCCGAGGCCGGCGCCGAAGTGGCCGCCGGTGGTCGAAACGGTCGAAATCATCTCGGCGCGAAGTTCATCGGCAAGCTGGCGCAACTGATCCGGCTTGAGCTTCCGCAACGCCTCTGGCGACGGGCATTCGTCGAGCAGCGGCGTGGAGGGGCGATCGGTCATTCGTGAAATTCTCCTGCCCCCCACATAGGCTTCCGCACCCGTCCCTGCCAACAGCCGGTAAGAATGGACGTCTTTTTATGACTCCGCGATGACCGGGATGGCACAGTTCATTACGGTCCGGACCCAATTGGGATTCCCCATTTGGGCTGAGATGTGATTCAGCGTGGCGGCGAGGAGGCGGTGCCCGCGCGTGGGCGAGCGACGACAGTGCCACCACCCGCGCGGCGCGTGCCTCGCGCCGCCATGAGGTGCCTGTTCGGTCATGGTCGCTCTCCCGCTCAGGCTTGCGTCATCGCCTCCGCTTCGGCAGTCCGGACGGACGCATGTCAACGACGCCGCCCCGCGATTTCGGTCGCTACGATTATATCGTCGTCGGTGCGGGAAGCGCGGGATGTGTGCTCGCCAACCGGCTGAGCGAAGATCCGCGCAACCGTGTGCTGCTGCTGGAGGCGGGCGGCAAGGACGATTACCTCTGGATACGGGTGCCGGTCGGCTACCTTTACTGCATCGGCAATCCGCGCACCGACTGGTGCCTGAAGACCGAGGCCGAGGCGGGCTTGGGCGGCCGCGCGCTCGCCTATCCGCGCGGGCGTGTGCTGGGCGGCAGTTCGTCGATCAACGGCATGATCTACATGCGCGGCCAGGCGGCGGATTACGACGGCTGGCGGCAGGCGGGCAATATCGGCTGGGGCTGGGACGACGTGCTGCCCTCCTTCCGCAAGTCCGAGGATCATGTCGCCGGCCCCGACGCCTTCCACGGCGCGGGCGGCGAATTGCGCGTCGAGCGGCAGCGGCTGCGCTGGGAATTGCTCGAAGCCTTTCAAGCCGCCGCGACCCAATATGGCGTACCCGAAACCGCCGACTTCAACCGCGGCGACAACGAAGGCTCCAGCTTCTTCGACGTGACCCAGCGGCGCGGGCGGCGGTGGAGCGCGGCCGATGCTTTCCTGCGGCCGGTGCTGAAGCGCCCGAACCTGCGGATCGTCACCGGCGCGGAGGCCGATCGCGTGGAAATCGAAGGCGACCACGCGATCGGCATCCGCTTCGCGCTCGGCAACGAGAGCTGGGTGGCGTACGCCGATGGCGAGGTGGTGCTGGCGAGCGGGGCGATCGGCTCGCCGGTGATCCTCCAACGCTCGGGCATCGGCGACGGCGCGCGGCTGAACCCGCTCGGCATCGCCACCGTCCACCACGCCCCGGCGGTCGGCGCGAATTTGCAGGATCACCTCCAGATTCGCTGCGCTTATCAGGTCGAGCGCGTACCGACGCTCAACATCCGCTCCGGTTCGAGGATCGGCAAAGCGCTGATCGGCCTCGAATATCTGCTGCGCCGCTCGGGGCCGATGGCGATGGCGCCGAGCCAGCTCGGGCTGTTCACCCGCTCCGATCCGCGCTTCGCCACCCCGAACCTCGAATATCATGTCCAGCCGTTGAGCCTCGAGGCGTTCGGCGGCGCGCTCGATCCCTTCCCGGCCTTCACCGCCAGCGTCTGCAACTTGCGCCCCGAAAGCCGTGGAACCGTGGAAATCCGCTCGCCCGACTTTCGAGAAGGCCCATCGATCAGGCCCAACTACCTCGCCACGCCCGGCGACGTGCAGGTCGCGGTCGACGCGGTGAAGATCACGCGCGGCATCGTCGCGCAGCAAGCGCTCGCCAAATATGCCCCGCGCGAGGTGCGTCCCGGCCCCGCTTACGCCGGCGATGCCGAGATCGCGGAGGCGGTTGGCAAGGTATCCACCACCATCTTCCACCCCGTCGGTACGGCGGCGATGGGCAGCGAAGATCGCGCGGTGGTCGATCCCGAACTACGCGTACGCGGTGTGGCCGGGCTGCGCGTGATCGACGCTTCGGTGATGCCCACGATCACCTCGGGCAACACCAACGCCCCCACCATGATGATCGCCGAAAAGGGTGCGGCGATGATTTTGGCGCGCTGACCCCCCGTCACCCCGGACGTGTTCCGGGATCCAGCCAACAGCCGCCAGCGAACCGCTTATGGCATCGGGCTGGACCCCGGAACACGTCCGGGGTGACGATATTAGGAGAATGGGTCAGCCTGCCCCAACCGCTCGCGGACCATCGCCGCGGGCGCAATACTCTACCTCGCCCACGATCGCGCGACCTTCCTGACCGGGCAGGGGTTCACCGTCGATGGCTGGACGTTGCTCCAGGAGATTTTCGCGATAGGATGCAGGCAGGCACGGAGGCTGACGATGACGAACCCCAAGAAGAGCGAGACGATCGAAGTCCGCCTGTCGCATGCGGACAAGACCGCTTTCATGGCACGATGCCGCGAAGGCGAGCGCACCGCGAGCGACGCCATCCGCCTGTTCATCGAATCGCAGATCGCGCCGCAGCCGCGTCGCCTGCCGCATTGGCGGATGATCGCGGCCGCAGCGGTGGGCGCGGTGCTCGGCGTCGGCGTGGCCGCGCCG
>CAXTMT010000185.1:0-5366 GCA_964245355.1 uncultured Sphingomonadaceae bacterium
CGCGCAGTGTGCGTCCGCCCACCCTAACACGCAATCTTTACCCTTCATCATTCCCGCGAAAGCGGAAGTCCAGGCTCGTACTCACCACAGCCGGTGTCGCGTGAAGCTCTGGATCCCCGCTTTCGCGGGGATGACGATAGAGAAGCAGGGCTCAGACTCACGCCCAGGCCTTCAGATCCTCGCGCGCGCGCGCCGCCATCAGCGCCTTGCGATCGGCCTTCTTGGCCTTGCCCTCCAGCGGCGGGAACAAGCCGAAATTGACGTTCATCGGCTGATAGGTTTCCGCCTGCGCCCCGCCGGTGATGTGGCCGAGCAGCGCGCCGAGCGCGGTGGTGATCGGCGGCGGCATGATCGGTTGGCCCGCCAGTTCGGCAGCGGCGAAGCGCCCCGCAAGCAGGCCGATCGAGGCGCTCTCGATATAGCCTTCGCAGCCGGTGATCTGCCCGGCGAAGCGGATGTGCGGCCGCGATTTCAGGCGCAGCGTCGGGTCGAGCAGCTTGGGGCTCTGCAGGAAGGTGTTGCGGTGCAGCCCGCCCAGCCGCGCGAATTCGGCCGTCTTCAGCCCCGGCACGGTGCGGAAGATGCGGACCTGTTCGGCATGTTTGAGCTTGGTCTGAAAGCCGACGATATTCCACAGCGTCCCCAGCGCATTGTCCTGCCGAAGCTGGACGACGGCATAGGGCCAGCGTCCGGTGCGCGGATCGTCGAGGCCGACCGGCTTCATCGGGCCGAAGCGCAGGGTTTCGGCGCCGCGCTCGGCCATCACCTCGATCGGCATGCAGCCCTCGAAATAAGGCGTGTCCTTCTCCCACTCCTTGAACTCGCCCTTCTCGCCTTCGTTCAGCGCGGTGATGAAGGCGTAGTACTGCTCCTTATCGAGCGGGCAGTTGATGTAATCATGCCCGTCGCCCTTGTCCCAGCGCGACTGGAACCAGGCGATCTCCATATCGATCGACTCGCGGTGGACGATCGGAGCGATGGCATCGAAGAAGGCGAGCGCATCCTCGCCGGTTTCGCTCTGGATCGCGGAAGCGAGCGCGGCGGCGGTAAGCGGCCCGGTGGCGATGATCGCCGGCCCATCGGGCAGGCCGTCGATCCGTTCGCGCACCAGCTCGATATTCGGATGCGCCGTGATCGCCGCCGTCACGCCCGCGGAGAAAGCGTCGCGATCCACCGCCAGCGCCGAGCCGGCCGGTACGCGATGCTTGTCGGCTTGCGCCAGGATCAGCGAGCCGAGCGCGCGCATCTCGGCATGGAGCACACCCACCGCATTCCTGTCGGGATCGTCCGATCGGAAGCTGTTCGAGCAGACGAGTTCGGCGAGGCCATCGGTATGGTGCGCGGGTGTGCCTTCGACGCCGCGCATTTCGGACAGGCGGACCTTATAGCCCGCCTCGGCCAACTGCCACGCGGCCTCCGATCCGGCGAGGCCGCCGCCGATGATGTGAATCTGGTGTGTCATCCCTGGTGCCGATACTATGGTGACGGCGTTTTGAAAGCCGGGAGAGGTTCACGATGAACGAGTTGATCCATTTGGCACCCGTCGTCGGCATCCCGGCGCTCGTCGTGCTCGGCGTTTTCTTCACTGCGGCGATGAAGACGTTCGGCATCAATCAGGAATATGAGCGCGCCGTGCTGTTTCGGCTCGGGCGGCTGGGCGAAACCAAGGGACCGGGCTGGTTCTGGCTCGTCCCGTTCGTCGATCGGGTGCGCAAGGTCGATCTGCGCACCGTCACCAGTGTGCTCGATACGCAGGAGACGGTGACGCGCGACGGCGTACCCGTGAAGGTCAATGCGGTGCTGTGGTTCCGCGCACAGGATGCGGTGCGCGTCATCACCACGGTGCAGGCCTGGGAGAGCGCGGTGATCCAGGCGGCCGAGACGGCGATGCGCGACGCGATCGGGCAGAGCGATCTCGATCAATTGCTGAAGGACCGCATCCTGATCAACCAGCGGCTGCAGGACATGCTCGCCAAAGCCTGCGATCATTGGGGTGTGGTGATCGACTCGATCGAGATGAAGGACCTCGACATCCCCGAACAGATGCAGCGCGCGATCGGCCGCGAGGCCGAGGCGATCCGCGAGAAGCGCGCGCGGATCATCAAGGCCGAAGGCGAGAAGGAGGCCGCGCAGACGTTGGCCGATGCCGCCGCGACGATCGGCAGTACGCCGGGCGCGCTGGAGATGCGCCGCCTGCAGACGCTGACCGAGATCGGCGTCGAACATAACAGCACGATCATCGCGATGATGCCGGTCGAGCTGATCGAAGCGGCGAAGAAGATTGCGGGATCATGATCCGTCGTCCGCCGGCATCGTCCGCGGAATACGGTTGAGCTTGAACCGTTTCGTTACTCCGGACTTGTGCTGCGGTTATCCCCTTCCGGCAAATATCCGTCATTCCCCGCGCAGGCCGGAATCCATACGGCTTGAAGCAGGTGGCTGGATGCCGGAACGGGTCCGGCATGACGGTCGCGGGTGCTTCAGCCCAGCTTTTCCTTCGCAAGCGCCTCGAGCCGCGCCTTGCCGCTCTTGTCGTCGTTCGCGGTGCCGACGCGCGAGAGGCCGGTGAGGCGAATCGAAGTGCCGGCCAGGAAGGCGTGGCTCGCCTCGTAGCCAAGCGCGAACAGGCCGCTATCCACTTTCTCCTCGCCATTAACGACGTAGCGGGTGGTGATCAGGATCGGCAGGCGGGCGTCGCCCGGCCGGTCATGCGTGGCGCCGGCTGCCTTGCGCGCCTTGGCGAGTTCGCGGTCGAACCAGCCGCGTTCGATCCGCGCATTGCCGGTGGTATCGACCGGAGAGACGCCGAGCAGCGCGGGGAAGGTAATGGTCTGCGACTGGATGGTCTGGGTCTCGCTGCGCGGGGATAGCGAAAGCGTCGCGCCGCTGCGATCGGCGGTGGCGCGCAGCGTTAGCAGAGCGGCGGTGCGGCTGCCCTTGTCCAAATCCACCTGGCGGGCCGCTTCGCTGTTGGTCCGCTCGCGATAGCTGTTCCACAGCGTCAGCGCGGAGATGACGACGGCGACGATGGCGAGCAATTCGCCCAGATTGAGCCAGCGGCGGCGGACACGCGCGGCCTCGCGGCGTTCCTGCGGGGTATCGGTCACAAAGTATGTTCTCGGAAGAGTTTGGCGGGCGCGACATTGCGCCAGCTGGCGGCCACGCGATCGGCGATATGATCCCAGTCGGTTTCGGCCACGTCGGTCCTTATCGCGATCCAGCCTGAAGCGCCGATGTACGTGGGCCGGTAATAGAGGATCGGATCGGCCTCGATCAGCAGCGCCTGCTCCTCGGGTCCGCTGGTCTTGACCATCACAGCGCTGGTGCCGATGCCGTGGTGATCGTGCCAATATTGCGCGAAGCCCTTGCCCGGCCTTGGGGTCCCCGCCGAAGTACCGCTTCGGCGGGGTGGCTCGATGTAAAAGAAGGGCATGCCGTGGCTGACCTTCTCGGCCGCGCATGGCAGTTTCAACGCGATGGCGCGCAGGCGGGCGACATCGGCTTCGGGGTCGGGACTCATCCGCGCACCAGATCGGCGAGCGCGCGGGGGTAGAGCTTATGCTCCTCGGTCAGGATGCGCGCCGCGAGACTGTCGGGGGTGTCGCCGGGCAGGATCGGCACTTCGGCCTGCGCGAGGATCGGGCCGTCGTCCAATTCCTCCGTGACGAGGTGGACGGTGCAACCGGCTTTGCTCTCGCCCGCCGCTATGGCCCGCGCGTAGGTGTCGAGGCCCTTGTAGGCGGGGAGAAGCGAGGGGTGGATGTTGATCATCCGCCCCGCCCAGCCGGCGACGAAGGCGGGGCTGAGCAGGCGCATGTAGCCCGCGAGCGCGACATAGTCGCAGCCCGCGTCGCGCAGGGCGCCGTCGACGAGCGCATCGAACTCGGCGCGCCTCAGGCCTTTGTGGCTGAGCGCGAACTGGGGGACGAAGTGATCGGCGGCGATGGCGAGGCCGGGGGCGTCGGGAACGTTCGAGACGATTAGCGCGACTTCATAGGGGCTGTCGGGCGTCTTGGAGGCGGCGATCAGCGCGGCCATGTTCGAACCGCGCCCGGAGATGAGGATGCCGACTTTCGGGCGGGTCAAGGTTCCCTCTCCCCGCAAGCGGGGAGAGGGAGTTTTAGGGTCCTACGCATCATGCCCCGCCGTCCAATCCGCCCGCGCGCTCCACGTTTCGACCGAGCCCTTCACCGTGCAACCGCGCCGGCCCGCCTCGACCCTGCCGATGCGGAACACCGTCTCGCCGGCCGCTTCCAGTTCCGCCGTCACCGCCGCGACCTCGCCCCCCGGCACCACCGCGACCATGCCCACGCCGCAATTGAACGTCCGCGCCATCTCGCCCGGCTCGATCGCGCCTTGGGCCTGCAGGAAAGCCATCAGCCGCGATTGCGGCCAGGCATCGGTATCCACGACTGCGCGCAGCCCCTCGGGCAGCACACGCGGGATATTCTCCAGCAGGCCGCCGCCGGTAATGTGCGCCAGCGCGCTCACCTTGCCCGCGCGGACCAGCGGCAGCAGCGACTTCACGTAGATGCGGGTCGGCTCCATGAGCCAGTCGATCAGCAGGCGATCCTGATCGAACAATGCGGGGCGATCGAGCTTCCAGCCCTTGTCTGCAGCTAGACGGCGCACCAGCGAGAAGCCGTTCGAGTGGACGCCGGAGGAGGCGAGGCCGAGCAGCACGTCGTCCGCCGCAACCTTGGCGCCGGTCAGCGCCTGCGCGCGCTCCACCGCGCCGACCGAGAAACCGGCGAGATCGTAGTCGCCCGGTGCGTACATGCCGGGCATCTCGGCCGTCTCGCCGCCGATCAGCGCGCAGCCGGCGATGCGGCAACCCTCGGCGATGCCCGCGATGACACGCTCGGCGATGCCGGTGTCGAGCTTGCAGGTCGCGAAATAATCGAGGAAGAACAAGGGTTCGGCGCCCTGCACGATCAGATCGTTGACGCACATCGCGACCAGATCGATGCCGACCGTGTCGTGCCGCCCGCTGTCGATCGCGAGCTTCAGCTTGGTGCCGACGCCATCGTTGGCCGCGACCAGCAGGGGATCGTCATATCCTGCCGCCTTCAGATCGAAGAAGCCGCCGAAGCCGCCGATCTCGGCATCGGCCCCCGGCCGCTTCGTCGCGCGCACCAAGGGCGCGATCGCTTTCACCAGCGCATTGCCCGCCGCGATCGAAACGCCGGCCTGTTCGTAGCTGTAGGATTTTTCCGTCATCACACTCCGATCCTCCCCTGGCAGGGGAGGTGGCGCACGCAGCGCGACGGAGGGGCGTCGCCCTATCGAGAGCGGGATACCCCTCCACCATGCTGCGCATGGTCCCCCTCCCCCCGCGGGGGAGGATCAATAGGAGCCCTCTACGC
>CAXTMT010000186.1:0-5361 GCA_964245355.1 uncultured Sphingomonadaceae bacterium
CGTCCTGAGCGAAGTCGAAGGACGTGCTTCACGGGACGGTGCTTGGGGCACGTGCTTCGACTTCGCTCAGCACGGACGGAGTAGGAAGAAAGCCTTGCGTCAGAGAAGCGCGGGCTAGCTCGCCTTCTCCAGCAGATCATGCCGCTTCAGCGCATGCCGCAATTGATCGTAGGTCAGCTTCAGCGCGGCGGCGGTCTGGCGCTGGTTGAAGCGGCAGCGGGCCAGCGCGCCTTCCAGCAGCGCCCGCTCGTAAGCGTGGCAGGCGGTGCGCAGGTCGTCGCAGTCGCCGTGGTGCATCGGCGCGGGGGAAGCGGACACCGCCGCCGGCAAAGTCTCCTTCGCCGCCTCCGCCTTCATCGGCTCCAGCCGCCACGGCGAGGCGAAGGGATCGAAGGTGATCGCGTCGATCGGGCGTTCGGCCTCGTCCCAGCGATAGACCGCGCGCTCCACCACGTTGCGCAATTCGCGGACGTTGCCGGGCCAGGGATAGTCGCCGAGCGCGGCCTGCACCCGCGGGCCGAAACCGGGCCAGCGGCGCCAGCCGAGCTCGGCGGCCATCCGCCGCCCGAAATGCTCGGCGAGCACGGGCACGTCGCCCTCGCGAGCGCGTAAGGGGGGCAGGGTGATCACCTCGAACGACAGGCGATCGAGCAGATCGGCGCGAAAGCGTCCGCTGTCGGCCAAAGCGGGCAGATGCTCGTTGGTGGCGGCGACGATGCGGACGTCGACACGGATCGACCTGGACGCGCCGATCCGCGTCACCTCGCCATATTCGACCGCGCGCAGCAGCCGTTCCTGCGCCCCCATGCTGAGCGTCGCCAGTTCGTCGAGGAAGAGCGTACCGCCATCGGCCTCCTCGAATCGCCCGGCGCGCGCTTTCGTGGCGCCGGTGAAGGCGCCCGCTTCGTGCCCGAACAATTCGGCTTCGATCAGCGTCTCGGGCAGTGCCGCGCAGTTGAGGGTGATCAGCGGCCCGCTCCACCGTGCCGACAGGCGATGGAGGCGTTCGGCGACCAGTTCCTTGCCGGTGCCGCGCTCGCCGATCACCAGCACCGGGCGGTTCAGCCCGGCGGCACGACTCGCCCGCTCGACCGCATCGAGGAAGGCCGAGGATTGGCCGATGAATTGGGCGTCGCGATCCATGACCGCGATTTGGGACTTTTTCCCACATTTTGGCAAGAGCGCTGAGGAGATGATCCGCCTGCCATGAGCCTTTATCCCTGTTTTTCGCCGTTTTCTTAATTGGCACGGTCCCTGCAATAGTGGAAACGTCGCCGGCAGCCTTCTTGCCGCCGGCACAAGTTCAGGGAGAAAGCACATGTTCAACTTCGATAAGGTCGACCTTCAGCGGGTCGCAGTTTCCTCGGTCGGCGCGATCGCGCTTTCGGCCGCCTGCATCCTCGGCGTCGCCGGCCCGGCGCATGCCGGCACCGTCGATCAGTGGAAAAGCGCGGTCGAGCAGCAGCTCGATGCCGCCACCCCCGCCGCGATCGTCAACGAAGCCAAGCGCCCGGCCGAGACCGATCTCGCCGTCCGCATCGATGCCAACGGCCGCTATGTCGGCGCCAGCATACTCCGCTCCAGCGGCGACAAGATGCTCGATCAGGGTGCGCTGCTCGCCGCCCGCCGCACACGCTATCAGCCGCTGCCCGCCGGTTACTCCAGCGTGACGATGCGCATCCTTCACGATGCCTCCGCCACGACGGTCGCCGCCGCCCGCCTGCAGGACCCCAAGACGGCTCAATATGCCGCCAACGGCACCGTCGGTTTCAAGGCGCTCGCGAAATGACGAAGATGCCGGGGTCGGACCTTTCCCCATTGGCCGCCCCGGCGCTATCGTGGGCCGCGACCGAACGCCCGGGATCGGATAGATCGTGGCGGGACCGGGTGACCGACGACACCAGCTTACCCCGCGTTTTCAAGGAGCATTTCATCATGGGCATCTTCTCCCGCACACGCGACATCATCGCCGCCAACATGGCCGATCTGCTCGATCGGGCGGAGGACCCCGCGAAGATGATCCGCATGATCATCCTCGAGATGGAGGAGACTTTGGTCGAGGTGCGCGCCTCCGCCGCCCGACACATCGCCGACCAGAAAGAGATGCGCCGCCAGATCGCCAAGCTCCAGCAGGTGCTGGACGGCTGGCTGGAAAAGGCCGAGCTCGCGCTGTCGAAAGGCCGCGACGATCTCGCCAAGCAGGCGCTGGTCGAAAAGCAGAAGGCGGCCGATCTGATCGAGCAGCTCCAGGAGGAGATCGGCGGGATCGACGAGGCGTTGTCCGCCTGCGAGGCCGATATCGCCAAGCTCCAGAACAAGCTGCGCGAAGCCCGCACCAAACAGAATTCGATCTCGACGCGGATGGAGAGCGCCAACAACCGCACCCGGATGCGCGAGATGTACGCCGGCCAGAAGACCGAGGACGCCTTCTCGCGCTTCGACGTGCTGGAACGCCGCGTCGATCTCGCCGAGGGCCGTGCCGATGCCGCCGGCCTGGGCCTGCAGAAGAGCCTCGAGGAGGAGATCGCCGAACTGCGCTCCGCCGAGAAGATCGATGCCGAACTCGCCCAGCTCAAAGCCCGCGCCCAGGCGCGCCTGACCAGCCAGGAGGATTGATCTTATGCCCATCGAAGACGTCATCATCCCGATCTCGGTGTGCGGCATGCTGTTCATCGGCGCGCCGTGGATCCTCTTCCACTACATCACCCAGTGGAAGAAGAACGGCGGCCTGCCGATCGAGGACGAACGGCTGCTCGACGAGCTGCACGATCTCGCCCGGCGACTCGACGATCGGCTCGCCACGATCGAGCGCATCGTCGCCGCCGACGATCCGAACTTCCGCCGCCCGACCGAGCGCCTGACCGATGCCCGCGAAGACGATCCTTTCTACGAACCGCTGAGCGCGCGCCGCGAGCGCGAGCCCCGCCGCTAACCACTTTCAAAGGGAGCCAAGCATCATGGAACCGCGTCGCACCCGTTTCTACCTCGACAAGCGCAACAAGAAGGTGATGGGCGTCTGCGCCGGCATCGCCGATTACACCGGCATCGACGTGACGTTCGTCCGCGTCGCCATGCTGCTGCTGGCGGTGTTCGCGACCGGGGGCTTCGGCTTCCTCGCCTACGTCCTGATCGGCTGGCTGGCGAACGACAAGCCGCGCGAATTCGATTATGAGGACCGCGAGGATCGCCGCTTCTGGCAGAAGGTCCGCGCCCGGCCCGGCCATTCGATCCGCGACGTCCGTTCCAGCTTCCGCGACATCGATCGCCGCCTCGCCGACATCGAGACGCACGTGACCAGCCAGAACCGGCGGCTGGCCGACGAGATCGAGGCGCTGCGCTGATGGACAAGGTCATGCTCATCCGCGAGCTCGGCCCGCTGATCGTGGTGCCCTGCATCATCGGGCTGGTCGGCTGGATCTTCACCACCTGGCTGCGCGTCCGCCACGGTTATCCGCTGGAGGATGGGTGGGGCAAAGCGGTCTATCCCAAGTCCAGCGACGAGGCGATGGAGCGGATGAAGCTGCTGACCGGCGAGAATGCCCAGCTCCGCGCCGAGCTCGGTTCGATCAAGGATCGCCTCGCCACGGTCGAGCGGATCGTCACGGACAGCAGCCACCGTTTGGCACACGATATCGAGGCCCTCCGGGGCACTGCGAACTGAGGTCTGGAAACATGCACCATCCCGAAGCCTGGATCTGGGTCCTGATCCCGATCGCCGCGATCCTCTCCGGCGTCGTCAAGCGCTGGTTCAATTTGAAGGAGCGCGAGCTCGATCGGATCAGCCAGCGCACCGCCGAACAATCCGCGACCTCGGCCGCCGAGACCGAACGCCTCAAGCAACGCGTCGCCGTGCTGGAACGCATCCTCACCGATCGATCGACCCATCTGGGCGATCAGATCGAGGCGCTGCGTGATCGGCCGATCAACTGAAAGGTTAGACGATGAGCACCTTCACCTTCCTCGCTTTCTTCATGATCGTCGTCGGCCTGCCGGTGACCTTCGGGGTGGGCAGCAGCATGTTCAAGCGCTGGCTGGATCACAAGGAAGCGATGCGCCACGCGCTGACCGACCAGACCGCCGAGCGCGCCGCGCAATATGCCGCCAAGACCGAACGCCTCGAACAGCGCGTCGCCGTGCTGGAGCGCATCCTGACCGATCGATCGGCGCATCTGGGCGACCAGATCGAGGCGCTGCGCGACCGGCCGATCAACTGAACCCATTTCTGAGAAGCTCAGGGAGTAAGAACAATGCACCACGGTGAGATCATGGTCGTCCTGATCGTGCTGATCGTCATGGGCGCCCGCCTCGCGCGCGACCGGATGGGCATTCCCCAGCGGGGCCGTCGCGGCCGCGACGATCGCGACCGTTACATGCCGCCCCAACGGGACGACGGTGAAGCTGATCGGCTGCGCGGCGAGGTGCGAATGCTGAAGGATCGCATCCAGGTGCTCGAACGCATCGTCACCGATGGCGACCGCAACCGCAGCCTCGCCCTGGAGGACGAGATCGAGAGCCTGCGCGATCGCGCCGCCGCCCGCCGCACCCAGGAGATCGAAAAATGACCGATCCCGTTCTTTCCGCATCCTTCGCCGCCGCCGCTCTGCTCGGGCTGGTCGTCGTCACCTTCGCCGCCTTGAAGGCGTGGCACGACTGGCTGGAACTCCAGCGCCTCGGCCTGCAGACCCACGGCTATGCCGAACCCGCGCCGACCAACACCGGCGGCGCCCGCATCGAACTCGCCGACCTGAAGGAGCGCGTCCGCAAGCTGGAAGCGATCGCCGCGGGGGTGGATCCGTAGGCTGGAATCCTCCCCTGCAAGGGGAGGTGGCATGGCGTAGCGATGACGGAGGGGCGTCACCCTCTCGAGAGCGGGACACCCCTTGTATCTCGACGCGGGTCTTTTGCTTTGATTGAAGCGGAGGATCGCCGGGATGTGGGCTGGCACCGCTCCGGGGTCCGGCAACGCCGGACCACGCAGAAGCGCCTCCGCACAGCTTCCGTTCAGCCGGGGTCGGCGCTAAGGGGGGAGGCGCTCCACCGGCCGGGGCGGGCATGAGTGAGTTTTCCGTTGGCGCTGACACCCCAGAACAACGACGCATTTTTCCGCGAAGTCGATGAGAATCTGCGCCAGGATCAGATGGTCGGCGCGGCGCGGCGCTGGGCGCCTTATATCGGCGGGCTCGTGCTGCTGCTGCTCGCCGCGCTCGCCGCCTTCCTGTTCTGGCGCAACCATCAGGCGCAGCAGGCCGGGCTCGCCAGCGAGGCGCTGAACCCGTCGCTCGCCCGGCTCGAAAGCAATCTGCCGCTGCCCGATCCGACGGCGATCCGGACGCTCGCCGATGGATCGAACAAGGCCTACAG
>CAXTMT010000187.1:0-5325 GCA_964245355.1 uncultured Sphingomonadaceae bacterium
CCGCCGGATCGAGCGCACCGGCCAGCGCCAGCGCCTCGACGATCGCATAATCGTAGCGGCGCGGCACGTAGGCCATCAGCCGCCCCATGCGCTGGGCATGGTCGATCAGCGAGCGCAGATCGGCGCCCGAGCGGCGGCTGCCGTCCGCACCCTCCAGCACCACGCCCGCAAGCCCGCCCTCGACGAGGTAATCGTCGAGCGCCGCGCCGTCCTTGAGGTAGACCTCCGACCGGCCCTTCGCGACTTTGTAGAGCGGCGGCTGGGCGATGTAGAGATGCCCGCGCGTGATGATGTCGGGCATGTGCCGGTAGAAGAAGGTCAGCAGCAGGGTGCGGATGTGGGCGCCGTCGACGTCGGCGTCGGTCATGATGACGATCTTGTGGTAGCGCAGTTTCTCGATATTGAAATCGTCGCGGCCGATGCCGGTGCCGAGCGCCTGGATCAAAGTCCCGACCTCCTTCGAGGACAGCATCTTGTCGAACCGCGCGCGCTCGACGTTCAGGATTTTGCCTTTCAGCGGCAGGATCGCCTGGATGTTGCGATCGCGGCCCTGCTTGGCCGAGCCGCCGGCCGAATCCCCCTCGACCAGATAGAGTTCGCACTTGGCGGGATCGCGCTCCTGGCAATCGGCGAGCTTGCCGGGCAGCGAGGCGATGTCCATCACGCCCTTGCGCCGGGTCAGCTCGCGCGCCTTCTTGGCGGCCTCGCGCGCGGCGGCGGCATCGATCACCTTCTGGATGATCGATTTGGCGTGATTGGGGTTTTCCTCCAGCCATTCGGCCAATTTGTCGGCGATCAGGCTTTCCAGCGGCGCGCGCACTTCGGACGAGACCAATTTGTCCTTGGTCTGCGAGCTGAACTTGGGATCGGGCAGCTTGACCGAGACGATCGCGGTCAGCCCCTCGCGCATGTCGTCGCCGGTGAGGGTGACCTTCTCCTTCTTCATCGCGCCCGATTTCTCGGCGTAATTGTTGAGTGTGCGGGTCAGCGCCGCGCGGAAGGCGGCCAGATGGGTGCCGCCGTCGCGTTGCGGGATGTTGTTCGTGAACGGCAGGACGTTCTCGTAATAGCTGTCGTTCCATTCGAGCGCGACGTCGATGCCGACATCGTCGCGCTGGCCGTGGACCGCGATCGGATCGGGGAAGAGCGGCGATTTGGTGCGATCGAGATATTTGACGAAGGCGGCGATCCCGCCCTCGTAGAACAGTTCGATCTCCTTGCGCTCGACATGGCGCGCGTCGGCGAGGAAGATGCGGACGCCCGAATTGAGGAAGGCGAGTTCGCGGTAGCGATGCTCCAGTTTCTCGAAATCGAAGTCCATGATCTTGAAGGTCCTGGCGCTGGGGAAGAAGGTGACCTTCGTACCCTTCTTGCCTTCCGGCGCCGGGCCGACGACCTTCAGCGGCGCGACCGCATCGCCGTATGCGAAGCGCATGTAGTGCTCCTGCCCGTCGCGCCAGATCGTCAGGTCGAGATATTCCGAAAGCGCATTGACCACCGACACGCCGACGCCGTGCAGCCCGCCCGAGACCTTGTAGGCGTTGGCATCGTTGGTGTTGTCGAACTTCCCGCCGGCGTGGAGCTGGGTCATGATGACCTCGGCCGCCGAGACGCCCTCCTCGGCATGGATTCCGGTCGGGATGCCGCGCCCGTTATCCTCGACCGAGACCGATCCGTCGGCGTTGAGCTGGATCAGGATCCGATCGCAATGCCCGGCCAGCGCCTCGTCGATCGCGTTGTCCGAAACCTCGAAAACCATATGGTGGAGGCCCGAGCCGTCGTCGGTATCGCCGATATACATGCCGGGCCGTTTGCGGACCGCATCGAGCCCTTTCAGCACCTTGATCGAGGACGCGCCATAATCGCCGTTCGCGGCGCTGTTGTCGGGTGTATCTGCCATCGGGAGGATATAGGGATTCGGGCGCCGAAACCCAAGCGAAATGGGGTGGGTTTGCGCTACAGCTAGGGTCACTCTCGTCGTGTCAGGAAAGAAGTGTTGCCATTTTGCGTAGGCTGGCAGCGCCGACCATAATCGTGCTGTTCTCTATCCGGGAAACGCTATTTCATAACGGCCATCAGCTTCGAGATGGAGCGATCCTCGTTGCAGGACGTCCATTCCCAGAAGCACATCGAAATAGGGATGATTTCCGATATCGATACCTTCGATCCCGCTGGCCAATCCAAAAACGGTGGGAGGCGTGTTCCCGTCAGGATCGGGCCAGATTCCTACATCGAACAAATAGGTGAAATGAGTTTCTGGCCGCCGGATGTTCCAAATTTCGGTTCTGCCCCGCCGTCGAAGACCCAGTCGTTCGACGACATTTTGGCTGATGCAGGTTCGAAGTGCTCCCGTGTCAACGAGCGCGGAAAATTCCTGATAGTTCAGATCATAGGCCGATGAGACGCCATCGACAGGCGAGTATGGCCGAAAGGGTTTGATGCCCACCCGGATTAAAATTCGTCCGTTACTGAGTCTGCCCCGGAGATAGCGCATAGGAGAAGAAGCCTAAATCAATCGGCTCATCCGATACTAGCTGAATCGAGTAAGGCAGTTCTTGATAGCGCGCGTATCCGGCACGGTCCGCATCCCCCGCCGTCAGATACAAACCGTCCAGCTTTTGATCGTGCAGAAGTGCGTACTGACCGTGCACTTCAGCAGGAAGCGTTGCGAGGATATCCTTGAACGCTGCGTAATTTCGGTCGATCTCGACCTCAATCGCGTACGCCATTTTGGCCTCCCTAAGCGTATCGGCAGATGATATCGGTAATTGATCTGCGACGAAAGGTTTCTGCGGCAAGACGAGTCGTGTGTGCGATGGGCTACTGCGTTGTGCACCAAGTCCGCTGATTCACTCCACCACCGGCTCCCTCTCCAGCCAGCCGGTGCAGCGCCTCGTACAGCGCCTCGCCCGTCATCCACGCCGGATCGAAGCCGCTTTCCTGCGCCACCGCGCCATAGCGCACGGCATCGTCGATCGAGGCGCCGACGAAGCCCATCAACCAATTCTCGAACGAGCGTGACGGCGCCGGATCCAGCCTTCCCGGCGCTTGTTCTTCCGTGACTTTCCGTTCCGCTGCGCGATCGATCGATGCCGCCGCATTAAAAAATCATCGTTAACTTGGTGTTGCCGCTGGCCAGGGCCGATCCGGAAAATAGGAACCCGTTTGGTGAAAAATTCCGCTTCCAATGTAGGATTTCATTTCATAGCTGGTTTGTCCGCTCGCGATTCGGGAGGACAGCTTGCCCCGACTTTTCACCATCCTCTGCTTCGTGATCCGCGCCCTCGCGGAGCCCGGCGCGCGCCTTTTCGGCAGGGTGGGCGCCGCCGATGGCAATCCTCAACTTCCTCAACATCGGCGCTGCGTCGAGGGGCTTCCGGCGGCGGCGCTTCCATGCTCATCTGCGGGCACACCAAGGGGAACCATGCCGATGAAAATGCTTCGATTCGCCTGTTCGATGCTGGCGCTGGCCTCCGCCCCGCTCGCCGCCCAATCGCCGACGCTGCGCCCCGATCAGCAGGCGTTCCGCGCGCTCTATCAGGAACTTGTCGAAACCGATTCCTCGATCACCACGGGCAGCTGCACCGTGGTGGCCGACAAGGTGGAGAAGCATCTGCGCTTCGCCGGCTATGGCGACGGCGACATCACCCGCTTCGCGGTGCCCGATCATCCCAAGGAGGGCGGGCTGGTCGTGATCCTGCCCGGCTCATCGAAGGACGTGAAGCCGCTGCTGCTGCTCGGCCACATCGATGTCGTCGCCGCCAAGCGCGAGGATTGGACGCGCGATCCGTACAAGCTGGTCGAAGAAAGCGGCTATTTCTACGGGCGCGGCGCCAGCGACATGAAGGCGATGGACGCGATCTGGATCGATGCGATGATGCGCTTCAAGCAGCAGGGCGACCATCCCAAGCGCACGATCAAGCTGGCGCTGACCTGCGGCGAGGAGACGAGCACCGCGTTCAACGGCGCATCGTGGCTCGCCAGGAACAGGCCCGATCTGATCGCGGCAGACTTCGCGCTCAACGAAGGCGGCGGCGGGCGTACCGACGGGCATGGCAAATTGCTCGTCGCCAACATCCATGTCGGCGAGAAGAGCGCGGTCAATTATCGGATCGAGGCGACCAATCCGGGCGGGCACAGCTCGGCGCCGGTGCGCGACAATGCGATCTACGAACTCGCCGATGCGCTGGGCAAAATCCGCGACCATGATTTTCCGGTGCAATTGAGCCCGACGACCAAGGCCTATTTCGCCAAGGCGGGCGCGGCGCGCGGCGGCGATGCTTTGGGCAAGGCGATGATCGCGATCGCCGCCGATCCCCACGACAAAGCGGCCGAGGCGGTGCTGAACGCCGACAAGAGCTATCATTCGATGCTGCGCACCACCTGCGTCGCGACGCTGCTCGACGGCGGCCATGCCAACAATGCGCTGCCGCAGCGCGCCGGCGCCAACATCAACTGCCGCATCTTCCCCGGCACCACGCCCGAACAGGTCCGCGCGACGCTGGAGGAAGTCGTCGCCGATCCGAAAATGAGCGTGAAGATCGCCGACGATCGCGGACCCGTAGCGGTGCCGCCGCCGCTCGATCCCAAGGTGATCGGCCCGGCGGAAAAGCTCGTCGCCAAATATTATCCGGGCGTGCCGCTGATCCCGGCGATGTCGACCGGCGCGACCGACGGCATCTTTCTCGAGGCGATCGGCATCCCGAGCTACGGCCCGCCCGGCCTGTATGGCGATCCCGACGGCAACGGCGCGCACGGGCTGAACGAACGGGCGATCGTCAGGGCGGTCTATTCGGGGCGCGATTTCCTCAACGAGCTGATACGGGCCTATGCGGGGTGAGGTAATATCCTTCTCTTCCCCGTTCGTGCTGAGCTTGTCGAAGTACGTGCTGTACGCGACATCGCTTGGGGCACGTCCTTCGACTTCGCTCAGGACGGACGGTAGCCGTTAGGTGAGGCGTCCATCCCGGACGGTCAGCGCGGTCGCCGCCCCCAGCCCTACGAACAGCGCCGCCTCGGTTCCTGTCATCCAGCTCTGCCCGCCCGCCGCCGCCAGCCGCTCGAACAGCGCCGCGCGGCGCAGCGGATCGAGGTGGGCCGCCACCTCGTCGAGCAGCAGGATCGGCCGCTTGCCGCGATCCAGGGTGACGAGATCGGCCTGGGCGAGGACGATCGCGAGCAGCAGCGCCTTCTGCTCGCCGGTCGAGCAGAGCGCGGCCGGCTGCTGCTTGTCGAGATGGGTGACGGCAAGGTCCGACCTATGCGGCCCGGCGAGCGTCCGCCCCGCCGCCGCGTCGCGGCCCCGACCGGCGCGCAGTTCGGCCG
>CAXTMT010000188.1:0-5300 GCA_964245355.1 uncultured Sphingomonadaceae bacterium
TCAGGCCGCTTCCAAGCGGGCAATGTGTGCGAGGCTACATTGCACGGCACCTTTAACCGAGCCATGTTCGAACGAAAGTGCGGCGAAGATTACGCAGCGTCCAAACGCTCGCTTTACCTCTCTGAAGAGTCATGCGCGTGAGGCGTCGCCCCGGTCCAAAATAAAGAACCAGAGGTGTGTCGCTGTAGGCTCTCGAGCACATGGTGCTCTAAACGCAGCACAATTTCCGAATTGACACTGGCATACAGTATAGGGGTGCCTATGCCGTACCGGCACGGTGATGATGGATAGAAAAAAGGCCGATGGTTTCCCATCGGCCCGAAAGGGCTCCGTTCAGGAGCCGGGTGTATCGCGCTTGGCAATCCGTTCGCGAAGCCAGTCCTGCACTTCCTCATCTACCCACCCGACCCTTCCGGGGCCGAGATGCACCCGCTTGGGGAACAACCCGGCCGCTTCCAGGCGGGCAATGTGCTGTGGGCTGTACAAGACCATCTCGCGCACGTGCTTCTTCGATAGCAACCTCATGTCATGGCACTCCCGTTAGGGAGCGTCATGACGCCCAAGATTATACCTAGGCGAGCAACCGTACCATGAAGGCTTCGTACTTCAATAGCGCCTCGCGTTTCTCTTCAAGGCGATCGTAGCGATCATAGATTTCGTCGAGCACCGACGGCGCATGATTGATGAGCACCTCGCAAATCTCGCGGGGTACTTTGAGCCGCGCCATGTTGGAGCGAAATGTGCGACGTATGTCCCGCAGCGTCCACCCGCTCGTGCCGGTCTCCTCCTGTATCTCGCGTTTCATGCGCTGGAGGGACCCGGGAGTAAGGCTCGTTTTGTTGCTGTAGCGGCCGGGGAAATAGTGCGGGCCGGTGTTGGGTCGATCGGCAAGAATAGTGTGCGCGAGCGGTAGGAGCGGGATGGCGTGATCGCGTCCATTTTTGGTGTGTTCTCCGGGAATGGTGAGCACATCCCCGATGGTCCATCCCCGCTCTAGGATGGTGGTTTCCTCGTTCCGGGTTCCCCAGAGTATGAGAAGCCGCACAACGATCCGCGAACCTTTTCCTGCAGCATTCCAAACGGCTTTAAGCTCGTCGTCCGTAAGCGTTCGGGTGCCCTTCTTGTCTTTGCCCGGCGGCTCGTATCCTTCCATCGGCGAGCGCGTGAGGTATTTGCGCGGCGGGCGGGTGCACCACGTTAGGAAGGTGCGGGCAGCCCGATACACATGAAGCTGCGTCGATGGGGTTGCCTTCAATTTCTCAAGCACGACGCTGATGTCCGCATCATTGATGCCGGCAAGCTGGCGGTGGTCCAGCCCTTTGAAGTGCTTTTTGAGCATGAGCGAAACCAAGTGCGGCCAGCGCGAGGTTGAACCCTGATAGTTCTCGATGAGGAATTCGTCGCGGGCGACTGCCCACGTTTTAGAAACCGTCTTAGGCCCTGGCGCAGTGGACAGGAGCTTCTTGGCTTCGGTGCGAGCGTCCGCGAGCGAGAGGTCCGGGTATTTCCCGATAGTGACGAGTTCACGGTTTCTGCCGCGCATCACCACCCATGTTTTGGACTTGAGGCCGACACGGATGCCGAAGCCCGGTGTCTTGGTGTCAAAGAACTTTTCGTTTTTGCCAGAGCCTTTCAAGGCCCTGACACTGATGTCGGTGAGAAGCATCGTTGGCACAATTTGTCTCCTTTCTGTCTCCATCATACGACGCGTAGTGTTGAGTCGGTATGGTCAGCATGGGGAGAAAAAAAGAAATAAATTAGTGAGTTAGCTACCGGAAGGTGCTGGCATGAGCAGCCTTGAAAAGGCAGAAAATCAGCTTGGAAGGCTTCTGCTCTACCATTGAGCTACACCCGCATTTCAAGTGCTTAGTAGACTTGAAATGAACCTCTGTCTCTCTTTTGTCTCTCGAAACCTCGTCTGTCGCGAGCACGGTACGCGCGGCCTCTTTATCAAATATCGGCGCTATGGAAAGGCAGCAATTCTGTCGCCCACGGAATTGCTGACCACGACCTATTCGCGCTACTCGTTCAATAGGTCATCGAACAGCTGTGTGGCGCCCAGACGGTAATGCGTGAGGATGAGCGCGATGGCGGAAAACAAGGCCATGCCGCGCTTCTCGCTCTGCCACGGCTTACGAATCGTCGGAAGTTTATGACGGAAGAATTCAAACTGCCGGGCAATTGCATCAGCTATCTGGTGGCGAGTCTGGGCACCGACCGTCGCGAAGCATGCCTGAATTTGTGCCTTGGTATATACATATACATCAATGCTGCGGCTGGCGGCGACGCTCGCCATGCTGCGATATAGGCGGGTTAAGCGCTGGCGGCGCTGTGACAGACTCGGACTATATTCTTCCAATATCAGGCACTCAGGCGTGAACCGATCGAGCAGCTTTTCAAGCTTGTCGAGACAGGTTGCGCTCTTGTTGTTGGGCGCCGTGACCGCTCCCCAGTCGTACGGTGCAAATGGGCCTTCGAATAAGACATAGCCGAAGCCGCGGGACGTCGCGTGAAGCGCGAGCGCGAGAGAATTCTTCGGCGTCATGCGCCCTTTGTGGTTATAAGCGCGCGCTTGGACATCGAAGCTAAGTGCCGCCTCTTTTTTTCCGAAATGGGATCGGTCATCGTGCGGAGCGTCCGTTCGAGTTCGGCAGCGCGACGCATCACCGCGTCCTCGATCTCGGCATAGAGTTTCGAGAAGAGGGCGCGGGGCTGCGAGCCGAAGATAACTTGGAGGCCAAGCGCGATTTCGAGGGTAGTCGATATTTTTCCAAGTTCGAGCCTGGAAACAGTCGTTTGCGAAACACTGAGCATTTCGGCAATTTCTTCTTGGGTCAGGGCCGAACCCTTTCTTTTTGATTGCAGGGTTTGAATGTGTGTCATGACAGGATTGATTAGTTTTGCGGCAGCTAAACGTGCGCCATGTTTCATAATCGCGTAGGTCGCTTACTCTATGGAGGCGTCACTTTATGCGCCGGGCGCATATTTTGCGCTTCGCGCAATAATCCACGCATCGTGGCATCGATCGACAATCCGTATCGCGTCGCGAGTGCGGCGACGGCCGGTCGCGCCGTGTTCGGGATGACATAGACGCCGTTTGATTTCACGGTGGGCAACCGCAACTTTGTCCGCACGATCGAGCCTACCGCTTTCGGGCTGATGGAATTCTCAAAATTTCCTGATGTTTTGCTGGAGACCCGGCGGGCTATATCGGCCACGGCAATGTGCCCTGTGGGGAAAATGGTCGCGGCCTCCGTTATTGCCGCGAGCACCGTGATGTCCGGTGGTGAGGCGCGCTCGCTAAAAACGCGCGCCTCCTCCGCCACAAGCTCGGCAGCGATCCGGTCGCGCAATGCTCCGTCGTCGATAAGTGACAGCAGCGGAAGCGTGATTTGATTAGCGCGGTACGATACGCCGGCAATCAACCGGTCGGGATTGCTGCCCGCCGTGTGCCGGGCTGAAAAACGCCATGCGAGCAGCGAATTCCGTAGTGCTTGAGCCTCGCTTTTCATCGCGTCGGGCAAGTGTATGGAAATGTCGTGCCGCAGGGTGTGGCGAACGGTGTTCTCAGTCAGGAAGCGGCTTTCTAGGGCTTCGTCGGCGAAGCTCCCACGCATTCCGACGATTTTAGGGCCGAAGACCTTGAACGCCTGGGGATTCAGTTCCCTGTGACGGTTGGTCATGGTACGCAGCACCGGTAGACCCTTCATGTTTCCGTTATTGAGGATTTTGGAAAGATCGGCGGTTGCGTCAGAAAAGCGTAAGTCGGCTTCGTCGAGTATGAGAGTGCCTTCGAACGAGTCGAGAATATGGAAGATCGGCGAGATGGTGGACGCGCCGGACGCGAAGAACGGTTTGTATGAAATTGACCCGACAGCGAGCAACGCGCGCGTTTTCCCTGTGCCGAAATCACCCCGGAAGCGCAGGTATGGAAGCTCATTGAACGCGTCATTTACCCACGACAGCAGTACATAATACGCGGCGATTTCCTCATAGAGTGGGGAGAGATCGACGTATCGATGGATGAAGGCGCGAACCTCGTCGAGAAGCGCCGCCTTGTCACCGAAATCCCCCACGCCGGACGGGAGCAGCACACAACCTGACGTGAGAAGGTTGTTGGTGGGCGCGTATGGCACGAGACGCTCGCCAGTCGGCAGATCGACCTGGGCTTCGACAGATATCCCACCCGCAGGATTGCGGATCGCAAGCGAGGTGACGGCCAGATCGGCGTCATATAAGATTTCGATCATCGTGCCGTCTGGAAGAATGCGCGAGATCGTCGGTGTTGGTGCTTTGTCGGTATTCATGTCTCTATCATGCAGGGCGCAGGAGTGCGTTCGTAGGCGTCGGAATATGCGCGGGCGGCTAAAGTGACGCCGTTGCCGTGATCCCGAACAGACTGACAATCTGGGGATAACCGATTCGCGCGAATCCGATTCAAGACGTAGGATTCGGCCGACTCCCTATCATGTCACTTCCCCTCCCACGCATCATTCAATCCCGCCGCCACCATGGCGGTCGCTGGAACGACGCAGGTTCAATCGAGGGACTTGGGGACTTCAGGGACGTCGATCATGTCATATGAAATATTTCCTGTACTGTCGAAAATCGACCGAGGATGAAGATCGACAAGTCATGTCGATCGAGTCACAGCGCACCACGATGGCGCGGTTTACCGATGGACGTACCGACATCGAAATCGTCGACATTCTTGAGGAATCGAAAAGCGCGAAATCACCCGGGCGACCGGTGTTCGCCACAATGCTGGAGGGGATAAAGCGAGGTGAGGCGTCGGGCATAATCGCGTGGGCACCCGACCGCCTTGCGCGCAATTCGATCGACGGCGGACAAATCATCTACCTGCTCGATCAAGGCGTCATCCGCGACCTGAAATTCTCGACCTACACCTTCGAGAATAATTCGCAGGGCAAGTTCATGCTCCAAATCATGTTCGGCCAGTCGAAATATTATAGCGATGCCCTCTCCGAGAATGTGAAGCGGGGCAACCAGACCAAGCTTGAAATGGGCTGGCGACCGAATCGGGCACCTGTAGGCTACCTCAATTGTCCCGAGACCCATGTCATCGTTGTCGATCCCGACCGCTTCGCTCTCGTGCGGCGCATGTTCGAGCTCTTTCTAACGGGCGCCTATACGCCCAAGGCCATTTTGCGCATGGCAACTGACGAGTGGGGCTTTCTAACGCTCCGTCGAAAACGAAGTGGCGGTAAGCCCTTGTCGCTCTCGATGATGTATCAAATGCTACGAAGCCCTTTTTACTGCGGGCAAATTGTCTGGGGAGG
>CAXTMT010000189.1:0-5283 GCA_964245355.1 uncultured Sphingomonadaceae bacterium
CATATCCCCCAGGCGGCTTGCACCGAACCGGGCAGGTTCTCGAACTTCACCTGTCGCAGCCAGCCGAGGGCAAGCCCCCCGAAAGTACCTCAGACGATGCCCGCAGTTATTTTTCCCGGTCCCGAAGGGCGTCTCGAAGGCCGCTTCCAGCCCAGCGGCCGTCCGCGCGCGCCCGTGGCGATGATCCTGCACCCGCACCCCCAGGCGGGCGGCACGATGAACGACCGCATCACCCAGGCGATGTACAAGACCTTCGTGCGCCGCGGCTTCGCGACCCTGCGCTTCAATTTCCGCGGCGTCGGCAAGAGCCAGGGCATCTTCGACAACGGCATCGGCGAATTGTCCGACGCGGCCTCCGCGCTCGACTGGGTGCAGTCGATCCATCCCGAGGCGCAGACCACCTGGGTCGCCGGCTACAGCTTCGGCGCGTGGATCGGGATGCAACTGCTGATGCGCCGCCCCGAGATCAAGGGCTTCATCTCGGTCGCACCGCCGGCCAACCTCTACGATTTCACCTTCCTGGCGCCCTGCCCCTCCTCGGGCATCATCATCCAGGGCGAGGGCGACGAGGTGGCGACACCGGGCGCGACCCAGAAGCTGGTCGACAAGCTGCGCACCCAGCGCCACATCACCATCCACCACGACACCATCCCGCGCGCCAACCACTTTTTCGAGCATGAGCAGGTGGAGCTGATGAAGAGCGTGGACGATTATCTGGACATGCGGCTGAAGGGGTGACGCGGCGAATAGCGACATGCCGGGGGCATGGCGCGGCCGGGTCACGGCTCGCGCAAGCGAGCCGGGGCTAAATTCCTCCCCAAGCTTGTATTGGCGCCCAGGGCGAAGCTCTGCCCGGCGGAGTATAGAATGGATTCCGGCCTTCGCCGGAATGACGATAGGGCGAGGTGAGCGCGCGTCTTTACTTCGGGCAGGGCGTGAACAATCCCTTCAAATCCTTGCACAGCTTTCCCTGATCGATGCGGCGCCGCTTGGCGGCGCGCGGCGGCACGATCCGCGCCGTTGGCGTAGAGGTAGCGGCAGGCTCCGCCGGCAGCGTCTCGATCCGGTGCTCCAACTGATGTTGCGCCGCCTTGCTCAGCGATTGCGGGCAGGGCGTGAACAGCCCCTTCAGATCCCGGCACAACGGCGCGGCCGACGCCACGCCCGCCATCAGTGCGGCGGCGGCAAGGGCAGCGACCAGAGCAGCAAATTGCCGAGCAGCACCAGCGCCGCGACGATCATCAGCGTACCGCGCAACCGATCGCCGGGCCGCAAGACCAACCGACCCCCGCCCACCAGGAGCGCGAAGACCGCCAGGATCACGATGGACGAAAGGATGGGGGACGAAAGGATCGGGGACGAAAGGATCGGCGAGAGGCCGGGCATGGTCGCAGGCCGAGGGCTCCGGAAGTATCCCGGAGCCCTCGTCGCTCAATGCTTCACGCCGCGCCAGATGGTGCGATAGGCGCCGAAGGCGAGGCCGGTGCCGATCAGCAGGAAGATGATCACCGCCACGCCGGTGCGATGACGATTCTCCAGCTTCGGCTCGGCCGCCCACATCAGATAGGCCGACACGTCCTGCGCCATCTGAGTAACGCTCGCCTTGGTGCCGTCCGCATAGCTGACCTGGCCATCGGCGGTAAGCGGCGGCGGCATTGCGATGTTCAGATTGGCGAAGACAGGATTATAATAAGTGTTCGGCGGCGACTTGGCATCGGGGAATTTCGCGAGCAGCGCGGCGGGCTGCGGCTGATAGCCGGTGACCAGATTGTAGATGTAATGCGAGCCGCCCTCGCGCGCCTTGGCGAGATCGGACATGTCCGGCGGCAGCGCATTGTTGTTGGCGGCGCGCGCGGCGACTTCATTGGCGAAGGGCGACGGGAAATAATCGCTCGGGATCGCCTTGCGGGTGGCCACTTCGCCGGTCTTGTCGTTGATCGAGGGGACCTCGGTCTTCCACTGCTTGGCGATCGCCTTCACCTCGGGCTTGGTGAAGCCGATCTGCTCAAGATCGCGGAAGGCGACGAGCTTCATCGAATGGCAGGCCGAGCAGACTTCCTGATACACCTGGAAGCCGCGCTGCAACTGCCGGCGATCATAACGGCCGAACGGACCGTCGAAGGAGAAACGGACCTCCTTCTCGACCAGATTTTCGTGAACGTAATGCGCGGCCGTGACCGCGGCGGCCTCGCGCGGGGTGGTGATGAAACCCCACGCCAACGCGAAGATGAAGCCCAGGCCCACGATCGGGGCGATGAGAGGTCCGAAGAAGCGGAGCATGTGTCTGGTGGTCCCCCGAACTCAGGCCGTCTGCACGCCGACCGGCGCGGCCTCGGCATGTTCGCCGTGCAGCACCGATTCGGTGATCGAGAAAGGCAGCGGCAGCGGCTTCTCGATCGCCGAGACGATCGGCAGGATGATCAGGAAGTGCGCGAAATAATAAGCGGCGCTGAGCTGGCTCAGCATGACCACCGTGGCGCTGGGCTCGGCCTGGCCGAGATAACCGAGCAGGATCACGTCGAGCACCAGCACGACGAAATACCAGCGATAGATCGGCCGATAGTTCGCCGAACGGATCGGCGAGCGATCGATCCACGGCAGGAAGAACAGCAGCAGGATGGATCCGAACATCGCCATCACGCCCCACAGCTTCGCCGGGACACCGAGGAAGTTGCCGGTGAACGCCTTCAGGATCGCGTAGAAGGGCAGGAAATACCATTCGGGCACGATGTGCGCGGGCGTCGAGAGCGGGTTCGCCGGAATGTAATTGTCCGGATGGCCGAGCGCGTTCGGCGCGAAGAACATGAACAGCGCGAACACGATCAGGAACACGCCGAGCCCGAAGCCGTCCTTGGCGGTGTAATAAGGATGGAAGGGAACAGTGTCCTGCGGACCCTTCACGTCCACGCCGGTCGGGTTGTTGGAGCCCGGAATGTGCAGCGCCCAGATGTGCAGCACGATCACGCCGGCGATCACGAACGGCAGCAGATAGTGGAGCGAGAAGAAGCGGTTGAGCGCGGCGTTATCCGGCGCGAACCCGCCGAGCAGCCACGTATGGATCGGATCGCCGACGATCGGCAGCGCCGAGAAGAAGCCGGTGATCACCTGCGCCCCCCAGAAGCTCATCTGCCCCCAAGGGAGCACATAGCCCATGAACGCCGTCGCCATCATCAGCAGGAAGATGACCACGCCGAGCAGCCACACCATCTCGCGCGGGGCCTTGTACGATCCGTAATAGAGGCCGCGGAACATGTGGACGTAGATGACGATGAAGAACATGCTGGCGCCGTTCATGTGCGCATAGCGCAGCAGCCAGCCCTGGTTGACGTCGCGCATGATGCTCTCGACGCTGTTGAACGCGATGTCCGCGTTCGCCGCATAGTGCATCGCCAGCACGATGCCGGTGACGATCTGGATCGTCAGCGCGACGCCGGCGAGCACACCGAAATTCCAGAAATAATTGAGGTTGCGCGGCACCGGATAGCCCGCGCCGACCGCGCTGTAGATCAGCCGCGGCAGCGGGAGGCGACTGTCGACCCACTTCATCAGCGGGTGCTTGGGAGTGTAATGCTCCGCCCAGGGAAAGCTCATATTCTGTTGTACCTCAGCCGATCTGAACCACGGTGGGCGACTTGAAACTATAGTCCGGCACCTGCAGATTCTTCGGCGCCGGGCCTTTGCGGATGCGCGCCGCGGTATCGTAGACCGAACCGTGGCACGGGCAGAAATAGCCGCCGAACTCGCCGCGCGTCTCGCCCTCGCCGGCGCCCAGCGGCACGCAACCGAGATGGGTGCAGACCCCCATCGTGATCAGCCAGTTGGCATGGCCGGGCTTGGTGCGCTGCGCCAGCGTCTGCGGATCGCGCAGGCTGGCGACCGGCACGGCATTGGCCTCGCCGATCTCTTTGGGCGTCAAATTGCGGATGAACACCGGCTGCTTGCGCCAGATCGTCTTGATCGCTTGGCCCGCCTTGATCGCCGAGATATCGACTTCGATCGAGGCGAGCGCGAGCACATCGCCCGAAGGGTTCATCTGGTTGACCAGCGGGATCAGCACCGTCGCGGCGCCGACCCCGGCGAAGGCCACCGCGCCGATCGACAGATAATCGCGACGACGGATGCCGACGCCGTCTTCCTCCTCGGGTCCGATCACGGGCGGGCGCTCGTTGGGATCGTCGGCGGTGTTGGAAACAGCCATTCGTCTTCGTACCCTTGCCCCATTCATCCGCGCGTCCGCAGACGCGTCCGGCCGCGCTGTAGACGCGGATTACGCCCTTTGCCAATGGCCTTTGCGGCGACTGCGAGATGTTTGCAACATCGTCACGCTTGCACGGGTGCCGGGGCGGCGGCTAGCGAGCGCTGCATGATCGAAGCCGACGAGGAACAGACCCGCGCCCGTATGTGGTTCGAAGCCTTGCGCGACCGCATCTGCGCTGAATTCACGGTGATCGAGCGCGAAGCGGGCAGCGATGCCGCCTTCGACTATCTGCCGTGGGATCGCACCGATGCGAGCGGGGCCGCCTCGGGCGGCGGCGGTATGCGCGGGCTGATGAAGGGGCGCGTGTTCGAGAAGGTGGGCGTCAACGTCTCCACCGTCGGCGGCGCGCTGGAGGGGGAATTCGGCAAGACCATCCACGGCGCCGCCGAAGACCCGAGCTTCTTCGCCACCGGCATCAGCCTCGTCGCGCATATGGCCAACCCCCATGTGCCGGCGGTGCATATGAACTGCCGATTCCTGACGACGACGAAGCGGTGGTTCGGCGGCGGCGCCGATCTCAACCCGCCGTTGCCGATCGCGGAGGATAGCGACGATTTCCACGCCACGCTGCGCGCCGCCTGCGAGACGCACCCAGGGCCGGGCGACTATCCGCGCTACGCCAAATGGGCCGAGGATTATTTCTATATTCCCCACCGCAAGGTCCATCGCGGTGTCGGCGGGATCTTCTTCGATCACCTCGAAGGCGATTTCGCGACCAACTTTCCGTTCGTGCAGGCGGTGGGTGAGGCGTTTCTGGCGGTCTTCCCGCGAATCGTCCGTCGGCGGATGGGATTATCGGCGACGGCGGCCGACCATGCGGCGATGCTCGCCTTCCGCGGCCGTTATGCGGAGTTCAACTTGATCTACGATCGCGGCACCCTCTTCGGCCTCAAGACCGGCGGCAATATCGACGCCATCCTGATGAGCCTGCCGCCGCTCGCGGCCTGGAACTGAGCGATGGCGTTGTTCGCAGTCGAACCCGGCGATCTGGGGGCCTTGGCGCACCGCCTCGGAAGTCGTCACGG
>CAXTMT010000190.1:0-5283 GCA_964245355.1 uncultured Sphingomonadaceae bacterium
CATGGTCCCCCTCCCCTTGCAGGGGAGGATTTCGTTCGGTTCACTCTCACCTATCATGGGGACAACGACCGAAATCCTGAATGTCGATACGCCCTAGTAAACCCGCGCCTTCGGCTTGATGTAGTCGATGTCGTCGGTCAGCGTATAGTCGTGGACCGGGCGGTAATCGAGCGTCACCCGGCCCTTATCGTACCAGGCGACGGTGTGTTTCATCCACGTCGCGTCGTCGCGGTTGGGGTGATCCTCGTGCATGTGCGCGCCGCGGCTTTCGTGGCGGTTGGCGGCGCCGTGCATCGTCACGACCGCCTGCGGCAGCATGTTGTCGAGTTCCAGCGTCTCGACCAGATCGGTGTTCCAGATCAGCGAGCGATCCTGGATGCCGACATTCTGGATCTGCGCCGCGACCCGATCGATATGCTCC
Source organism: uncultured Sphingomonadaceae bacterium (assembly GCA_964245355.1). GTDB lineage: Bacteria > Pseudomonadota > Alphaproteobacteria > Sphingomonadales > Sphingomonadaceae > Sphingomonas_I. Next base: position 422 of record CAXTMT010000190.1, read on the forward strand.
AGCCCTTCGCGGAGCAGCGCGGTGTCGCGGAACACGGCGCAATGCTTCTGCATCGTGCGCTGCATGTCGAGACGGATCGCCGCCGTCGGCGTGGGGCCGCTGGCGTTGCGGAAATGATCGAGGCGGGCGATCGCCTTGTCGTCGGCGGCGGTGACCGCCGTGCCGTGCTTGCTGTTCGGCCGGACGAGTTCGGCGATGCGGAAGCCGGTCGCGCGACCGAACACCACCAGATCGATCAGCGAGTTGGAACCAAGCCGGTTGGCGCCGTGGACGGAGACGCACGCCGCCTCGCCCACCGCGAACAGGCCGGGGACCACGCTGTCCGGATCGCCGTCCTTAAGCGTCACGACTTCGCCGTGATAGTTACACGGCACGCCGCCCATATTGTAATGGACGGTCGGCGTGACGGGCAGCGGCTGGCGGGTCAGATCGACGTTGGCGAAGATCTTGCCCGTCTCGGTGATGCCGGGAAGCCGCTCGGCCAGCACCTTCGGATCGATATGATCGAGGTGGAGGTAAATATAATCCTTGTTGGGTCCGACGCCGCGCCCCTCGCGTATCTCCATTGCCATCGAGCGGGCGACGACGTCACGGCTGGCGAGATCCTTTGCCGAGGGGGCATAGCGCTCCATGAAGCGCTCGCCTTCGGAGTTGGTCAGGTAGCCGCCCTCGCCGCGCGCGCCTTCGGTGATGAGTACGCCCGCGCCGTAGATGCCGGTCGGATGGAACTGGACGAATTCCATGTCCTGCAAGGGGAGCCCCGCGCGCAGCACCATGCCGCCGCCGTCGCCGGTGCAGGTGTGCGCCGAGGTCGCCGAGAAATAGGTGCGGCCCGAACCGCCCGTGGCGAGCACGACCGCGTGGCTACGGAAGCGATGGATCGAGCCGTCCTCCATGCAGAGCGCGATCACACCCTTGCAGGCGCCGTCTTCCATGATGAGGTCGAGCGCGAAATATTCGACGAAGAAGTCGGCGTCATATTTCAGGCTCTGCTGGTAGAGCGCGTGGAGCATGGCGTGGCCGGTGCGGTCGGCGGCGGCGCAGGTGCGCTGCACCGGCGGGCCGGCGCCCATATTCTGCATGTGGCCGCCGAACGGGCGCTGGTAGATCGTGCCATTCTCGTTGCGGCTGAACGGTACGCCGGCATGTTCGAGCTCGATCACGGCGGCAGGGGCTTCGCGCACCATATATTCGATCGCATCCTGGTCGCCGAGCCAGTCCGAACCCTTGACGGTATCGAACATGTGCCACGTCCAGTGATCGGGCGTGTTGTTGCCGAGGCTCGCGGCGATGCCGCCCTGCGCGGCGACGGTGTGGCTGCGCGTCGGGAACACCTTGGTGATGCAGGCGGTCTTCAGGCCCTTTTCGGCGCAGCCCATCGTGGCGCGCAGGCCCGAACCGCCCGCGCCGATGACCACGGCATCATAAACATGGTCGATGATCTGGTAAGCGGCGGACATCAGGCAACAGCTCCGGCGAAAGCGACGCGAAGAATCGCGAAGATGGCGAGCGCGCCGCCCGCGATGGCGTAGAAGTTCAGCAGCACGATGGCGATCACGCGGGTGAAATCATGCTGATAATCCTCGATCACCACCTGCAAGCCGAGCCGGAGATGATAGAAGATCGAGATGGTGGCGAGGATGAGCGGCACACTCGCCCACGGGCTTTGCAACCACATCACCAGCGCGCGATAGTCGAACAAAGGCAGGCGCAGGAGCGAGACGACGAGCCAGGTGGCGAGGAGCAGGTTACTTCCCGCGGTCAGGCGCTGGTGCCACCAATGATGGCTGCCGTGCTTCGCGGAGCCGAGCCCGCGCACACGGCCGATGCCGGTTCCCGTACCCATGACTCAAGCCCTCCAGAAGACGCTCGCCCACACGACCAGCGTGAGCAGGATGGAGAGGACGAACGGTGCGATCGCGCCGATGCGGTTGACCTTCAGCTCATAGCCCGCGCCGGTATCGAGCAGCAGGTGGCGGATGCCCGAGCACATATGCTGAAGAAAGCTCCAGGTAAGGCCGATCAGCACGATCGCCGGGATCAGGTTCAGCTTGCCGGTGCGATCCGAGGTCATCAGATCGACGAAGCGGGCGTAGCTCGCCTCGCCGCCGGCCAGCGCCATCAGCCACCAGACGAACAGGATGCCGCCGCCGATCGAAAGCGCGACGCCGGTCGCGCGATGCACGATCGAGACCGCCATATGCGGACCCCATTTCCAGACCGTCAGATGCGGCGACAGCGGCCGCGCGGCATTCCGCGCCATATGTTCTCCCGAGGAGCCTGTTCGAAGTTGGCGGTTCCTTTAGCCCAAAGGCGGCGGCTTGCAACGCTTTGCCGCACTGCAACGTCGTGCGGGCGTAATTGAGTTGGGCGGCCGTCTCTTTAGAGGGGCGCAATGACTCGACCCCATATCCTCGTCACCGGCAGCAGCCGCGGCATCGGTGCCGCCATCGTCGAAGCGCTCGCCGCCAACGCCCGCGTCCTCGGTCAGGGCACCAAGGCCACCGACGATCGCATCGCCGCCGACTTCGACGCACCCGGCGCCGCCGAAACCGTGTGGAACGAGGCACTTGCCCGATTCGACGGCCGCATCGACGTGCTGATCAACAACGCCGGCATTTTCGAAGCCAATCCGCTCGACGGCCCCGATGAGGAATGGCTCGCAAGCTGGGAGCGGACGATGCGGGTGAACCTCACCGCCTCGGCCGAACTGTGCCGCCTCGCCATCCTGCACTGGCGGCAGGCTGGCACAAAAGGCCGCATCGTCAACGTCGCCAGCCGCGCCGCTTACCGTGGCGATAGCCCGGCGCACTGGCATTATGCCGCCTCCAAGGGCGGGATGGTGGCGATGACGAAGTCGATTGCACGAGGCTATGCGGCGCAGGACACCTCGCCTTCGCCGTCTGCCCCGGTTTCACCATGACCGGCATGGCCGAGAAATATCTGGCGAGCCGGGGCGGCGACAAATTACTCGCCGATATCCCGCTCGGCCGCGTCGCCGAACCAGCCGAAGTGGCGGAAGCCGTGCGCTTCCTCGCGCTCGACGCGCCGCCATCGATGACCGGCGCGGTGCTCGACGTCAACGGAGCCTCCTATGTCCGCTGAATGGACACCCCAGTCGGCGGAGAATTGGAAGCTCAGCCTTGCGATCGACAAAGCGATGGCCGACCGCGTTGCCGAGGGGATCGACGCAATCGAGGCGCTCGATCCTCTGCCCGCCGTCGTCGTCAGCGAGCCGGACGGCCAGAAGCCCGACGAATGGCTGCTCGAGGCCTATTTCGAGACCGAACCCGATGCCGATACGATCGCGCTGTTCCGGCACGTCACCGGCGGAACCGCCCCGGCCGTCGAGCGGATGGACGATGCCGATTGGGTGACGATCAGCCAGGCCTTCCTCACGCCGATCCGCGCCGGCCGCTTCTACGTCCACACCGCCGCGCATGCCGATGCGATCCCCGCCGAGGCGATCGCCTTCCATATCGAGGCGAGCCGCGCCTTCGGCACCGGGCACCATGAGACGACGACCGGCTGCCTCGCGATGCTCTCCGACCTTGCCGACGAAGGACTGACTTTCGCGCGCATCGCCGACATCGGCACGGGCACCGGCCTCCTCGCCTTCGGCGCGCACAAGCTGTGGCCTAAGGCGGCGATCGTCGCGACCGATATCGATCCGGTCGCCATCCCGGTGATCGAGGAGAATATCGCCGCGAACGCACTCGATGCCGCCGCCTTCACCCTCGCGGTGGCGGACGGCACCGATCACCCTGCCCTGGCCGGCGAAGCGTTCGATCTCGTCATCGCCCACCTTCTCGCCGGGCCTGTGATCCGATTGGCACCCGCCATCGCCCAAATCCCGAAACCGGGCGGTTTTGTGATGCTGGCCGGTCTGCTAACCACGCAATCGGGCGCGGTGATCGACGCATATGACGAAAGCGGATTCGCCGTTCGGCAAAGCATCGCGCTTGGCGATTGGACCATCCTGGGCCTATTGCGGCGAGAAGCTGCTTGAGCCGGGTGGCTTATTGAGCTAATACAGTGTGAGACATTATCGGCGCGGCGTGGTGGGGCACGATCAGGCTGCGCGGGGCGGGAAGACGGAATGAACATAGAGACATCTCTCGAAGGCGATACCGGATACGAAGACGGTCTCCCGGTCGAGCGGCGCAAGCGGCTGCGCGTCCTGATCGCGGCCGCGGTCGTCGTCATCGGCCTGATCGCCCTCCTGGTCATCCTTCACGGCCGCAAGGCTGCGGCGCCCGCGGCGGATTCGGCGCCCAAGGTCACGGTCATCGTCCCCGGCCTCCAGGCGGTCGACGCCCAGATCAACGCCAGCGGCATCATCGCCGCCCGTCACGACATGCCGGTCGGCGCGGTTGGCGAAGGCGGCATGGTGATGGACGTGCTGGTCAACCCCGGCGACTGGGTGAAAGCCGGCCAGCCGCTCGCCGTCGTCGAGCGTTCGGTGCAGACCCAGCAGGCCGTCGGTGCCGCCGCTTCGGTACGCTCGGCCGAGGCCGATGCGGCGCTCGCCCAATCGAACCTCGTCCGCGCCCAGGCGCTGGTGAAGAACGGCTTCATCTCCAAGGCGGACATCGATGCCAAGGTCGCCGCGCGAGATCAGGCGCTTGCCAAGGTGGCGCTCGCCCGCGCCCAGTTCGGCGAGCAGAACGCCCGCAACGCCCGCCTCGTGATCCGCGCCCCCGCCGGTGGCCTCGTCCTCGCCCGCGGCGTCGAGCCCGGTCAGATCGTGATCGGTGGCCAGGGCATCCTGTTCCGCATCGCCGAGGACGGCAAGCTGGAGATCGCGCTGGAGCCGTCGGCGGGCGAGCCAAATCAGCTGACCATGGGCGAATCGCTGATCG
>CAXTMT010000191.1:0-5277 GCA_964245355.1 uncultured Sphingomonadaceae bacterium
GAATGGGACAGCAAGGTGCTGGAGTTCGTGGCGATCGGCACCGGCATCGTCCACGCGAAAGGCCATGCCGGCTTCCGGGGGCCGGGCGGCCAGCCCTTCACCTCGGCGCTGACCGGGCAGGATTTCTGGACCTTGCTCCAGGCCGGCTATCGCCCGCTGGAGATGGTGATGGGGAGCTGCGTCTATCATGTCGCGCGGCGCGGGCCGATCGCCACGCTCGGCAGCGTCGGCCAGAATGTGGAGCTGACCAACTTCAGCCTCGCCCTCTACGAAGCGCGCGAGATCGCGATGGAGCGGATGCAATTGGAGGCGACCAAGGCCGAGGCGCAGGGCGTCGTCGGCGCGGACCTGCACGAAGGCAGCCACAATTGGGCGACGCACGTCATCGAATTCTTCGCGATCGGCACCGCCGTGCTGCCGATCGAGGGGCATGAGAGCGACGATATCCCGGACCCGAAGCTGGTGCTGTCGGTGAACACGTAAGCGCAAGGACCCCTCTCCCAAAATGGGAGAGGGCTTTGACTGCGGAGAGTGCGGGTTTAAGCAGCGCGCATCACTCCCTTTCTGGAGACCGTCTTGCGCCTCATTCTCGCCGCCGCCCTGCTCGCCGCCACCTCGCTGACCGGAGCCACCCCCGTGTTCGCCCAGCCGCCCGCTACCCCCGCCCAATCCGAACACGCTCGCCTGTTCGCCCTCTTCGCGGCGAGCGACGAGGCGACGCTCCGGCGCAATCCGATCCAGGCGCTGTTCCGGGGCGACCTGCGCTATGCCGATCGGCTCGGCGACAATATCAGCGATGCCTATTTCGCGGCCGAGAAGGCGGCAGCGGAGAAGGACCTTGCCGATCTCCGCGCGATCGACCGCGCGCACCTCTCGTCTACCGACAAGATCGCCTATGATGTCTTTGAATGGCAGACGAAAATCAACCTGAAGGGGTTCGAGCCGGGTCTGCTCGAAGCGAACATCTACCGCCCGATCGACCATTTCTCGGGCTTCCACATCATGTACCCCGATTTCGCCTCGGGGCAGGGCGCGGCACCGTTCAAGACGCTCGCCGATTATGAGAACAACCTCAAGCGCCACAAGGATTATGTCTCTTATCTCGATGCTTCGATCGGCCGCTTCCGTCAGGGGATGCAGGCCGGCATCGTCCAGCCCAGGCTGGTCGTGAACAACGTCATCGATCAGCTCAACCTGCAGATCGCGCAGGGTGTCGAGGGATCGACCTTCATGGGGCCGGTGAAGACTTTCCCCGCCGGCATTTCGGCCGTCGATCAGGCCCGCCTCAAGACTGCCTATGCCGCGGCGGTTCGCGATCAATTGCTACCGGCGATGATCCGTCTGCGCGATTTCCTGAAGACGGAGTATCTGCCCGCCGCGCGCGACGCCGTCGGCCTCCACGCGATGAAAAGCGGCGACATTTATTACGCTTTCATGATCGAGCAGAACACCACGCTGCCGCTCACCGCCGATTACGTCCACAAGCTCGGCCTGTCCGAAGTCGCGCGCATCACGCACGAGATGGAGGCGGCGAAGACGGCGGCGGGCTTCAAGGGCAGCATGCCCGAATATTTCGCTTATCTGCGCACCGATCCGAAGTTCGCGCCCGCCAGCAAGGAAGCGCTGCGCGACGGCTATTTCGCGATCCGCGATCGGGTGCTGAAGCGCATCCCCGAGCAATTCTCGACCATTCCCAAGTCGCCGCTCGATATCCGCGCCGATCCGCCCTACCGCGAGAAGACCTCGGCCGGCGGCGAATATATGCAGGGCACACCCGATGGGTCGCGCCCCGGCGTGTTCTACTACAACACCTACGATCTGCCTTCGCGCTACACGTGGGAGATGGAGACATTGTTCCTCCACGAGGCGATCCCCGGCCACCATTTTCAGATCAGCCTCGCGCAGGAGAATGATGCGCTGCCAAGCTTCATGCGCTTCGGCGGCAACACCGCCTTTGCGGAAGGGTGGGCGCTCTATTCGGAGAGCCTGTGGCGCCCGCTCGGCATGGAAACCGATCCCTATCAGCGGATGGGCGGCCTGAACGACGAGATGCTGCGCGCGATGCGCCTGGTCGTCGACAGCGGCATCCATGCCTACGGTTGGACCCGCGATCAGGCGATCGATTACATGCTCGCCAACTCGCCGATGGCGCGCACCGACGCCACCGCCGAGGTCGAGCGCTACATCGCCATTCCCGGCCAGGCGCTCGCCTACAAGATCGGCCAGCTCACCATCCAGCGCTGCAAGGCCAGGGCGATGGCGGCGCTCGGCGACAAATTCGATCCGCGCGCCTTCCATGCGCAGGTGCTGATGACCGGCGCGCTGCCGATGCCCGTGCTGGAAAAGAAGATCGACGACTGGATTGCCGAGCAGAAGGCGAAGTAAGAAAGCGAATGGGGGAGGGGGGAACGGCCGTGCATCTGATCTTGAACCACCTGTATACGGTGGGTCTGCAGACCGGGCCGATGGTGCTGCTCGGCATTCTCCTCGTCCTTTCTTCCGCCTCGCGCGAGTTTGCGTTCAGATGGGCGCTGATCGCCGTCGCGCTGATCCTGATCGAGGATGTGCTGCTCACGAGTCTCTGGCTCACGATCCCGCAGCCCGCTTCGTGGGGGCAGTGGAACTGGACGGGCAAGGCGCTGGCGCTGGCCGGATCGCTGCTGATCGCGACTTTGCCGTGGTTCGGGCTCGATGCGGTGGGCCTGCGGATGTTTCAGGCGCCGGGCAGCGGCATCGCGTGGATCGCCTGTGCGGTCGTCTGCGTCGGCATTATCGCGACCGTGCTGCTGTTCGGCGGCAACCCCTATCAGGGCACCGATACTTTGATCTACCAGGCCGGCCTCGCCGCGCCGGAGGAGGAGATCTTCTACCGCGGCCTCTTGTTCGTGGCGCTCGACCGCGCCTTCCTGGAGCGGCGTGAAATCTACGGCGCCAAGGTCGGCCCTGCGGTGCTGCTCAGCGCGCTCTACTTCGCGATGGTCCACGGCCTGTCGCGCGGCGGCGGCGAGATCGACGTGCGGCCGATCCTGTTCGGCACCTATCTGGTGGTCGGGCTCTTTCTGGGCTGGGTCCGCGCGCGGACGGGCAGCCTGCTCGCGCCGATCGGGGTGCATGTGCTGGGCAATGCGGTGCTGGCGGTGTTCTAAAACCCCTCTCCCCCTGAAGGAGAGAGGGCCGGGGAGAGGGGGAGTCCGGCGAGGCGAATGCCCGGAGCTCGCTTCGCTCGCCCCCTCTCCCAACCCTCTCCCCTGAAGGGGAGAGGGCTATAGATCACTTCCCCCGGTTCTTCCGATGCTCGGCCATATCCAGCACGGTGTTGTCCCCCTCGGGCAGCAACCCGAGCCGCCGCGCGATTTCCTGATAGGCCTCGACTTCGCCGCCCAGATCCTGGCGGAAGCGATCCTTGTCGAGTTTTTCGTTGGTCGTCATGTCCCACAGCCGACAACCGTCGGGGCTGATCTCGTCGGCCAGGATGATGCGGCTGTAGTCGTTGTCCCAGATGCGGCCGAACTCCAGCTTGAAGTCCACCAGCCGTACGCCGACCCCGGCGAACAGCCCGCACAGGAAATCGTTCACGCGGATCGCCATGTCGGCAATGTCGTGCATCTCCTCCTGCGTCGCCCAGCCGAAGCAGGCGATATGCTCTTCGGACACGAGCGGATCGCCCAGCGCATCGTCCTTGTAATAATATTCGATGATCGTGCGGGGGAGCTGATAGCCCTCCTCCAGCCCCAGCCGCTTGGCGATGCTGCCGGCGGCGACGTTGCGGATCACCACCTCGATCGGCACGATCTCGACCTGGCGGATCAATTGCTCGCGCATGTTGAGGCGGCGGATGAAGTGGGTCGGCACGCCGATATGGCCGAGCAGGGTGAAGACATGCTCGCTGATGCGGTTGTTGAGCACCCCCTTGCCGCTGATCGTGCCCTTCTTCTGGGCGTTGAAGGCGGTGGCGTCATCCTTGAAATATTGGATGAGGGTGCCGGGTTCGGGACCCTCGTAGAGGATCTTGGCCTTGCCTTCGTAGATCTGGCGGCGGCGGGTCATGGGCGCTCCGAACGGATGGCCGGGGGGCCATAAAGAGAGACGCCCCAAACGCATGGAATGTGCGTCCGGGGCTATGGGCCGCCCTATAATCGAACCTCGACGCTTGCGCAACGCAATGGGACTATCGTGTTCGTAACGAAGCGGGCAGGATCGTCGGTACGGTTCGAGCAGGAGTTGCTTCAGGATGCGTAGCTTATTGGCGCTGGGCGCTTTGTTTCTGGCCTCCGCGGCGATCGCGCAATCGGCCGGGCCGATCGATCCGGCGCGGATGAACGCCACCGTCCGCGACATCACCGAGGCGCGCTTCTCCGGCCGCGCCCCCGGCGGGCCGGGCGAGCTGCGCACCCTAGGCTATCTCGAGCGCAGCCTGCGCGCGCTGGGGCTGGAGCCGGCCGGGCCGAACGGCAGCTTCCGGCAGGAGGTGCCGCTCGTCCACACCCGTATCGTCGGCACCCCCGACATTTCCGCGAAGGCAGGCGGTGCGAGCATCCCGCTGGTGCAGGGGCAGGGCATCTATCTCACCACGCTGAAGGCCGTGGATCGCATCAGGATCGCCGACGCGCCGCTCGTGTTCGTCGGCTACGGCGTCACCGCGCCCGAGCGGGGGTGGGACGATTTCAAGGGCGTGGACCTGCACGGCAAGATCGCCGTCATCCTGATCAACGATCCCGATCTGGAGGCCAGGCCGAGCGAGCCGGTCGCGGGCAAGTTCGGCGGGCGGCGCGAGACTTATTATGGCCGCTGGACGTACAAATATGAGGAAGCCGCGCGGCGCGGCGCGATCGGCGCGCTGATCGTCCACGACAGTCTCGGCGCGGGTTACGGCTGGTCGACGGTGATCGCGGGCGGAGGCGAGAGCTACGACATCGTCCGCTTCTTCGGCGGCGATTCGCTCGACATGCGCGGCTGGATCGAGGGGGCCGCCGCCGCCGATCTGTTCAGGCGCGCCGGGCTCGATCTGGCCAAGCTGCGCATCGCGGCGCGGGGCGCGGATTTCCATCCGGTGTCGCTCGCCGGCGTGACGCTGAACGTCGATGCGCAGGTGAAGGCCGATCGGATCGTCAGCCACAACATCCTCGCCAGGATCGGCGGCACGACGCACCCGGACGAGACGCTGATGTTCGGCGCCCATTGGGACGCTTACGGCGTCGGCGCCCCCGATGCGCAGGGCAACACCGTGCGCGCCGGCGCTGCCGACGATGCGGTGGGGGTCGCCGGGGTGCTGGAGCT
>CAXTMT010000192.1:0-5014 GCA_964245355.1 uncultured Sphingomonadaceae bacterium
CGGCATGAACTGGTATAACTATACCGGCGGCGATCCGGTGAATTTCACCGATCCGGGAGGATTACAGATAAAGTCGCCTAACGAATGTTGGGTAGGTGATGTGGCTATGGATTGCGGCTCGGGCCTTCCGGGTGGCGGTTCCGGCGTTGGTAATGATGGCCCTATTGGCGGCCCAAACGACGAATCCTCTCAACCTGCCAATTCGAATTCATCTTCGAGCAACGTCGACTATCAGATCGATGATGTGATTGTTAAAGCACAGTGGAAGCCACCCGCATTTGATAGCGGAAACCCTAACTTTCATTTTTATGTTTTCGAGAATGCGATCTGCATTGCATTTGAACCGGGATGCACTGCGTCGCGCGCATTTGATGCCTTGCTTAAAGAAGCCGCTCCTGGTCAAGAAGCTCCCGCGTATGAAGGTAACATTGTACAAGTTCCGTTTGCGGGAAATGTTTTGCAGCATGTTAATAATGCAACCAAGACGGTATACAATGTAACAATTAAAGGCCATATTTTTGATCCTGGTTACGTATCACGCTCTATTTCAGAACGTTTTGGCTTTATATCTGTAGTGACCGTTGGTGTAGGGATTGGACCAGACAAGCTTCTTAACGTGACGGTTGCACGCCCCGCTTTCACCGCGTTAGACATGCTAGTTCGTGCCAATACCGTTTCATATTTCAAAGATAATTGAGTGAATTTGCGCAAGCCACCTGTGAAGGTAATGATGAGAAACGTTAACATTACGTTTTTGTTTTATCTTTGTTTGTCAAGTTGCGTCTCTCAGAGGCAAGAGGTTGTATTTTCTCGTACAATAGAATTGAATAAATGTACGTATTTGGGACTGAGAAAGATTGTCAAACATTATTCCTCTTACCGTAATGCGAAGTTAACTGATGCAAGCCGTGGGCTGACAGATGGAACCTCTAAGTTAACTGTGTATATCCACGCTCCTGGCCCGTCTAATACAGACATCCTCGTCGAGAATGTGGGACTGGATAATGGGGTAACAACCTATGTAATTGGAAGCCACCCTCCAAATTATACAAAAAGCCTATCAGAAGACCTTGAGTCTTTGGTGAAGCAATGTCGGTTTTACCCTTTGAATAAATGAGACGTGCTTTTATGATCGGCGAGGCTTCCCTAAAACAAGTCGGACGCTCGCAGCCGTGAATTGGATTCAAGTCACGCTGTTGGGCAGCATCGCGACCGCCATTGCGATCATCGCGGTCGCCCTTGTGGGATTGATGGCTGCAACCAGTCGCGTCGACCTGCGCCGAGGAGCGACCGTCATCATTGGCTGCTTCATCATCTTTGATGCGACGGCGATTGCGGCGGGACTGCGCTCGGCCGCGGAAACCGGCCTGACAACGTGTTTTGGGAGACCAATCTGAGCTATGCCTGGGACAATCTGGGCGAGCTTGTGACCGCGAACGACGGCAATGGCCACGCGCTGGGCTATGTGTACGATGCGCTGGGCCGGCTGACGAGCCAGTCGGACGCGTGGTACGGGACGGGCAACGCCAGCTTCCAGTATGACGCGGCGGGTCGGCGGACACGGCAGACGTGGTGGGACGGGTTCTATGTGACCTACGGCTATGACGCGGTCGGCGAGATGACCGGGATATACGAGAATGGCGGCGCGACGCTGGCGTTCTTCAACTATGACGACCTGGGGCGGCGGACGGCACTGGGGCGGGCGAACGGGGTGAGCACGTGGTACGGCTATGACGGTGCGTCGCGGCTGACGAGCCTGTCGCTGGCCAACAGCAGCGCGGACAACGGTTACACGTTCGCCTACAACGCGGCGGGTCAGATCACGAGCCGGACGATGTGGAACGACGCCTATCAGTGGAACGCGGCGGCGAACGTCGATCGCGCCTATGCGGTCAACAACCTCAACCAATATACCAGCTCGGGCGGCACGGCGCTGGGCTATGACGGGCGCGGCAACCTCAACAACTCAGGCGGCTCCAGCTACACCTACACGAGTGAAAACCAGCTGGCGAATGCGCCTGGGGGCAACCTCGCATATGACGCGCTCGGACGACTGTTTAATGGGAACCTCGACCCGAGCCAGAACACAACCCTGAGCTACGACGGTAACCGGGTGCTGGCGGAGCTCGATCAGCAGACCGGGGCGGTGCTGCGGCGCTATGTCTACGGCCCCGGCCAGGACGAGCCGCTGGTGTGGTACGAGGGGTCCGGCACCTCGGACCGGCGGTTCCTCGCCGCCGACGAGCGGGGCAGCGTGGTGGCGGTGACCGACAACGCCGGTAGCGTGATCGCGATCAACAGCTATGACGAGTTCGGCATTCCGGGAGCGAACAACATCGGCCGGTTCCAGTATACCGGCCAAAAGTGGCTGCCCGCGCTCGGCATGTACGACTACAAGGCCAGGACCTACTCGCCCACCCTCGGCAGGTTCATGCAGACCGATCCGATCGGCTATGGCGACGGCATGAACTGGTATAACTATACCGGCGGCGATCCGGTGAATTTCACCGATCCGAGCGGGAACGCTTTTGACGTTTGTCAATTCGAGAACTGTGTACGATATTACATAGACGGGTATTTTATTGTTGCTCACGACCAAACTCCGGGAGATCCTGACGGCGCGGATGGGGTCGTAAAATCGAAGCTGGTTTTCGTGCGGGATCCTAAACCGGATTTTGACGTAAGCTCCCTCTTCAACTTTAGTCCGACCTATATGAGGTTTGATCCTAGAGAGGGAGGGTCCGGCGGCGGGGGTGATCCATCGCCGCAGAATAACCAGCCGCGTCCCTGCAACCCAACGCCAGCGCAATTAGCGGCCTCGGGGCGGGTAGATTTTAAGTTCACCGAGGCCGGCGGCACGCTTCTTGCCGGCTACACTCATACAGAAGGGTCGTTTACGACTGCTAATGGATACTCGGGAAACTTCGATACTACTTCGTATGTTTATGGTATAGGTGGCCTAGGCGGCGGCTTCGGCAGTGGCTATTCAAAAAACCTCTCTACGTTTTCGGGAAAAAATACCAATATTACAGGAAATCTAGGTCGAATATCGATCAGCGATAACTTCGACCCTGTCAGTGGAGAGCATGTTGGAGAAACCAACGGGTTGGCTACTCCTGGCTTGGGCCTTGGTCTCTCTCGGTCCAACACCACACTTCGTAATGTGATATGCCCGGCGAGATAGTATGTCGGCGAGCAACCCCTCCGTGCGAAATATAGTGATCACGGTAGGGCTGATTACGTCATTGGTGGTTTTATATATCTACGTCGCCATGCATCAGCAAAAGACCAGAAATGCTGACGGAGTATACTATAACAGATGCTGTGGTATGGTATACGTGCATGGTGACACGCTGCAAACTCAGCGTGCGATTGTCCCAGCCCATCAGGCGGTGATGAAATTCGGATTGACGGTTTATCCCGATCGTGATCCCCGCCTCTTTTCCGACAATGCCGCTCCCCTTCCAAGAGAAAAACTTCCTCCCTTGCAGTTCAATAGCGTCAATCATCCCAAGTATTTTGATACATGGAATCTTGGGGTAGGGGCATACCGCTTCTGGCGATGCGCTTGTAACGAGAACTGCTGTCAGTCAGGATCATAGCCAATGTCTTCTTCTCATGTATTGGTTTTCATAGTCGTGTCAGCGTTCATATGGGCGATACCGCTCGCTAATATACTGCGAAAAGCGGGGCATTCTCCATTGTGGGCGCTCCTTGGTTTAGTGCCCTTCGTGGGGATCGTGTTGCTTTGGGGTGTGGCGTTCATGCCGTGGCGGGGCAACCAAGTATCTAGACAGTAGATAGACGATGTTCAATCAACTGCGAACGCCCATCCTCGGTCATGATCGAGGGCGGCGGGTTGGGAGCTGTCGCGTAGGCCGATGGCAGTGATAAGCCTGGTGCGGTCGTCGGTGTAGAGGTGTGCCTGGTCGCGGGCGCGGGAGACGGCGACCTCGAGCCTCATCTAGAGGGGCGTTGTAGTCGGATCAGACTTGTCGCTGCAAAGGAGCGCCTTGAAAAATGCGATATGCTCTCTCTTTGGCACCGATCCTGATGCGCGAGTAACTGCAGGTCGGCCCCGCCGGTTCAGCACAAGTTACAGTAACTGAAGACCAAGGGTCATCGACGCGACCTCGGCACAGCGGTATGAAAAGCAGTGACTGGGAGTGCACCCTTCCGCCGTGCGGTTGAAGCGAATGGCGCCCCCGCGTTCGCCGGCCAAACACGCAACGCCGGCGTGCAGCCTTGAGCTCCCCGATCTCGCCGGCCTTCGACGATCACTTGGTGATCGCGGCGCGTTGGATCGAGGCAGCACTCCTCGGGTCGATCGCGACCGTCATCGCCATCGTTGCCATTGCTGCTGTCGGTCTTGGGATGCTGGGCGGTCGCATCGACCTGCGCCGGGGCTCGAGCGTCGTCGTCGGTTGCTTCATCCTGTTCGGCGCACCGACCATTGCCGGCGGATTGATCAGCCTGGTCGCCGCACCACCATCGGCGGCGCCCTCCTTGCTGGCGCCACCGGCCTCTCCGTTGCGAGCGCCAACCCCGGCGCCCCATCCGACCGCGTACGACCCCTATGCCGGTGCAGCGGTGCCCGCCGACCGTTGATCTGTGAGAGACAACGCAACCAAGCCCGGCTCTGTCGGACCAATGTGACCGCGGCTAGACGAGGCGTTGCCTCCTGCGTGCGCCTTCCCGTCGCAGCTCATGGCGGTCGCGTGCGCGTCCTGTCGCGGTTCGCAGGAGCGCTCGGCCGGGCAACCGTCATCGGGCCGGTGATCGTCGAGATCAGGCTGTTCATGGGCCGCACGCGCCGCCCATAGCGGGGGTCAGCGGCGAAAGCGGCTGAGTGCCCGCTTCCATTCCCGCTCGTCCGGAAGCGGCAGCAGGATGGTGGGCCGCCTCGCCCTATTCCGCGTCAGCCGTGCCCTCCCGCCACGGCGCTCGCAGTTGAAACGGCGCCCGGCCGCTGCGAGGCCATCGTCCCATCCTTTGCGCTCAAACAGCCGCCAGA
>CAXTMT010000192.1:5024-5262 GCA_964245355.1 uncultured Sphingomonadaceae bacterium
CGCTTTGCATTCAGCTTGCGGGCGAAGAGTGCGTTTTGATGATCGCGGCAGACGAGCCACGACGGGACCACATCGCACGAAGCGTAACGCGATCTCCCGGCAGTGCCGCCCGTCGAGACGTGGCGGGCAGCGATCGCGGTCGATCGGCTGGTAGAACTCTGCCGTAAGCCATCGCCAGCGGTTGCGGCGTCGAAGCGATAACCACTTGATCGATCAGCGCCCCGGGTGAATAAGATAC
>CAXTMT010000193.1:0-3455 GCA_964245355.1 uncultured Sphingomonadaceae bacterium
AAGCTGCCGCGCGCGCCCGAGATAAAGCACAACCTTGCGATCGCTTATTATGCCGCGCGCGATCCGGCGGCGGCGCGGATCGCGGCCGGGGAGGCGGTCGCCCTGTCGCCGGCGCTTTGGCAGAGCAACGCCCTGCTCGCCCGGATTGCGCGCGAGGCGGGCGAGATACGCGCCGCCGGGGATGCGTGGCGGGCGGTGTTGCGGCATAGCCCCGGCAACGGCACGGCGCTGCTGGGCCTCGCCGATCTGGCGATGAACGAGTATGGCGATCCCGAAGCGGCGATCGGCCTCGTCGGCCCGCTCCACGGCCATCCCCATTTCGGCGTCGATGCCGAACTGACCAGCCTGATGGCGGGGCTTTATACGGGCAGCGGGAGTGCCGAGGTCCTGAGCGATCGGCTCAAGGCGTTCGCTGCTGCCAATCTGACCAGTCCGCGTCTGCCGCGCCGTGCACCGCGCACCGGGCGCCGCCGCATCGGCCTGATCTCGCCGCTCTTCTCGGCCTCCCCGGTCTATTATCTCACCTGGTCGACGTGGGTCGCAGTGGCCGAGCAGCACGATATTATGATCTTCGATCGCGGCACCCGCAACGATTGGGCGACCGAACGGCTGCGGCGGATCGCGCGCGAGTGGCTGCCGGTGAACACGCTCGAAGCCCCCGCGCTCACCGCGCGCATCGCCGGGGCGGAGATCGACATATTGTTCGATCTGGGCGGGTGGAGCGATGTCGTCGGCCTCGCCGCGCTTTCGGCCAAGCCGGCGGCGCGGATGTATAAGTGGGTCGGTGGCCAATCGGCGACGACCGGCTTGGGCGTGTTCGATGGCTTCATCGGCGACGTATGGCAGAGCGGCGCCGATCTGGCGGGCCTTTATGCCGAGCCCATCGTCAACATTCTCGGCGGCTATATCGACTACAGCCCGCCGGATACCTTGCTGGCCTTGCGCGATACCCCGCGCTCCGGCGTCGCGCTGGTGGGCAACCCTGCCAAGATCGGTCCCGGCACGATCGCCGCCTGGCCGAGCGGGGTGGAGCGAGTCACGCTGATCGACCGGCGCTATGCCGACGAACGCCCGCTGACCCGCGTCACCGAATTGCTCGCCCGCGCCGGCATCACCGTGACCCAGACGATCATACCGGAAGGGCAGGCGGCCTATCTGAAAGCGCTCGCCGCGCACGATGCGATCGTGAACACCCAGCCTTATGCGGCGGGGCTCACCGCGGTCGAGGCGCATGCGCTCGGCATTCGCGTACTGGCGAGCGGCGCGGGCCGGCTGTTTTCGGCGCGCCATCATCTTTCCCACACGCGGACCGGAGGCCGCAATGCTTCGTTACCAGCTCAGATCCTCGCGCTGATTGCGCGCTGAACGCGGAAGACTTAACCCCACTCTCGATGGCGATGACTCCGTTACAGCAGAAGTTTCATCGCCTGATCCGGGCGACCAACGTCTTCGACGATGGCTTCTACCGGCGCAACAATCCGGACGTGGTCCCGCAATTCGCCGATCTGCTGGAGCATTATATCCTCTCGGGCGAGCGCGAGGGACGCGCGCCGACGCCCTTCTTCGATCCCGGCTGGTATCGCCTGCAGGCGCCGCGCCTGCGCCCCGAAGACAATATGCTCGCCCATTATCTGACCGTGGGCGACCGCGACGGTTTCCAGCCGATGCCGGGCTTCGATCCCAAATATGTCCGCGGGCAGCTCGGCAGCCGGCTCGAGCCCGCGCTGGTCGGCTTCCTGCGCGCGCGGACGAAGGGCAAGCTGGTCAATCCGTCGCGCTTCTTCGACTACAAGCACTATTATACGACCTATCCGGACATCCTCGAAGCGCGGATCGATGGTTTCTACCATTTCGTCTATGTCGGCGCGGACGAGGGGCGTGAGCCGGCGGCGGGGATCAGCTGGTTCGTCCTGCGCGAGAAATATCAGCTGACCGGCACGAACGCGCAGGCCTTCCGATCGCTGATGCTGCGCTGGCGCCATCTCGACGACGAGAGCGCGAGCAACGACAATGCCCCCTCGATCCTCCTCCAGCAGGAAGAGATCCGCAGCAACCACAAGCCTTCGGAGCTCTACGAAAGCCACGATGCGCCACCTCCGGGCGGCCGCGCCCGGCGCGCCGACGTCTATGCTTTTTATCTGACCCAATTTCACCGCTTCGCCGAGAATGATGCGTGGTGGGGCGAGGGCTTCACCGAGTGGCACAATGTCGTGCGCGGGGTGCCGCGTTTCTCGGGCCATTATCAGCCGCGCATCCCCTCCGCGCTCGGCTTCTACGATCTCGATGATCCGCGGGTGATGCCCACGCAGGTCGCGCTCGCCAAGCAGGCCGGCCTCGCGGGCTTCGCTTTCTATTATTACCATTTCGGCCAGCAGCGCCTGCTCGAACGCCCGCTCGACAATTTCCTCTATGACAAGTCGCTCGACATCGGTTTCTTCCTGATCTGGGCGAACGAGACCTGGTCCAGGCGCTGGGACGGCAGCGAGAGCGAGATTTTGCTCGAACAGACCTATCCGCCGCAGATGCCCGAGATGCTGGCGCTCGATCTGGCGCGCTATTTCGCCGATCCGCGTTATCGCCGTGTCGACGGGCGGCCGTTGTTCGTCATCTACCGGGTGGGATCGATTCCCGATGCGGTGAACTGGCTCGCCCGGTTACGCAGCGCTTTTCGGGCGATCGGCGAGAATCCGATCCTCTATCTCGCGCAGACCTTCGAAGACACCGATCCGCAGCCCTACGGGCTCGACGGCGCGATGGAATTTCCGCCGCATAAATACAGCCGCTCGCTGCGCCTGCTCCAGCCGCAGCGCCTGTTCGGCGCCAATGCCGCGCTGAAGGTGTGGGATTATCAGGATTTCACGAATGTCGCGCTGGCCGATCCCGAGCCGGATTTTCCGCTGATCAGGGGGTGCTTCCCAGCATGGGATAACGACAGCCGCCGCCAGGGCGCATCGTCGATCATCCACGGATCGACGCCGACCAAATTCCGCGGCTGGCTGAAGGCGCTGGCGGACAAGGCGGAGGCGCCGCACACCAACGGGTCGCCGCCGATCGTCGTCATCAACGCGTGGAACGAGTGGGGGGAGGGCGCCTACCTCGAGCCCGATCGCCACTATGGCTATGCCTATCTCAACGCCGTGCAGGCGGTGCTGAACCCGGAAGCGGCGGAAAATGTGCGGCGGCTGGTGCTGGTCGGGCACGATGCCTTCGTCGCCGGGGCGCAGCGGTTGCTGCTTCACATCGGTCAATCGCTGAAGGCCGATTTCGGCATCCGCATCGTCTTCGTGCTCTTGCGCGGCGATCCCGGTTACGATGGGCTGCTGGACGAATATCGCGGGACGGCCGAGACGATCGTGGCGGGTGCCGATATCGGCCTCGTCATGATGCGGCTGGCGGCGCGGGGCTTCGCGCATGCGATCGTCAACAGCGCGGCCTCGTCGGCGGCGCTCGCTCCG
>CAXTMT010000193.1:3465-5227 GCA_964245355.1 uncultured Sphingomonadaceae bacterium
GATCCGGTGCGGGCGGCAGGCATCGCCGCGATCCAGCTGATCCACGAATTGCCGGCGATGTTCGCGGGGCTGGGCGCTCAGGCGCTGATCGAGGAGGCCGCGGGCCGGATGCGGCGCTTCGTCGCACCGACGCAGGCGATCGAGGTGATGTTGAAGAGGGCCGGGGTGCCGGGTGCGCAGATCCGCCAGCTGCCGCAGGGCCAATATCGCCGCGTCGCCCGCGTCGACCGCGAGGAGGCGCGCACCGCGTTGCTCGGCGGCGACGAGGAACGGCAGGTCGTGGTGGGGCTGGGCTTCGGCGACAAGCGCAAGGGCGTCGATCTGTTCGTCGCCGCCTGCGAGGCGGCGCAGGCGACGCAGACGCCGATGCTCTTCATCTGGCAAGGCGATTGGGACCGTGCGATCGAAACCGCGCTCTCCGCCCGCACCGAATTGCTGGCGGCGACGGGCATTTTCCAGCACTTGCCCAACAGCAGCGACATCGATACGTTGCTGGGCGCGGCCGACATTTTCTTCTTACCTTCACGCGAGGATCCTCTGCCATCGGCGGCGATCGAGGCCTGGTCGGTCGGGCTGCCGATCGTCGCGCTGGAGGGGGCGGGCGGCATTTCCGATCTGATCGCGGGCAATGCCGAACTCGGCATTCTGACCGACTCCGGCGATCCGCTGACCTTGCTCGCCGGGCTGAAGGCGGCGGGCGCCCTCGGCCGCTCGGAGGAACGGGCGAACTGGGCGCGCAGCCAATATGATTGGCCGACCTACATCAGCGCCCTGTTGCGCGAGGTCTATGCGCCGCCCGCGGTGGATGTCGCGATCGTCGGCCACAACCACGGCCGCTTCGCCGAGCCGCGGATGACGAGCCTGATCCGCCAGACGTTGCCGCCGCGCCGGATCGTCTATCATGATGTCGCCTCCACCGACGGCAGTCCGGCCGCGATCCGTGCCGTCGCGCGCCGGGTCGGGATCGATTTCGTCGACGAAGCCGCCAACGAAGGGCGGCTGTTCGATACCTGGCTCGCGGTCGCGCGCGCGTCGGACGCCGAATATTTCCACATCGCCGAGGGCGACGACTGGATCGCGCCGGCGATGATCGAGCGCTGCGTAGAAGCGCTGGAGGCGGCGCCCGAGGCGGCGTTCGCCTTCGTCGGCATCGAGTGGATCGACACCGGCGGCAACGTCATCGCCGATCATTGCGGCTACCCCGCGAGCATCATCGGCCCCGAGATCGCCGACGGGGGTGAGATCTTGCCCGACGTGCTGCTCACCTCGGCGATGACGGTGCGCAATCCGGTGCTGTCGGTGAGCTCGGTGATCTGGCGGCGCGCGGCGTTGCACGAGATATTGGAGGCGAACGGCCCCTCCTTCGAGCGGCTGGATTTCGCGTTCGACTGGCTGCTGTATCTGCGCGCGGCGAAATCGGGCTATTCGGCGACCTTCGTCCCCCAGCCGCTCTGCCGCCACCGCCAGCATGCCGACAGCTTCGCCTCCCGCGACGATCTCGCGCGCCATGCCGACGAGATCCGGCGGCTCTACAAGCTGGTCCCCGCGCCGAAGCGCAAGGACGAGCGGCAGGCCTATCTCAGGGAATTGGGGTAATCCTCATCCCGGCGGAGGCCGGGATTCCATTCGCATCGCCTATGAGGGAGCGCGAATGGATGCAGGCCTGCATCCGCATGACGACAACAAATTACCGTCCCAGCAACCTCGCGAAGAAGCCTTTCCGCTCGGGGGCGGCCTGAACCTCCACCGCGCGCTCTTCGAC
>CAXTMT010000194.1:0-5227 GCA_964245355.1 uncultured Sphingomonadaceae bacterium
GCCCCGGCTCCCCCGGCCAGCCGCGATGGGCGAGCAGGAAGCCGGCATAGCTGGCGAACGGCAGCGAATCGCTCTGGCGAAGCGCGCTCCATTGCTGCACCACCGGCCACAGCGGATCGCTCGCATAAGGCGGCAGCGGGGCAGCGGTCGCGACGGTCGCGCTCGTCGTCGCCGTGGCGGCGGAAGGCAGTTGCGGCGGGCGACCCTGCTGGAGCGTCAATGTCGCGGCCGCCGCGCCGACCGAAAGCAGCACCAGCCCCGGCGCGAGCTTGGCGGCGGCGCGGCTGGACAGGCGGGGGGCACGGTCCCTATCTGGCGCCGTGCGGCCGGCGGCGGGATCGTCTCGGTCGGTTATCATGCGCTCCATATGGCCCCGGCCGGCGCGCGAGAGAAGGGATAGAAGATGTTCAGCGGGTCGATCCCTGCGCTGGTCACGCCGATCCGGGGCGGGGCGATCGACGAGACGGCGTTCCGCGCCCTCGTCGACTGGCAGATCGAGAGCGGCAGCACGGCGCTGGTGCCCTGCGGCACGACCGGCGAAAGCGCGACCATGTCGATCGCCGAGCATGACCGCGTCGTCGCCATCTGCATCGAGCAGGCGGCGGGGCGCGTACCCGTGATCGCCGGGTGCGGATCGAACGACACGAACGTCGCGGCGAGCCATATGGCGCGCGCGGCGGCGGCGGGGGCCGATGCCGCGCTGGTCGTGCTGCCGTACTACAACCGGCCCAACCAGCAGGGCATCGAGGCGCATTTCCGCACTCTGGTCGAACGATCGTCCCTGCCGATCCTGATCTACAACGTGCCGACGCGCACCGTGACCGACATCAGCGTCGAGACGATGGCCGTGCTGGCGCAATTGCCCACCATCGTCGGCGTGAAGGATGCCAGCGGCAAGGTCGAGCGCGTGGCGGCGCAGCGCCTCGCCTGCGGCGCGGATTTCTGCCAGCTCTCGGGCAATGACGATATGGCGCTCGGCTTCATGGCGATGGGGGGCAAGGGCTGCATCTCGGTCACCGCCAACGTCGCGCCGCGCCTGTGCGCCGATTTCCAGGCGGCGTGCGCGGAGGGGCGGTGGGGCGATGCGCTGCTGCTTCAGGATCGCCTGTTCCCGCTTCACGTGGCGCTGTTCACCGACGCCTCGCCCGGCCCGGTGAAATATGCCCTGAACAGGGTGCGCCCCGAATTCCCGGCTGCGCTGCGCCTGCCGATGACCCCACCGGGTGCTGCGAGCCGCGCTGCCGTCGATGCGGCGCTGGTGCATGCCGGGCTGATCTGATGGCGATGAAGGCCTCCACGCTGCGGCAGTTGCGCGCGTGGCATCTCTATCTGGGGCTGCTGTTCGCCCCGATGCTGCTGCTCTTCTCGATCAGCGGCGCGGTGCAGACCTTCCGCCTGCCCGATCAGGCGGGCGCGCCGACGTGGATGGTCTGGATCGCGGCGGTCCACAAGGATCAGGTCGCGCGGACGACGCCCAAGCCCCGTCGCCCCAAACCGCCGATGGCCGCGATGCCTGCCGATGCGCCGAAACCGCACGACAAATTCCCGCTCCAGGTGTTCGTCGGCCTGCTCGCGATCGGGCTGACGATCTCGACCCTGATGGGCGTCGTCATCGCGCTGACGACCCGCGCGACGCGGCGGATATCGGTCGTTCTGCTGATCGTCGGCACCGTCCTGCCGCTGGGGATGCTGTATCTTTAAAGGGCTTTGACGAGGTCGCGATAGTCAGCTCGGACGGGTGACCTTCACGCTTTTCGGATCGCATATTCCGGCAACGGGTTCACGACAGGATGTCGTCGATATCGACATCCAGCGCGTCGGCGAGCGCGCGCCATAGCCGCGTGCTACCCGGCTTTTTACCGAGCTCGATCTCGGACAGATAGGACGCGCGGATGCCCGCCTGCTCGCCAAGCGCGGCGAGCGTAAACGCGCGATATTGGCGCCACACCCGCAGCGGGCTTTCGCCGGCGACGATGCGATCGGCCATGATCGCCGGCAGATATTCCTCGCCGGCAGTACGGCGCGCCTCCGCCGCTTCCGCCGCGCGGATATCGGCGCGATCCTCTGCCGCCGCTTGCAGGCGCTCGAGCTGCTCGGCCGGCAGGGTCGCCATGCGGATGCCGTCGACGACGGCGAACTGGATGTTCATCGCATTCTCCACACGTTCAATAGATCGACCCGCGCGGGCCGATATCGTCGATCAACAGAATTTCATCCTCGATCCGGAAGAGCACCCGCCAGTCCTGAACCCGCAGGCGATGTTCCGGTCGCCCGACGAGCTTCGTCACATTGTTCGCGGCTGCTGTCGGATCGGTCGCCAATTCCTTGATCTTTTCGTTGATCAGCGCCCCCTTGCCGGATTTGCGAAGGGCCTTCAGCGCCGTCTTCGAAAAGCGGACTTCCATGATTGGCGTTTACGCTATTGGCGTAATTCTGTCCAGACTGCGCGGGGTGAGGCGCCAGCGCCCTTTCGCCCACCGAGCGCAGCGCCTATGTCCCCGCGCTTATGGCCCGTCCGCGTCCCGCAGAATTCGACAAGAAGAAGATCGTCGCCGAGAACCGGCGGGCGCGCTTCGAATATTTCCTCGAGGAATTCTTCGAGGCGGGGATCGCGCTGACCGGAACCGAGGTGAAGTCGCTGCGCTTCGGCGAAGGCTCGATCGCCGAGAGCTATGCCGACGTGAAGGACGGGCAGGTGACGCTCGTCAACGCGAACATCCCCGAATATAATTTCGGCAACCGCTTCAACCATGAGCCCCGCCGCCCGCGCAAATTGCTGCTGCACGAGCGCGAGATCGAGAAGATGCACAAGGGGCTGAGCCGCGAGGGCATGACGCTCATTCCGATGGCGGTTTATTTCAACAGCCGCGGCCGCGCGAAGGTCGAACTCGCGCTCGCCAAGGGCAAGAAGCTCCACGACAAGCGCGAGGCGACGAAGGATCGCGACTGGAAGCGCGATCAGCAAAGGCTGATGCGCGAGCGGGGATAATCCACATTCACCGTCGTCATTCCCGAAGGCGGGAATCCATAGCCGCATGCGGTGCGATTTTTCCCCAAGGCCCAGAATATGGATCGCCGCCTTCGCGGGGATGACGTGGGAGCGGCCAGTCGCTAGTCTCCCGCCATCACAAAGATAATCGAGGACATATTCTGATGGTCAGCAAGCTTTCGCTGCTCGTGGGCAGCAGCCTTCTGGTGTGCGCCGCTTTTGCCCAGGCGCAGGCCGCAGGCCCCACGACGACGGCCGCCGCCGCTCCCGCCGGCAAGCCGCAGATCGGCAGCTTCGGCTTCGACGAGGCGGGCATGGACAAGTCGGTCGTCCCCGGGGACGATTTCTACGGCTTCGCCAACGGCACCTGGCGCAGGACCACGCCGATCCCGGACGACAAGTCCACTTATGGTTCCTTCAACGTTCTCGCCGACCTGTCGCGTGCCCGGACGCGCGAAATCCTGGAAGCGCAGGCCAAGGTGCCGGGATCGAAGATGGGCACCGCCTATGCGACCTATCTCGATACCGCCGCGATCGAAAACAAAGGCCTCGAGCCGGCCGCACCCTGGCTGAAGAAGGTGAAGAAGCTTTCGAACAAGGCCGACTATCCCGCGCTCGTCGCGGAAGCCGACCGTATGGGAATCGGCGGGCCGTTCGGCAGCGGTGTCGGTCAGGACGACAAGAATCCCGAAGTCTATGTCGTCGGCCTGGGCCAGGCGGGGCTCGGGCTTCCGGATCGCGATTATTATCTCAGCGGCGATCCCAAACTGGCGGCGGCCAAGGCGGCTTACGAGCAGCATATCGCGAAGATGTTCACGCTGGCCGGCGAGCCCGATGCGGCGGCGCGCGCCGCCGCGATCGTCGCGTTCGAGACGCGGATCGCGCAGATCAGCTGGACCCGGATCGACAGCCGCGACGCCGACAAGACCTACAACAAGATGACCCTGGCGCAGCTCCAGGCGGCAGCGCCGGGCTATGATTTCGCGACCTATCTTCGCGCCAACGGGATGCCGGTCGATACCGTGATCGTCGCTCAGCCAAGCGCGGTGAGCGGGATTGCGAAGGCGATCGCCGATGCGCCGATCGCGGTGCTGAAGGATCAGCTGCTGCTCCGTACGCTCGATGCTTATGCCGACGTGTTGCCGCACACGTTCGATCAGGAACGCTTCGCCTTCTACGGCACCACCTTGGCGGGGACCCCGCAGCAGGAGGAACGGTGGAAGCGCGCCACGACCTTCACCAACAATGCCCTGAGCGATGAAGTGGCGCAAATCTACGTTTCGAAATACTTCCCGCCGGAAACGAAGGCGGCGGCCGATCAGCTCGTGAAAAACGTGATCGCGGCGATGAACCGCCGGATCGACAATCTGACGTGGATGGCCCCGGAAACGAAGGTCAAGGCGCATGCCAAGTTGGCGGCCTTCGTGCCGAAGATCGGTTATCCGTCGCGCTGGCGCAGCTACGACACTCTGACGATCACGGCCGGGGATGCTTTCGGCAACAAGGCCCGTTCGGCGCAATGGGATCACGAATACGACCTCAGCCATCTCGGCAAGCCGCTCCAGCGCTGGGAATGGGGCATGACGCCGATGACGGTCAACGCCTACGCCAATTTCGGCATGGTCGAGATCGTCTTCCCGGCGGCGATCCTGCAGCCGCCGTTCTTCGATCCGAAGGCGGACATGGCGGTGAATTACGGGGCGATCGGCGCGGTGATCGGCCATGAGATGAGCCACCATTTCGACGATCAGGGCGCCAAATACGATCTCCACGGCAAGCTCGGCCAATGGTGGACGGATGAGGACGTGAAGCGCTTCAATGCGCTGGAAGACCGTTTGGCGGCGCAATATGACGCTTACGAGCCGTTGCCGGGCCTCCACATCAAGGGACGGCTGACGCTGGGCGAGAATTCCGCCGATCTGGCCGGGCTCAACACCGCTTACGATGCCTATCATACGGCCCTCGGCGGCAAGCCGGCACCGGTGATCGACGGGCTGACCGGCGACCAGCGGTTCTTTCTGGGCTGGGCGCAGGTCTGGCGGAATAATTTCCGCGAGCCCGCGCTCCGCCAGCGCCTGCTGACCGATCCGCATTCCCCCGGCCCGCAGCGCGCCGATATCGTCCGCAACTTGGCACCCTGGTACGACGCCTTCAAGCCGGCGCCGGCGAGCAAGCTGTACCTCGCGCCCGATCAGCGCGTGTTGATCTGGTAAACCGCTGAATGGCCACCGCTTATCC
>CAXTMT010000195.1:0-5184 GCA_964245355.1 uncultured Sphingomonadaceae bacterium
GCGCTATGCGGGGCCGGGGGACGATATCCGCATCGACGTCATCCTGATCGCGCCGGGGCGGGCGCTGCGGCATATCGAGAATGCGTGGATCGGGTGACGCTGTCGGATGACAGGGGAGGGCCGGGCTCCTACATCGCGCTCGGCTCAGGGAAGGAAATCGCATGCCCCTCAAGATCGCGGTCCAGATGGATCCGCTCGAGACGATCAACATCGCGGGCGATTCGACCTTTGCGATCATGCTCGGCGGGCAGCAACGCGGCCATGAGCTGTGGCATTATGCGGCGGGCGATCTGAGTTTTCGCGACGGGCGGCTGAAGGCGCCGGCCAGGCGCGTGACGGTGCAGCGCGTCGAGGGCGGCCATTACACCGTCGCCGAGACCCGCATTCTCGATCTCGGCGCCGACATCGATGTCGTGCTGATGCGGCAGGACCCGCCGTTCGACCTCGCCTACATCACCGCCACGCACCTGCTGGAGCGCATCCAGCACGAGACCTTGGTGGTCAACGATCCGGCGGCGGTGCGCAATGCGCCCGAGAAATTGTTCGTGCTGGATTATGCGCAATTCATGCCGCCGACGTTGATTACCCGGCAACTGGAAGAGGCGCGGTCCTTCCATGCCGAACACGGCGAAGTCGTCGTCAAGCCGCTCTACGGCAACGCCGGATCGGCGGTCTTCCACGTCGCGCGCAACGACGCCAACCTCGCCGCGCTGACCGAACTGTTCGGGCAGGTGTGGCGCGAGCCGTTCATGGTGCAGGCCTTCCTTCCCGACGTGTCGAAGGGCGACAAGCGGATCGTGCTGGTCGATGGTGTGCCGGCAGGCGGCGTCAACCGGCTGCCCAAGGCGGGCGAGATCCGCTCCAATCTGGCAGTGGGCGGCAAGGGTGCGGCGACCGAGCTTACTCCGCGCGAACTCGACATCTGCGCCGCGATCGGGCCGGAGCTCGCCAAGCGGGGCCTCGTGTTCGTCGGCATCGATGTGATCGCCGGCTATCTGACCGAGATCAACGTGACCTCGCCCACCGGCATCGTCGCGATCGATCGCTTCAACGGCACCGATACCGTCAGCCTGATCTGGGACGCGATAGAGCGTCGGCAGCGCACGTAATA
Source organism: uncultured Sphingomonadaceae bacterium (assembly GCA_964245355.1). Classification (GTDB taxonomy): domain Bacteria; phylum Pseudomonadota; class Alphaproteobacteria; order Sphingomonadales; family Sphingomonadaceae; genus Sphingomonas_I. The sequence goes on from CAXTMT010000195.1 coordinate 1,112, forward strand.
AAAAACGCCCCGACCCGAAGGCCGGAGCGCTTTGATGCCGTCAGGGAACCCGAACCGCCTCGCGGGATTAGTGCCGTGCTGCTTCGGCTTGCTCCTTGGCGATTTCCGCCTCGAAGCCCTCGACCGGGTGATAGCCGGAGATGAGGATGCGGCGAACGGGCCGACCGCCTGCACTCGTCGCAACGGCCCCTCGCTGACTTACGTAATATTCGCTTGTCGCCGACCAATATCCATCATGAATATTCCGATCGCCGGCAGCATGAAAAGCGGTTTCGTTGACTTCGGCCCGTTCCGGTTGGGCGGGGCCTGCGGCTAACGCCGGAGCCGCTGCGGCAAACAAAGCTACTGGTACGATAAGCTTCGCTACGAACACACGCATAAAATCACCTACGCAACTGGAACACTAAAGATAGAACACCTCAACAACTTGGGAGTTGCATGAACCTAACATTTCTGCATTTCTGTAAAATTGTTGATTCGTCGGAACCAATCGCGCGGTACGCGTCAGAGTTCGCGGATCAGCCGATCGCCGTCGACGCGCCGATAGAAGCAGCTGCGCGCACCGGTGTGGCAGGCCGGCCCCTGCGGCGCGGCGCGGACCCACAGCGCATCCTGATCGCAATCGATGCGCAGTTCGACGACCTTGAGGACATGGCCCGAGCTTTCGCCCTTCTTCCAAAGCCGCGCGCGCGACCGCGACCAGAACCAGGCTTCGCCGCTCGCGATCGTGAGCCGGAGCGCCTCGGCATTCATGTGGGCCAGCATCAGCGGTTCGCCGGTCTGCGCGTCGGTGACGACGGCGGTGATGAGCCCGTCGGCGTTCCAGCGCGGGGTGAGGGCGGGGGTGGTTTCGATGCTGTCGGTCATGGGTGGAGCATAAGGCTTACCCCCCACATCCCAAACCCCTACTCGTCCTGAGGCGGGACCGAACCTGGCGACGCCATTTCGACGTCGCTCAATGGCTCCTCAGGATGAGCGGGCGTACGGCTTTGACCTTGCCACGCAAAATCTTGTGACGTTGCGATGACCGGAGGGCGACAAAGCCGCTTGAGCCGCCTATAGGCGGCCTCGCCGGCTGCGGGACCTACGATGCTGACCACCAATCCGTTCGAAACCGAAGACGGGGACAAGCTCCGCGAGGAATGCGGCGTCTTTGGGGTGTTCAACGCCGAATCGGCCGCCGCCGTCGTGGCGCTGGGCCTCCACGCGCTTCAGCATCGCGGGCAGGAGGCGGCGGGCATCACCAGTTGGGATGGCCACCAGTTCCACACCCATCGCGCGATGGGGCATGTCGCCGGCAATTTCGATCGCGACGAGGTGATCCGCGCCTTGGCAGGCCGCACCGCCTGCGGTCATGTCCGTTATTCGACCACCGGCGAGACCGCGCTGCGCAACGTCCAGCCCCTGTTCGCCGAACTCGCGAGCGGCGGCTTCGCCATCGCCCACAACGGCAATCTCTCCAACGCGAGCAAGCTGCGCCGCGAGCTGATCCGCCGCGGATCGATCTTCCAATCGACCAGCGACACCGAAACGATCATCCACCTCGTCGCCACCTCGCAATATCGCACGACCATCGATCGATTCATCGATGCGCTGCGCCAGGTCGAGGGCGCCTATTCGCTGGTCGTGATGACGCCCGAGGGGATGATCGCCTGCCGCGATCCGCTCGGCATCCGGCCGCTGGTGATGGGCAAGCTGGGCGACTCCACCATCTTCGCTTCGGAGACGGTGGCGCTCGACGTGGTCGGCGCCGAATTCGTGCGCCATGTCGAGCCGGGCGAACTGATCACGGTAAGCGAAAGCGGCGTTCGCTCGATCAACCCCTTCGCCAAGGTGCGGGCGCGCCCGTGCGTGTTCGAGCATGTCTATTTCTCGCGCCCCGATTCGATCTCGGACGGCCAGTCGGTCTATTCGGTGCGCAAGGCGATCGGCGCGGAGTTGGCGCGCGAAAAGCCGGTCGATGCGGATTATGTCATTCCGGTGCCCGATTCGGGGACGCCGGCGGCGATCGGCTATGCGCAGGCCAGCGGCATCCCGTTCGAGCTCGGCATCATCCGCAGCCATTATGTCGGCCGCACCTTCATCCAGCCGGCCGACAACGTCCGCCATCTGGGCGTGAAGCTGAAGCACAACGCCAATCGCGCGCTGATCGCGGGCAAGCGCATCGTGCTGATCGACGATTCGATCGTGCGCGGCACCACCAGCCTCAAGATCGTGCAGATGATGCGCGATGCCGGCGCGACCGAGGTGCATATGCGCATCGCCTCGCCGCCGACCCGGCACAGTTGCTTCTACGGCGTCGACACCCCCGAACGCGCCAAATTGCTCGCCGCGCGGATGACGGTCGAGGAGATGGCGGCGTACATCAATGCCGACAGCCTGGCGTTCGTCTCGGTCGACGGCCTCTATCGCGCGCTGGGCGAGGAAGGCCGCGATCCGGTCAAGCCCAGCCACTGCGACGCCTGCTTCACCGGCGATTACCCGACCCCGCTGACCGACCACGACGATATCGCGGTGCCCGATCAGTTCGCCTTGTTGGACGAACGTGTGCTGGTGTGATCCTCAATCCTCCCTGAGACGGGGAGGTGGCATCGCGAAGCGATGACGGCGGGGCTCTCTTCTAGGCACGGCCTTTGCCGCACACCCCCTCCACCATGCTTCGCACGGTCCCCCTCCCCGTTCCGGGGAGGATTTACGCAGCCTGCTGCTGTTCCTGCGCCACTCCCGTATCCACCCGCGGCGAGATATCGCCCGCGCCCGCGCGCTGGAGCAGCCGATTGATGTAATCCAGCTTCGCCACGATCGTGTCGGACAGAATGAAGGGATAGAGATCCGGCTGGCCCATCGATCGGTTGATCGCATTCTCGGCGAAAGCGAAGGGCTTCCACTGGCTGATCAGTTGGCTGGTTGCTGCATGATAGGGATCAAAGGTGACCTCTGGGTCCTGCTGCTCGAAGCCCGGCCATTCCTTCATCACCATGCCGAAGCCGCCGATCGTCGCCAGCGCGTCGATGATGTGCATCAGGTGCGCGAAGGTTTCGGCGAAATCCTCCCAAGGGTGCATGGTGGCATAGGCCGAGACATAGTCGGTCGACCAGCCCGAGCCGCCGTCGCCATAATGCTTCTCCTTGGCCTCCTCGTAGGAGATGCGCTCGTCGCCGAAGAGCTGGCGGAAAGACTCGACCTCATCCCGGTCCTCGATGAGCCGGGCGAAATAATAATGGCCGACCTCGTGACGGAAATGGCCGAGGATCGTGCGATAGGGTTCGCCCAGGCGGGTGCGCATCTGCTCGCGCTGGACGTCGTCGGCCTCGAGCAGGTTGAGCGTGACCAGCCCGTCTTCGTGGCCGGTGGTGATCTGGACGGTGCCGGTCTGCTCGCCCAGCGGATCGTAGAGGAAATCAAAGGTTAGCCCCGGCGTCGTGCCCTTCGCTTCGGCCTCGGCCTGCGTCTCGATCGGCAGTTTCAGCGCGAGCAGGGTGTGGAACAGCCGGCGCTTGGCCGCCTCGATCTTCGCCCAGCGCTCGGGCACCGTCGGCGCGGTCAGATCGGGGATGGTGCGGTTGTGCTTGCAGGCGAGGCACAAGGGCTGATCGCCGACCGAGGGCACCAGCCAGTTGCAGATCGCATAATCATTGTTGTTCTGGCAGACGATCACCGCCTGCTGCCGGCCATCGGTGTCGATCCAGTGGGTCGCATCGTCGCCCAGGAACAGGAATTGGTCGCTCCGCGGATCATAGCCGAGCGTGAAGGCGCAGTTCGGGCAGACCCGCGCCTCGAAATGGGTGGGGCGTGCGCAATTCGGGCATGCGTAAGGGCGCATGGGGTTTGATTTCCTTGTTTTGAAATGAACGAATTGGAGCGCGCAACGCACAGGTGTGTCGCTTGGTGCCGCTAGCCTCTTGTGAAAATCGCCGTCCGCTCGCATCTCTCGGGTCTTCCGGAGGTGATTTTGGCTGATCTGTATTCGACATTGGGGGTTGCGCGCGGTGCCGACGAGGCGGCGATCAAGAAGGCGTATCGCAAGCTCGCCAAGGAGCTGCACCCCGATCGCAACAAGGACAATCCCAAGG
>CAXTMT010000196.1:0-1312 GCA_964245355.1 uncultured Sphingomonadaceae bacterium
CGCTAGCCGTGGCGGTGATATCGAACGAAGGGACGCCGGCGTCGCTCGTTGCCCTGGCGTGACGGCGGAACAGGATCAGCGGCTCGGGCAGCACCGTGATGCCGCCGACGAGGCTCGCGCAAAAGGGAATGAAGCGATCGAAGCTGGTCGAGATACCACCCGGCGCGACGCGATCGGCGATCGGTCGCACGGCGAGCATCGCTTCGAGCACAATGCGGCGGAACAACATCTGGTGGCCGAAGGCGCGCACACCGGCGGCGTCGACCGGGGCGGGAAGGCAGCCGTGCGCGTAATTGCCGGGCTCGTCGCGCCCCAGCGGGCGGAGCAGGCCGTCGACGATGCGGCTGGGATGGACGACGAGCATCGCGCCGCGATCGAGCGCCGCGACCTGCTGCGCCATCTTCTCGGGCAGCCAGACGTCATCCTGATCGCAATAAGCGATATAATCGCCGGTGCAGCCCGCGAAGGCCGCATAGAAATTCTCGAGGATGCCGAGCTGCTTGGGCTGGGGAAGTACGCGGACCGCGAAGGGTGCATCCGCGCCGAATGCCTCGGCCAGCGCGCAGGTGTCGTCCCGCGAGCCATCGTCCGAGAGGATCACCTCATCGGGAAGGACGCTCTGGCCGGCGATGCTCGCCAGTTGTTCGACGATGTAGGGGCCGCCATTATAGCTGGCGATCGCGACCGATATGCTTCGGCGCGCGCCAGCCATGACGCTATTCGATCAGCCCTGCCGCGCCTTGAAGCGACGGTTGGTCTTGTTGATGACGTAGGTGCGGCCGCGACGGCGGATCACGCGATTGTCGCGATGACGGTCCTTGAGCGACTTGAGCGAGTTACGGATCTTCATGGCGCGACGTGCCTACACTCTCTTGGTTCGGGTTATGCGAAGAAGCTGGCCCGGTAGAGAAGCGGGGGGTGCTAGTCAAGCCGCCGGGCTGGGAAGGCAGTGACGAAACCTTGCCCGTTTCGCCCGCGTTATGGTGGCACGTTCGTATCGGAGATCGAAATGCGTTTCACCATCGTCGCGCCGCTTGCGGCTCTTGTCCTGCTTGCCGGTTGCGCGACTCAACCCGAAACGCATGTCACCCGTTTCCACCTGGATCAGGCGATCGCGCCGGGGCATCTGACCGTCGAGCCGCTCAACCCCACCGATCGCAACGGGCTGGAGTTCCAAACCTATGCATCGATCGTCGGCGCCGAACTGGCGTGGCTCGGCTTCACCGAGGCGCCGGGCCTCTCCGCATCCGAACAGGGCGCCACGCTCAGCGTGGAACGCGGGACGCGCGAAGAGATCGGGCCACGCTCGGGC